>JBIQNJ010000041.1:0-15655 GCA_044462445.1 Truepera radiovictrix | reverse complement strand
GCCCGTCAGAGACGCGGTTACGCCCGCCCTTCTTGGAGGCGTAGAGCCGCTCGTCGGCCAGTTCCAGTAGGCGCACCGGGTCGCCGTCGGCCTCCCTGAGCGTTGCTAGGCCCACGCTGACAGTCACGGTCAGTCCGGGCGCCACGGTGCTCCAGTCGTGCTCCTCGAAGGCACACCGGATGCCTTCGGCTATCCCGAACAGCTTCTCTGCAGATAGGTCGGCGGCCAGTATGACCGCGAACTCCTCGCCTCCCAGGCGGGCGCAGAGGTCCACGCGCCGCGTGTTCGACTCGAGCAGCCGCGCAGTCTGCCTCAGAACCTCGTCGCCGGTGACATGTCCGTAGCGGTCGTTGATGGCTTTGAACTCGTCGATGTCGAGCATGATGAGCGAGAGCGCACCCGGCCCACTCTCGCTGTTCGACTCTCGGCTCAGGCGCTCGTCGAAGTAGCGGCGGTTAGCCAGCTCGGTCAGCCCGTCACGGTGGCTGTACCACTCCAGCTGGTTCGCCTTGGCGGAGAGGCGGTCGTGCATGGCGCCGAGCTCCGCGAACGACTTCGCGAGCCTCTCGCGCTGCTCCCTTTCCAGTTGGGCCTGGTTCCGTGCCTGTTCGAGTTCTAGCCGGAACTTGTGCAGTTCGAGTTGCTGCTGTGCCTGAACGCGGCTATCTGCCAGCGCCAGGTCGTGGAACTGCATGAAGTGGCGCAGAGCGTTCTCGTAGTCGCCCAGGTCTGCGTATACCTGGGCCAGGTCGTGATGGGCGTTCGTGATGTTACGTTGCAGGCCCTTGGCGCTCGCTGTGCCCAGCAGGTCTAGCAGCTCGTCGCGCGCCTCCTCCAGGCGGCCGCTCCGGCCGATGATGTCGGCGTGCAGGCGCTGGTGCTCGATGAGGTAGTTGTGATCGCCGACCGCCCTAAGAAGCTTCCTGGCTCGATTCGACTCTGCCTCGGCTTCGCTCAGCCGTCCGGCTTCGGTCAGGGCGTAAGCCAGATTGCTGAGTGCGGCCGCCTGCAGCAGCCGACTCTCCGCCAGCTCGCTTGCCTGCCGGCCGGCGGCGATGGCGTCGTCGTGGCGGCCCAGGATGCGGTACATGACGCAAAGGTTCGAGAGGGCGCTGGCCATGCCAGGCCGGTCGTTCACTGAGCGGTAGTACTCCAGGCTCTGCTCGAAGCACTGGGCGGCGTGTTCGGTGTCGTTGATCCGTGAATAGAGGGCCCCGCGCACCACCGTGCTCTTCGCAAGCCCTGCCCGGTCGTCTGCCAGCCGGTAGTAGCGAGCTGCGTGCTGTAGCTGCTCCAGCCCGGCTACGACGGAGTTGATGACGTCGTAGACGATGGCGCTGCGCAGGTGCGCCAGCGCGAGTACCTGATAGCGGTCGGCCTCGGGCAGCAGGTCGGGCGCGGTGTCTATCACCTGGCTCAGCGTCTCGATGGCGTTGGCGTAGTCGGCGTTCACGCGGTAGGCGTTGCCTAGCTCGCACATGGCCTTCAGCCGCAGCGTAGAAGAGGCGTCCTGGCGCGCTGCCAGCTCGGTGGCCTTGCGGGCGGCAGCGAGGTAGGCCTCTGCGCTGTCGTTCTCCAGCGAGCGAGCCTGCTGAACCAGGCGCTCCAGTTCCTCCGGAGCCCCGTGGTTGTCAGCGTCGGTGGCGTCACTCACCTGCATCCGTACACCATAATAGGGCTGAGCTCGTATGTACCTACATGCATGAAACGCCGACCCTGTACTTGATGAGGGTGTCACGCAGGGTGATGTCGCGCCAGGCGCTGCGACAGCCACGCTGCTTGTTGATCCTTACAGTGGAGAACATCTCTAGCAAGCGTGTTAGTCTCTTGCCTAGCGGGAGGAGTAAGCGAGTTCGACTCCTTTCCAGAGAGCCCGGGTCGACCGCAACTGTCAAAGCAGGCGCGGCGGCTGGAAGCCCGGGTAGAGGAGCCCCGCCGAACGTCGCCCGTCGGCCGAAGCGAACGCTTTCCTTCGGCTTTCGAGGAAGAACGCCGGCTTCCGTGCCGGTCAGTAGAGCCTCCGGTGCCGCCCCGACAGCGCGGTTAACGAGCGCCCACGCGCGTGGTCACATGCCGGTGGGAAATGCGGTGGTACCGCGGGGTCGTATCAGCCTCGTCCGCAGTGGTAGCGGGCGGGCCTTTGTTTTGTCCGTCCAACACACTTAATGACTGCGGAGCCGCCGGGTCGGTGGCCCACGCTGTGCATGGAGGCGCGGATGAGTGAGACCGAACTGAAACGAACAGAAGCCGAGCCACTGACCTCAGGCGCCGGGCGGGCGCCGGCTGCCGACCAGCCGAAGGGTGCAGCGCGCGAGCTTTCCAGCCGCTACGACCCGGCGACAGTGGAGGCGCAGTGGTCTCGCCGCTGGGCGGAGCAGCCGTTCGCGGCCGATCCGTACTCGGACAAAGAGCCGTTCACCATCGTCATCCCGCCGCCGAACGTGACCGGCAACCTGCACCTGGGCCACGCGTTCGACAACACGGTCATAGACACCCTCACCAGGTTCAAGCGCATGCAGGGGTACGAAGCGCTGTTCCAGCCCGGCACCGACCACGCCGGCATCAGCACGCAGGTGCTGGTGGAGCGCGAGCTGCGCACCCAGGGCACCAGCCGTCACGAGCTGGGCCGGGACGAGTTCCTCAAGCGCGTATGGGAGTGGAAGGAGAAGTACGGCCACATCATCCTGGGCCAGCTACACCGCCTGGGCGTGAGCGCCGACTGGACCCGCACCCGCTTCACGATGGACGAGGGGCTCTCGCGCGCCGTGCGCAAGCAGTTCGTGGAGCTGTACCACAAGGGCCTGGCGTACCGCGGCGAACGCATCGTCAACTGGGACCCGGTGAGCCAGACGGTGCTCTCCGACCTGGAGGTAGACCGTGAGGAGCGCCCGGGCCACCTGTATCACCTGGCCTACGAGCTGGAGGGCGGCGGGCACATCGTCATAGCCACGGTGAGGCCCGAGACGATCTTCGCCGACGTGGCCGTGGCGCTTAACCCGGCCGACCCGCGCGTGCCGCAGCTTGAGGGCCGCAGGGCGCGCATACCGCTCACCGACCGGTGGGTACCCATAATCACGGACGAAGCCGTGGAGCTGGAGTTCGGCACCGGCGCTCTCAAGATCACACCGGCCCACGACCCCACGGACTTCGAGATCGGCGAGCGCCACGGCCTGCCGCGCCCCAGCGTCATCGGACTTGACGCGCGCCTGGCCGGCGAACTCGTGCCGGAGCAGCTACGCGGCCTAGACCGCTTCGAGGCGCGCAAGGCCGTGGTGCCGCTGCTGGAGCAGAGCGGCGCCCTCGTGAAGGCGCAGGATCACACCGTCTCGCTGGGATTGAGCCAGCGCACCAAGGAGCCGGTGGAGCCCATCCTCTCGCTGCAGTGGTTCTACAACACAGACGAGGTGGCTAAACGGGCGCTCGCCGCACTCGACACGGCCGAGATCGAGGTGCATCCCGAGCGTTACACCAAGGTGAACCGGGACTGGCTGGCCAACCTGCGCCACTGGTGCATATCGCGCCAGCTCTGGTGGGGGCACCGCATACCCGCCTGGTACGACCGAGACGGCAACGTGTACGTGCCGGACCCGCATAACCCCGACCTGGACCCGCCAGACGACCCGCGTTACGCCGGCCTCGAGCTGGTGCAGGACGAGGACGTGTTCGATACCTGGTTCAGCAGCAACCTGTGGCCGTTCAGCACGCTGGGCTGGCCCGATACCGAGGACCCGTTCTACCGGAAGTTCTACCCGACCGACGTGCTGGTGACCGGTTACGACATCATCTTCTTCTGGGTGGCGCGCATGCAGCTGGCCGCCTACGAGTTCACGGGTCAGCGGCCGTTCCGCCACGTGCTCCTGCACGGCCTCGTGCTGGACGGGCAGGGCCAGAAGATGAGCAAGTCGAAGGGCAACGGCGTCGATCCGTTGGAGATGATCGACCGCTACGGCGCCGACGCCTTGCGCTTCGTGATGGGCTACGTGGCCACCGGTGGGCAGGACATCCGCTGGGACGAGCGCCGCGTCGAGATGGGCCGCAACTACGCCAACAAGCTGTGGAACGCCGCCCGCTTCGCCATGCTCAACTTGGGTGAGGCCGCTTACGGCGACCCTCAGCCCGAGCGGCTGGCGGACCGCTGGATCTTGAGCCGCCTCGCTCGCACTGTGGCCGAGGTCACGCAGGACCTGGAGGCCTACGACCTGGGCGCCGCTGCCCGCAAGCTGTACGACTTCGCGTGGTCGGAGTTCTGCGACTGGTACCTCGAGGCCGCCAAGCCTGCGCTCCAGGCCGGTGACGCCTCCACCAAGGCCACCCTCAAGTACGTGCTGGAGGGCATCCTCAAGCTGCAGCACCCGCTCATGCCGTTCGTCACCAGCGAGCTCTACCGCGCGCTCGGGCATGACGAGCAGCTGGCGTTGGCGCAGTGGCCCGAGCTGCGCGGTGGGCATATCGACGAGGCGGCGGAGCGAGACTTCGCCCACATGCAGGCGGCCGTTGGTGCCGTGCGCGCGTTGAGGTCAGACGCCGAGGCGCCGCCATCTGCCCGGCTGGAGGTGTACCTGCACGGCCCCGGGGCCGCCAGGCTTCAAGCGGCTCCTGAGCTGTTCGAGGCTCTGGCCAGGGCGCGCATCGCGCCCGGCCGGCCCGCAGGACCTGCGCTGAGGCAGGCGGTGCCGGAACTCGAGGTGACACTGCCGCTCAGCGGTCAGGTGGACGTTGAGGAGTATGTTGCTCGCCAGAGGCGCCGGCTGGCCAAGCTCGAGGACGAGCACAGCAGGTCGGCCAAGAAGCTTAGCAACGAGAAGTTCGTGGCCAACGCCCCGGCAGAAGTCGTGGAGGAGGAGAAGCGCCGGTTGGCTGAGGCCGCCGATGTGCTGGAGCGCCTCAAGGGGCTGCTGGCCCAGCTGGAGGGGTGATGCTAGAGCTCGACGTTTCACTGACGCTGGAACAGTTCGAAGAAGTAGTACGGAGTGGTCGCGAGGTGTCGCTGAGCGCGGCGGCACTACAGCGCGTGGCGGAGAACCGCGCCTTCGTCGACCGCCTGGTGGCTGAAGGCGAGACGGTGTACGGCGTAACGACAGGTTTCGGCCGGTTCGCCAACACCCGCATAGCCGAGAAGCAGGTGAGGGAGCTGCAGCGCAACCTCATCCTCTCCCACGCTGTGGGTGTGGGGCAGCCGCTCGAGCGGGATGTGGTGCGGGGGATGCTGCTGCTCAGGGCGCAGTCATTGGCGCACGGGGCCTCGGGTGTTAGGCCGGTGGTGGTGCAGAGCCTCGTGAGCATGCTCAACGCCGGGGTGCACCCGGTGGTGCCCTCGCAGGGCTCTGTGGGGGCCTCTGGCGACCTGGCTCCGCTGGCCCACATGGCGCTCGGGCTCATAGGCGAGGGAGAGGTCGAGTACGCAGGCGAGATCATGCCTGCCCGCGCCGCCCTGGAGCGCGCCGGCATCGAGCCCGTGGTGCTGGAGGCGAAGGAAGGCCTGGCGCTCATCAACGGCACCCAGGTCATGACTTCGCTGCTGGCGCTGGCGCTGCTGGACGCACGCAGGCTTGCGCAGGCGGCCGACGTGGCCGCGGCCATGACGGTCGAGGCGCTGCTGGCCAGCCACATGCCGTTCCACCCGGCGGTGGGGCGGCTGCGGCCGCACGAGGGTCTGCTGGCAGTCAGCGCCAACATGCGCAGGCTGCTGGCGGACTCCGAGATCGTGCTCTCGCACGTGGGCTGCGACAAGGTGCAGGACCCTTACTCGCTACGCGGCGTTCCGCAGGTGCATGGCGCCAGTCGGAGGGCCCTGGCGCACGCGCTCGCTGTTCTCACCACCGAGCTGGAGTCCGTGACCGACAACCCGTTGGTGGTCACGCATGACCTGACGCCGGAGGAGCGCGTGTACGGCGCTCACGGGGTGGGCACGGCCGAGGGCGGGGTAGACGGCTCGTTCGGCGGCGGCGACGACCTGGGAGTGGTCATCTCCGCCGGCAACTTCCACGGCCAGCCCCTGGCGCTGGTGGCCGACTACGCCACCATGGCCGTGGCCGAGCTGGCCAACATCAGCGAGCGGCGCACGGAGCAGATGGTCAACCCGGCGCTCTCCGGCCTGCCCGCCTTCCTCACCGAGCAGGGCGGCTTGAACTCGGGGTTCATGGTGGCGCAGTACACGGCGGCGGCGTTGGTGAGCGAGAACAAGGTGCTCTCGCACCCCGCCAGTGTGGACTCGATAACCACCAGCGCCAACCAGGAGGACCATGTGAGCATGGGTACGCACGCCTGCCGGAAGCTGCGGCAGGTGGTGACCAACGCCCAGTACGTGCTGGCGGTTGAGCTGATGGCTGCCGCGCAGGCGCTCGACTTCCGGGCGCCCCTCCGGGCCGGCGTAGGTGCCGCTGCCGCCCACGCCTTCCTGCGGAGCGTAGTGCCGCACCTGGGCGCCGACAGGTACCTGAAGCCCGACGTGGAACGCATTCGTACGGCGGTGCAAGACGGCAGCCTGCTGGCGGCCGTGGCGGCCGCGGGCGTGGAGCTTAACTGATGGCGGGCCGTTACTCCGAGCTCACGTTCACCGGCCCGGCCACCTTCTTCAAGGCCCCCTACCTAGGCAACGACCATCGTGCCGGTGCGGTCGAGAACATGATCAAGGGCGGGACGGCCCCCTACTACGACGTGGCCTTCCTGGGTGTGCCTTACGACTTCGCCGTGGGCTTCAGGCCCGGAGCCCGCTTCGCGCCGGCCGCCGTGCGCGCGGCCAGCGGGCGGTACGCGTTGCCGCCGCAAGGGTTCTACGACTTCGCCACCGACCGCTACCGGTTGGCGGGAGCGAAGCTGGTGGACGCCGGCGATGTGGACCCGGCGCAGCTGGAGACGGCAGACTCCCTGGAACGCATAACGAGCGCCGCCGCCGATGTGCGGAGCATGGCGCGGCTGCCCGTGTACGTGGGGGGAGACCACTCCGTGAGCTTCCCGCTGCTGCGGGCATTCGCCGACGTGGAGGACCTGCACGTGGTGCAGCTTGACGCGCACCTCGACTTCAGCGACAGTCGCAACGGAACGCGCTTCGCCAACTCCAGCCCGTTCCGCCGTGCGGCGGAGCTTCTCCCTAACCTCTCACACATAACCGTCATCGGACTGCGCGGCGTGCGGGCGGACGCCGAGGCGTTCTCCGCCGCCAGGGGGCGTGGCCACAAGCTGGTGAGCGCGGCCGAGCTGCGCGCGAGCATGGCTGCGGTCCTGGACGGGTTGCCGCGGGGTAAGAACGTGTACCTGAGCGTAGACGCCGACGCCCTGGACCCCAGTGAGCTGCCCGGAACGAGCAGCCCGGAGCCTGAGGGGCTCACCTACGCCGAGACCCGTGACCTGATAAGGGCCACGTTGCAGCGCAACCGCCTGGTAGGTATGGACCTCACCGAGCTGGCGCCCAACCTGGACCCGAGCGGTCGCAGCGAGCTTGTGGCCGCGAGGCTGGTGGCCGAGACGCTGGCACTGTGGTGGGACGGCGGTGGCGGCCCGAGGTGATTATGCCCAGCGCACGTGGCTGTCAGGCCTGCGCCAGCGTTTCGCACGGCGCAAGGCGCGATCATGCCCAGCGCAGGTGGCTGTCAGCGGTCCATGCCGGTGGGGCCGGTACCGTATTTACGAACTGAGCGTTCCTGCCTCCGGCGCCTCGCGCCACCTGAGCAGCCAGGCGTTGAGAGGCTTAAGCACGGCGGCTTCGAGCACTATCACCACCAGCACGACCGTTATGGTCCAGGCGAAGATCTTGGCCGTATCGAGGTTGGTCTGGGCCTGCTGGATCTGAGCGCCGATGCCGGTTATGGCAGACAACAGCTCGGCCATGATGGCTACCCGCAGCGACTGGCCGAACGTGACGGTGGTCGCCGCCAACACCGGGGAGGCCACGCCGGGCGCCACCACGTGCAGCGCCCGGTCCAGGCGCGAGAGCCTGAAGGCCTGCGCCATCTCGATGAGCGTCCTGTCGAGGTCCCGGACGGCCTCTTCGACCGTGACGACTATGAGGGGCAGGGCAACCAGCACTATCACCAGCCTGGTGACGCCGCCTCCCGGCCCCAGCCAGATGAGGCCGAGCGACACTATCACCACCGGAGGAACGGCCATGAGCGCGTTTATGACCGGCCTGGAGACGCTGCTGGCCCAGTCCGACACGCCGTTGATGGCGCCCCACAGCACGCCTATGGCTAGGCCGAGAAGCACGCCGACTGCGGCGCGGTAAAGGGTGAGGCCGAGGGAGCCGAGCAGTGTGCCGTTCTCCAGCAGCCGGAGCAGCGCCCGCCAGGTCTGCGCGGGCGAAGGGAGGATGATCTCGGGCTGGGAGGAGCTGAGCACGGTCCAGGCGGTGACCAGCATTAGCAGCCCGATGGCGCCGCCTACGAGCGTGCGGCGCGAGCGTTGGGAGGGTCTGGAAGCGGGCAGGCGTGTTCTCATTCAGTCGGTCTCGGGCGCCTGTGACGGGCGGGCCTGCTGCGCCGAACCCAGTGTGGCCGGGTGCAGCAGGCCCGAGGTCAGGCCACCTTACGGTCCAGAGCTACCTGGGATCGGCCAGGTAGAACGATGCGTCGGGCAGCTTGCCGCCGATGATGTCGGGCGACAGGTTGGCCAGCTCCGTGTAGAAGGCCTCCAGCTCGTCTTGCACTTCGGCAGCAGGGATGATCTGGAGGTTAAGGCGGGGTATCACGTCCTTGACCACTGCCTCCGGAACATCGAACGCCTGGGAGAGGCGCGCTACCGTCTCGGGGCCGGCCGCGTTCACCTCTGCCACAGCGTTCTCTAGCGCGGTCAGGATGGCGCCCAGCAGCTCCGGGCGCTCCTCGGCCAGCCAGGTGGGAACGACGATGCCGGCCTGGGGTATGCGGGCCTTGCCCGTGACCGTAGACCACTCCTCCTGCAGGTTCAGGTGCCTGCCGAGGTCGTGCCCGTTGTTGTTGGCGTTACGGAGGGCCAGCGTGGCCACGTGCTCGGGCAGTACGGCCCATTGGCCCCGGCCGCTGACTATCTGGGCCACGACCTCTTGTGGCGTGGCGAAGTACTGCACCTCGAAGTCCACTCCGGGGGTAAGGCCGTTGGCTGCCGCGAGGTGGCGGAACACCAGGTCAGGCATGTCGTTGCGGTACGGCACGAACACGGTCTGGCCGCGCAGGTCCTCCCAGCTGTTGCCCGAGTCGCTCGGTCCCAGCACCCACAGCAGCCCCCACACCATCACGGCGGCCATCTTCACGTCTACGCCGCGGTTGGCCAGGTTGGCGCCAACGTAGGAGGGAACGGCCGTCACCTCGGACTGGTTGGTGACGAGGATACTGCGCAGTATGTCGGGGTTGGGCCATACGTCCACGTCAAGGGTGGCGGCGTAGTCGGCCAGCACGCCGGAGTCTGCGATGAACTGGAACGGTCCACCGAACGATATGCCCACGGGGTGCCTCACCCGCAGAACGTCGAGCTTCTCCTGCGCCAGGGCGGTGGTGCCCAGCAGGGTCAGCACCACAGCGAGCAGAGTAGCGAGAGCGGTGCGGCGGTGCCCGCGCCTCTCGCTAACGGGGTGTAACGGGGTAGCTGATAGAGTTGTCACCCTACCTCCTTCAGTTGATCCACCCCGGCTGCCTCGGGCTTGTCTATGTGCGCGAGCTCTTGAGCCAACTGCTCGGCCACATGCCTCCGGTCGTCTTCGGGATGGTCGATGAGCTTCCACGCCCCGTGGGGCGGTCCAGCCATGATCAGTGTGCGCACGGCCACCTCGGCGGCCTCGGCGGGGTCGTGAGTGACCCATACCGTGGTGCAGCCGGTGGCGCTTATCTGGCGCTTGAGGTCGGCCCGGAGCTGCCGGGCGGTGACGATGTCGAGGTGTGAGAACGGTTCGTCTACGAGCAGCAGGGGCTCCTGGCAGGCGAAGGCGCGGGCGATAGACACCCGCTGCCGCATGCCGCCGGACAGCGCCAGGGGGTACGTGTTCATGGCGTCTGCCAGGCCGACGCGGGTAAGCCATTCGGCGGCGCGGTGCCGTTGGTCTTTGGTCAGGACCAGCTCTACGTTCTGCCTGGTAGTGCGCCATGGCAGCAGGCGCGGCTCTTGGAACACTACGGGCACACGTCCGCCGGGCTTGTCGACCGTGCCGGAGGTGGCGGTGGCTAGGCCGGAGATGGTGCGCAGCAATGTGGTCTTGCCGGCCCCGGAGCGCCCCATGACGGCGAGCGTCTGCCCTTCGGGCACCACCAGGTCTAGTTCGTCTAGCAGCAGCAGGCCGCGCCGAACGAGCGACAACCGCTTGAAGGCTAGTTGTCCCGAAAGCTGCGTGGCCGCCACGGCCGGACGCTCGTTGAGGGCGCCTGTGACGCTAGCTTCCACGGAGCCGGTTGACCTCGGGGCGAAAGATGTTAACTTGGATGTCGGGCTCCAGGTACATATACCCGAGTAGCGTAGTCGGGATTATGTGCGGAAGTCAACGCACCAGGTACGGAGCCCGGCTTAACGCCCCAACAACGACCTTCACATCCGAACCAGTATCTTGACTAATAAGCTCAGGATTCTGTTAACGTGTGGCTGGCCGCTTACCGGAAGCGGTCAGTTTCGTACGCCCCGGCGCCGGGGTGTGAGAAGGAAGCGTCTTAACAGCGATGTCGAACCCGTCCATCATCACTGTCTCTCTGGAGAGGCTGGCAGAGCTCGGCGGCAAGGAGGCAGGCGACCGCCTTACGCGGCGGGTGCTGGCGAGAGACCCGCATACCGTCGTCATCCAGGCGTCGTTGCCGCCTTTGTCAGAGATACCGCCGCACGGTCTGCCCGCAGGCAAGCCGGCCCTGCTCACGTTGCTGCGCGGACAGCTCCAACTGGCGTTAGGGGAAGAGTTCGACGAGCATGCCCTGACCCAGATACCGCTGGGCGGCATGGCCGTGTTCCGGGCCGACGACCCGAAGCACTTCGGTCGCACCGGCCCCGACGGCGCAGAGATCTTGGTGGTGGCGTTCGACGAGGGTGCGGTCACGGGCCCGCTGGAACAGATCCTCGCAGAAGCCGGTTGAGACCCATGGGCCCCGCCGTCCGCGCCACGTTGCTTATCGGGCTACCGCTGATACTGGCCATCGGCGCGCTATGCGTGGGCCGCTACCAGATAACGCCTGCCACGGCCATCCGCATCCTCGCCGGCAACGTCTACGAGACCACACCCACCTGGACTCCGGTCGAGGAGACCGTGGTGATGAAGGTACGCCTGCCACGGGTGATACTCGCGCTCGTCATCGGTGCCGGGCTGGCGGTTGCCGGAGCGGCGTTCCAGGGCATCTTCGGCAACCCGCTCATGAGCCCGCACATACTGGGCGTGTCGGCCGGCGCCGGCTTCGGTGCCGCGCTCACTATCCTGCTCGTCAAGACGCTGCAGTTCGTGCCGCTGGGGGCGCTGGTCTTCGGGCTGGCGGCCATGCTCGTCTCCCTGCTCATCAGCCGGCTGGGCGGGCGCGGCGGGCTGCTGATGCTGGTGCTCGCCGGGGTCATCACGGCCGCGCTGTTCGACGCGCTCATAGGCGTGCTCAAGTACGTGGCCGACCCCAACGACACCCTGCCCACCATCACGTACTGGCTCATGGGTTCGCTGTCCGCCGTCGGCATGGCAGAGGTCAGGCTCGGCGCGCCCCTCGTGATAGTGGGCATCATCGTCATCTGGCTCTTCCGTTGGCGTCTCAACATCATCTCGCTGTCGGAGAACGAGGCGCGTTCGCTCGGCATGAACGTAGGGCGCACGCGGTGGATACTCATCGGCGCCTCTACCCTCATAACCGCTGCCGCCGTGTCGGTGGTGGGCATAATCGGCTGGATCGGTCTGGTCATCCCGCACATGGCGCGCGCCCTGGTCGGCAGCGACCACCGCCAACTCATCCCTGCCGCCACATCTCTGGGGGCGTGCTACCTGCTGGCCATCGACACCCTGGGCCGGTCGCTCACAGGCAACGAGCTGCCGCTCTCCGTGCTCACAGCCGTCATCGGGGCGCCGTTCTTCGCTCTACTGCTCATGCGTAACCGGGGGCTGTGGTCATGAGCGCAACCCTCAGCCCGGCGCCGCCGCGTCGGGCCATGCCAGGCAGCACGAAGGCCGATACCACCGTGGCGGTTCGCGGTGCCGGCTACCGCATCCCCGGAGGCAGACGCCTGTACCAGGACCTCAACTTCGAGGTGGGCGCCGGCCAGGTGGTCTGTATACTCGGGCCCAACGGCGTGGGCAAGACCACGCTCATCAACTGCCTGTGCGGCCTGAGGCGCTGGACCGAGGGCGAGACGCGCATCGGCCGGCACTCCCTCAAGGAGCTGAGCCAGCAGCAGATCTGGAGGACGCTCGGTTACGTTCCTCAGGCCCGCACCAACGCGTTCTCGTACACCGTGCTAGACATGGTGCTGCTGGGCATGGCCACCCAGATCAAGCCGTTCGCCACTCCCGCCAAGGAACACCGCGAGCGTGCCATGAGCGTGCTGGAGAGGCTCGAGATAGACCATCTTTCCAAGCGCGCCTGCAACCAGGTAAGCGGGGGAGAGCTGCAGCTCACCTTCATCGCCCGGGCATTGGTGAACGACCCTTCCGTGCTGGTGCTCGACGAGCCCGAGTCGCACCTCGACTTCAAGAAGCAGCTCATCATCCTCGAGCTGGTGGCCAGCCTGGCGCACGAGGACGGTATCAGCTGCATCATGAACACGCACTTCCCCAACAACGCCCTGCGCATAGCCGACAGCATCCTCCTGCTCGGCCACGGCGGCAGGCACACTTTTGGCCCCGCCAGAGAGACCCTGACGGCCGCCGAGGTGGCGCGCTACTTCGAGGTGAACGCCCAGTTCACCACCGTCTCCAGCGAGCACGGTGAGTGGCCCGCCCTACACCCCGTTTCGTTGATACCCTCCGAAGGAGAAGCAGATGCATAAACGTTCGTTCCGTTCCGTCTTCCTGGTAGCCGTGGTGGCCGTGCTCGGCGTGGCCCTGGCGCAGAACACCCGCATAATCGTGGACCGCATGGGCCGCGAGGTCGAGGTGCCCATGGAGATAAACCGGGTGGTCACCAACTGGTTGCCGTTCCCCTCGGCGTTCTTCATCTCCACCGGCTCGCTCGACAAGCTGGTGGCCGTAGGTGAGGGCTCCATAGCCACCGCCGGTCGCTCCATGCTCGGCCGTATAGCCCCTGACATCCTCACCAAGGAGACGGGCTTCGCCTCCGGCACCGGCGTCAACGCCGAGGCGCTGCTGGCGCTGCAGCCCGACCTGTACATCAGCTACGAGAGCCAGCCCGAGATAGCAGAGGTGGAGCGCCTGGGCATCCCGGTCATCGCCCTCGACGTGCTGTCGGTCACCGGCGGTAACCCTATCGAGACCTTCGCCGGCTGGATGGGCGTGCTGGGCCAGCTGTTCGACCAGGAGGAGCGCACCGACGAGATCATCGCCTATGCGCGCAACGTGTTGGCCGAGACGCGCGCGGTGGTGGCTACCGTGCCCGAGGAGGAGCGCCCCACCGCGCTGTTCTTCTCGCGCCTCGAGGAGGGCAACCTGCTCATCAACGGGGCCGGCCACTTCGGTCACTTCTGGGCCACCGAGGCCGGTGCGCGCAACGTGGCGCCCGCAGGCGCTCCGCCTCTCGCTACGGTGAACATGGAAGAGATCTACGCCGCCAACCCCGACATCCTGTTCATCAGCACGTTCTCGCCCACCCAGCCCGAGGACCTGTACGAGAATCGCGTCCCCGGCCAGGACTGGAGCCACGTAGCGGCCGTGCAGAACCGCCGCGTGTACCGTCTGCCCGAAGGCATATTCCAGTGGTACCCGCCCAGCGCCGACGCTCCGCTTATGATGCGGTGGGTGGCGCAGCAGGTGCACCCCGACCTGTTCACGTACGACTTCACGGCCGAGCTGCGCGACTACTACAAGCGCTTCTACGACTACGAGCTTAGCGACGAGGAAGTAGAACTGATCCTCAACCCGGTGTTCTGATGAGCATGCCCGCGTTTCACAGCAAGGTGCCGACGATAACCATGGAGGAGCCCCTGGCCCGCACCCTCGGCGTCAACGCCGACGGCCTGGTGGAGTACCGCTACGACGACGCCGTGCGCGTGGCCGGCCACTCCTGCCCCACCGTGGCGGGCACGTGGCTCATGCTGTGGCGCGGGCTCAACGCCCTCTGGCCGGAGGGCGTGCCGGTGCGCAGCGGCGTCACCGTCCACTTCGCCGATGCCCAGGAGGACGGCGTTACCGGTGTCATGGCTTCTGTCGCAACCTTGGTCACGGGGGCCGCCGGCAGCGGCGGTTTCCGTGGCCTTAAGGGCCATTGGCCGCGGCGCGACCTACTGAGCTTCTCCGACCCCCTGGCCGAGGGCGGCGTCATGGCGCTGCGGCGCATAGACACAGGAGCCACCGTGCGCGTGAACCTGAACGCCAGGGTAGTGCCCGCCCATCCGGACGTAATGACGCTGCTCGGGCATGTGCTCGATCACCCTGACGATGCCGAAGCTGCAGCCCGGTTCGCTTCTATGTGGCAGGGGCGGGTGGAACGCATGCTGGTTACCGAGCGCGATACGCCTGGGCTCGTTACGGTAGAGCCGCTCAACTGACAGGTTCTAGTGCGGGTGTGGGTCAGCCCTCGGACCGCCACACCGACTGGCCGCCAATGACTAGCTCACGTAGTGATGCCTGCCCCCAGGAGTAGAGGGGCGTAAGCGCCTTCTCGCCGTTAACAACGAGATAGTCAGCAACGGCTCCGGGCTGGATGCGCCCCCACGTGGGTTGCCCCAGCGCGTCGGCGGCATTGGCTGTTCCGGCCACCAGGGCCTCTCTGGCGCTCAACCCGGTGGCCACCAGCGATAGTTGTAGAGCCGGTAGCACACCGTACATGGGGCTGCTGCCGGGGTTGTGGTCGGAGGCCACGGCTACCTTCACGCCGCTGGCGCGCAGGTCTGCAGCCTGGGGAAGAGGGGCTCTTAACAGCAAGGCCGCCAGCGGCAGCAGCGTGGCCACGCTGCCGGCCTCTGCCAGCGCGTGCAGGTCTTCTGGCGTGGCGTACTCCAGGTGGTCGGCTGAGAGACCCTGCAACTCTGCCACCAGCTTGGCTCCGCCCGCGTTGCCGAACTGCTCCACATGCGCCTTCACGGGCAGGCCGTGCCGGATGGCGGCTTCCAGGATCCTGCGCCCTTCCTCCAGCGTGAACGCACCCTCCTCGATGAACACGTCCACGGCGTCGGCCAGGCCCTGGCTCTTGGCTTCAGGGATGGTCTCGGAGATGAACTGCTCTACGTAGCGCTGCCGGGTGCTCGCCGAATCGGGCACGTGCGCCAGAAGCGTGGTGGTTATGCGCTGTGGGCCGTCCTGCTGGAGCTGCCGGGCCACCTTCAGCATGCGCAGCTCGTGTTCTGTGGTCAGGCCGTAGCCCGACTTCACCTCCAACGCTGTGACGCCGCCCCGAAGGAAGGCGTTGGCGCGCCGCCGGGCCAGCATGAGCAGGCCGGAGTCGCTCATCTGCTGGGTGGCCGCCACCGTGCTGCGGATGCCGCCGCCCTCGGCCGCTATCTCCTGGTAGGTGGCGCCCTCGCTGCGGCGCACGTACTCGTGCACGCGGTTGCCGGCCCAGATGAGGTGGTTATGGCTGTCTACCAGGCCGGGGATAACGCCGTTGCCGCCCAGGTCTATTGAGGGCCA
>JBIQNJ010000040.1:0-25209 GCA_044462445.1 Truepera radiovictrix | reverse complement strand
GGTCAGCTCTGCCTCGAGCGCCTGGCGCAGCGCCGCCATCTCGGCCTCCGCTTGCGCCAGCGCCTCCTTGGCGCGCTGCACGTCGCCCTGCTGCTTGGTCGCGCTCGACCCTCGGCGCACCGCCGTGCCGATGGAGGAGGCCGAGGGCAGACGCTTCTTGAGGAAGGCGTTCAGCAGCGTGCCGCCTACGTTGACGGCCACGTCTAGTGTGCTGCCCTGCGCCTGCTGACTCTCCCGCTCGAGCGCCTGCCGCCGCTGCAGGAGGCGCCTCTCCAGCGTGGCCTCACGGCTCTGGTACTTGCGGCGGATCTTCTCCTTGTCGGCGTCGCGCTGCTCGAACAGCGCCTGCACACACCGTATGCGGAACTGCTGCTCGCTCTCGCCGGGTGCTGCCACCAGCTTGAGCGGGGCGTAGCGCAGCAACGTCAGCGCGCCGTCCACCCGCAGCCAGCGCTGCAGCAGGGCGTCCCAGCCCTTGACGGCCTTGGCGCCCAGCGCCACGTCGGGCAGCGGCTGGAACGGCACGCCGGGGGCAGGCTGCTGCGCCAGGCTCTCCAGGGTGAGGGAGCTGTCCTGACCGTCGTTCCAGTCGAGCTCTACCACGCCCTCGCGCAGCTCGGCGAGGCGTGTCACGCGGCGGGTCTCGTCCACGCCGTGCGTCTTGGAGACGTAATGGACATCGGCCAACCCCAGCACCTGGGGGAAGTAGGAGACCTCGCCTGCGGCCGGGCCGCTGATCGCGAACAACTGGGGCACATCGGGTGGCAAGAACGGTCTACCTACTGACGGAGCGCCGCTCGCCGGCGCCAGCTCCGCGCTCCGGCCAGTGGCGGGTGCGGCTACGGTCGCTGGCGCACGTGCCGGCTCGGTCCCGGCGGCGGGCGCCTCTCCCGCACCGGCACGACCTAGGCGGGCGATCTGGTCGCGCGAGAGCGGACCGGCCAGGTACGAGAGCACCCAGCGAGTCTGGAACAGGGCGGGACCCTTGGCGTGAACGTTGTGCAGGAGGAAGGTGCGCTTGCCGATGCGGCCGACGATGTCGTTGAGCTCGGCGGGTGAGGCTGCGCCCGGCGCTGCGGCGGTCATGCCCTCGATGAGCCGCGCCTTGTCGCGCTCAGTCTGCAGCCTGCCCACGAACCAGGTGCCGGCGTTCGACAGCGCCTTGTAGTCGAGGTCCACCGGGTTCTGGGTGGCGAGGGCTAGGCCGACCCCGAAGGCGCGCGCCTGCTTGAGGAGCGTCATGAGCGGCCTCTTCGTCGGCGGCTCCGCCACGGGCGGCAGGAAGCCGAACAGCTCGTCGATGTACACGAGCGCCCTGAGGCTGCTCGTGCCCGTCTGCGAGCGCGTCCATGACACCACTTCGCTTAAGAGCAGGCTCAGGAAGAAGGAGCGCTCGGCGTCGCTCAGGTGGGCTATCGACACCACCGCCACGCGCGGGCGGCCGTCGGGCGTGTAGAGGAGTTGCTGAACGTCCAGCGGGTCGCCCTTCGTCCAAGCCTCGAAGGTGGGGGAGGCCACGAGGGCGTTGATGGCCAGCGCCAGCTTCATGCGCTCCTTGGCGGGGAACACGGTGTCTACGTCCATGACGCCGAGGCGCTTCACGGGCGGCTGCTGCACGGCCTGTATCAGGTCGGCGAGGGACATGCTCCGACCCGCCCGCCAGGCGTGCTCGAGGATGCTGGTGAGCAGGATCTGCTCGCGCGACAGCGGGCCCGACTCCTGACCCAGCAGCGTGAGCAGCCCCGTGGCGGTGGTGTTGAGGCGCTCGGTTAGCAGGTCGGGGTCGGCCACCACAGCCGCGGACGGCGCGCCGAACGAGCGCAGCACGCTGATCGGCCGGCCGGCGCTGGCGCCGGGCATGTACACGGTCACCCGGGCCGCCTCCTGCAGGCGCCTTATGCGCGCGGGCTCCTGCCCCCAGGAGGCCAGGCCGCTCCGCCACTGCTCGGCCTGCTGGGCGGCGTACTCGCTCAACGGGACGCCGGCGCGCTCCGCCTCGCGCGGGTCCAGCCACGGCTCGAAGTCCGATGGCCGCAGTTCCGGGAAGGTCAGCGCCAGGTTGCCCAGGTCTCCCTTCGGGTCGATGGCCAGCACGGGGATGCCGTCTATGGCGGCCTCCTCGATGAGGCCCACGCCCAGCCCGGTCTTGCCGCTGCCGGTCATGCCGACTATCACAGCGTGGGTGGTCAGGTCGCTGGAGTCGTAGAGCAGCGGCTGCTCAGTCACCTTCATGGTCTCGCGGTCGACCTCGCGACCGAGGTAGAAGACGCCTAGCTGTTCGAAGTCCACGGACCCTCCCGGTGGTCAACAAGCGGTTACGGCCCGATTGTAGCCGCTGACGTCGCTGGCTGCCGCACGGCGCTGCCCGGCAGCGCGGCCCACGAGAGCGTAGGTAAGCCGGTGCTACACTCCGAGCGAGGTTCCCCGTGAAGAAGTTCTACCTGATAGACGGCCACGCCCAGCTGTTCCGCGCGTACTACGCCCCGTTCCGCGATCTCACGAGCCCAACGGGGGAGCCCGTGAAGGCCGTCTACGTGTTCACCCAGATGCTGCTCAACGTGCTGCGCAACGAGCAGCCCGACTACCTGGCCATCACCTTCGACGTCAGCGACTCCACCACCCTGCGCAAGGGGTGGTACCCGGAGTACAAGGCCAACCGCGACCGCAGCCCGGAGGACCTGCATCAGCAGTTCGTGCGCGTGCGCGAGGTGATAGACGCGCTGAAGATACCGATCTTCGAGCTCGAGGGGTACGAGGCCGACGATCTCATAGCCACGATCGCGGAGCGCCTGGCTGGCCAGCCGGTCGAGCTGCGCATAGCCAGCAAGGACAAGGACCTGCACCAGATCCTCTCGCCCACCGTGAAGCTGTGGGACCCGAGCAAGGGCGACCTGCTCGATGACGAGCTTCTGCGCCTCGAGAAGGGTTACGGGCCCGAGAGCGCCGTCGAGATCCAGACCCTGGTGGGCGACTCCACCGACAACATCCCCGGCGCCGCCGGTGTGGGCGTGAAGACGGCGGTCAAGCTGATAGACCAGTACGGCACCGCCGAGGCCGTGATAGCCAACGCGGCCGACCTGACGCCGAAGCTGCGCGAGAACCTGCTGGCCCACGCCAGGCAGATGGACCTCACGAGGCGTCTGGTGACCCTGGACCGCCACGCCCCGGTAGCCTTCGAACTGGAGAGCTGCGCCCTGGCCACACCGGAGCCTGGACCCGTGCTCAGCCTGTTCGACGAGCTGGGCTTCCGCACCTTCGGTGAGCAGTACAAGGAGTTGGCAGGCCAGCTGGGCGGCGCCACCGCGGCGCAGCAGGCGGCGAGCGCCGCCCAGAGCTCGGGTACCGAGACCCGCGTCGTGACCACCGAGCAGCAGCTGGCGCAGTTCGTGCAGCTGCTGGCCCAGCAACCGGCGTTCGCGCTCGACACGGAGACCACCGGCCTGCTGGCGGTAGACGCCGACGTCGTGGGCTACGTCTTCTCCTGGCGCGCTGGCGAAGGCTGGTACATCCCCGTTCGCGGCAACGACCCGGGCCCGGAGAGCGCAGGCCTGGCCTACCTCGACCCAGAGCTGGTGGCGCGCGCACTGAGACCCGTGCTGGAGGACCCTAAGAGCCTGAAGGTCGGCCAGAACCTCAAGTACGACATCAACGTGCTGCGCCGCGCCGGCATCGAGCTGGCGGGTCCGCGGTTCGACACCATGGTGGCGGCCGCGCTGCTCCACCCTGAGCGCCGCACCAACAACATGGACGACCTGGCGTGCGACCTGCTGGGCCTCAAGACCACGCCCATCTCCGAGCTCATCGGCAAGGGCAAGACCCAGCTGAGCATGCTCGACGTGCCCCTGCCGCAGGTGGCCGACTACGCCGCCGAGGACGCCGACGTCACCTGGCGCCTGTACGAGAGGCTCAAGGCCGATCTGGAGGGGCAGGACGAGGCCATGCGGCGGCTGTTCACCGAGGTGGAGATGCCCTTGGTGGACGTGCTGGCCGCCATGGAGCGCGAGGGCGTGCAGCTGGACGCCGGCATGCTGGCCGACTACTCGGAGGCGCTGACGGTGCGCCTCGCCGAGCTGCGGGAGAACCTGTTCGCCGCCGCCGGCACCGAGTTCAACCCCGACTCGCCCAAGCAGCTGGGTGAGATCCTCTTCGACAAGCTAGGCCTGCCGGTCATCAAGAAGACCAAGACGGGCCGCTCCACCGACGCCGAGGTGCTGGAGCGCCTGGCCTCCGAGAGCGACCACCCGCTGCCGCAGCTGCTGCTGGAGTACCGCGAACTCAACAAACTGCTGGGCACCTACGTGCAGCCGCTGCCCTCCTACCTGGCCAGGAGCACCGGGCGCCTCCATGCCTCGTTCCACCAGACCGGCGCCGCCACCGGCAGGCTGTCGTCGTCTGATCCGAACATCCAGAACATCCCCATCCGCACCGAGGCGGGCCGCGAGATCAGGCGCGCCTTCAGGGCGGGAGAGGGCCGGAGCCTCATCACCGCCGACTACTCCCAGGTGGAACTGCGCATGCTGGCGCACTTCAGCCAGGACGAGGAGCTGGCTCGCGCCTTCCGCGACGGGCTGGATATCCACACGTACGTCGCCTCGCAGATCTTCGAGGTACCGCTCGAGGAGGTCGACTCCGACCAGCGCCGCGTGGCCAAGACGGTTAACTTCGGCATCATCTACGGTCAGTCTGCCTTCGGGCTGGCGCGCACCCTGCGCATCCCGCAGAAGGAGGCCGCCACCTTCATCGGTGCCTACAAGGAGCGCTACCTGGGCCTCGACCGCTTCCTGCAGCAGTGCGTCGCGGAGGCCGAGGAGAAGGGTTACGTGACCACCATCCTGGGCCGCCGGCGCGCCATAGACGACATCCGCTCCCGCAACTTCAACCTGCGACAGCTAGGCGAACGCCTGGCCATCAACACCGTCATCCAGGGCAGCGCGGCCGACCTCATCAAGGTGGCCATGGTGCGGCTGCTCGCCAGGCTGGGAAGCGAGCACGAAGGCGCCAGGCTCCTGATACAGGTGCACGACGAGCTGGTGCTCGAAGCCCCGTCCAGCGAGGCTCAGGCCGTGCTGGGCACCACCGTCGACGTGATGACCAACGCCATGCAGCTCAGCGTGCCCCTGAAGGTGGACGCCGCCATCGGACCCAACTGGCTGGAGGGGAAGTCTTAGGCCCACCGCGCTTAGGCCAACAGCGCCGCGCTTGGGATGTGTGCCGGCGCCCGGTGGCAGGCGCGAGGAGGCGGGGCGCCCAGCTTGTTATGCCTGGGCGCCCCGCCTCCTAAGACCCTACTGACCGGGTGCTGCTTGGGGTCAGCTCTCGCTGCCCGCGTCCTCGGCTGCGTCCGGCTCGGTGGCCGGGGCGGGCTCCGGGTTCATGAGCCTCTGCGACTCCTGGCGGAACCAGCTATAGGTGGTGTTGCCGGGCTGCAGCGTGGCGGCGCGCGAGTAGGCGTTGTAGGCGTCCTCGTAGTTGCCCTGCTCGAACGCTACGCGGCCCAGCCAGGCCCACGCCTCGGCGTAGTCGGTGTTGCGCGCCGTGGCCTGCGCGAAGGCGTTGCGGGCCTGCGTCATCTGGCCGCTCTCGTACGCGGCGACGCCGTTGAAGAAGGCGTTGGCGGCCTCGCTGCCCCAGCGGCTCTGGGCGCGGGACAGGTCGAGGAAGTACTGGGCGCCCGCGTCACCTGGGCTCAGCTCCACCACGGTCTGCCAGGCCGAGGCGGCCTGCTCCGGGAGGCCCAACTCGAGGAGGATGCGGCCCAGCCAGCGGTGGGCGTCGACATCGTCGGGCACCGCCGTGGCTACCGCCAGGTAGCGCTCGGCGGCCTCCTCCAGGTCACCCTGCTGGTAGGCGGCGTAGGCGTACTGGCCGGCGTCGGTCAGGTAGAGCGGCTTCAGTTCGGCGTCGAGCTGCCCGCCGGCGTCAAGGAACTGGTTCCAGGTGCTGACGGCAGGGCCGGGCCAGTTGGAGCGGCTGTAGGCCTCCGCCAGGAAGCGCAGGGGCTCGGGGTGGCCGGGGGCCAGCTGGACAGCCGTGCGGCCCTCACGGAACGCCTGCTGCCAGAGGGGGCGGTCCGGGTACTGGGCGTCGTAGGTGCCGAGCGCCTCCTGCATGTACTGCCGACCCCGCTCGATGGCCTGCGCGGCGTTCTCGGGCAGGGCGGGCTGGGCGAGGGCGGCGGAAAGGATGAGGCCGAGGATGACGGCGACGAGCTGCGGTCGCGGCCTGGGCCGCGCTGTGGTGATGGGTGTGAACATGGAAACCTCCGTGCGAGCGGCCCCAGCCGCTCCGTGACGCGTGTGGGGGGCCTTGCCTACTAGCCCTGTTCTATCCAGTGTAGATGACCGTAATGTGAACGCCAGTTACATTTGTGAGGGGGTAACCTTCACGAGTGCCGGGAGGTTCACCTTCACGCGGCGGTAGAGACGGAGAGACGATTTGAGGATCCTGGTTAGCAACGACGACGGCGTTTTCAGCCCCGGCATAAAGGCACTGGCTCAGGTGGCCAAGGAGTTCGGTCAGGTGCGCGTCGTGGCGCCCGACGTGGAGCAGTCGGCCATGGGCCACGCCATCACCATCAGGCGCCCGCTTCACTACACCAAGACGACCATCGATGGGCTCGAGGCCTACCGCGTCGACGGCACCCCTGCCGACTGCGTGGCGCTGGGAGCGTTCAACTGGGACTCCGTCGACCTTGTGCTGAGCGGCATAAACCTTGGTTACAACATCGGTCATAACGTGTGGCATTCGGGCACGGTGGCGGCCGCCAAACAGGCGGCTTTCCTGCGCATTCCGTCGATCGCCTTCAGCGCGCCGGGCACGGCGGGCGAGCTCGACTACGAGACCATCAAGCCCTACGTGCGCCAGGTCATAGAGAAGTTCCTGAGCGAGCCCGACATGCTCCTACTCAACGCCAACCTGCCCGAGAAGCCGAAGGGCATCATGTGGACGCGCCAATCCGTGCGCCACTACGAGGGCTACGTGATCGAGGGTGTGGACCCGCTCGGCCGCACGCACTACTGGTTCGCCGAGGAACCCACCGAGCAGGTGGAGGAGGGCACGGACCGCTGGGCGGTGGAGAACGACCTGGTATCGCTCACGCCCATCCGCCTCGACCTCACAGATGAGGTGCTGCTGCAGCGCACCAAGGCCACCAACGCGGGCTAGTCGAACTCCAGCCGCGGCTGGTAGACGGCGCCGGCCGGCACGAACTGCGAGACGGTCACGCCGAGCAGCCGTATGGGCTCGTCCGCCTCACCCTTCTCGAAGGCCAGGCGCCTGGCCAACGCCAGCACCTCGTCGAGCTCGCTCAACGGGTTCGGGTTCGTGTAGCTGCGCGTGATGGTGCGGAAGTCCGTGAAGCGCATCTTGACGGTGACCGTGCGGCCCTTGAGCCCCCGTCTGAGCATGCTGCTCACGACCTCTTCCGCCAGCGCCGCCAGTGTGGGGTCTAGCTCTTCCCGGCCGACGCGGTCGTGCTCGAACGTGACCTCTGAGCCCAGGGACTTGCGCTCCCGATTGGGCTCGACACGCCTCTCGTCGATGCCGCAGGCTATCTCGTAGAACAGCCTGCCGACCTTGCCGAACTCGGCCTCCAGCGCCTGCTGGCCCAGGGCGCGCAGGTGCGCCCCGGTGATCAGGCCCAGCGCGTGCATGCGCTGGGCGGTGGCCGGACCCACCCCGAAGAACTTCTCCACCGGCAGCGCGGCCAGGAACTCCAGCTCCCGTTCCGGCAGTATCACCGTCAGCCCGTCGGGCTTCTTCATGCCCGACGCCACCTTGGCGAGGAACTTGCCGGTGGCCACGCCAGCGGAGGCCGTCAGGCCCGTCTCCGCCAGGATGTCCCGCTTGATGGCCCGCGCTATGAGCGTGCCCGAAGGCTGCCCTTGCTTGGGGTCGGTCACGTCGAGGAACGCCTCGTCCAGCGCTAGGGGTTCGACCAGGTCGGTGTAGCGCGCGAACACGGCGCGGATCTGCTCGGACACCTGCCGGTAGACGCCGAACCTCGGCGGCATGATGACGAGGTCCGGACAGAGCCTCACCGCCCGGCGCATGGGCAGCGCAGAGTGGACGCCGAACTTGCGCGCCTCGTAGCTGGCCGCGGCCACCACGGCGCGCTCGCCGCGCCCGCCCACGGCGACGGGGAGACCCCTGGTCTCCGGGTGGTCGCGCTGCTCCACCGAGGCGAAGAAGGCGTCCATGTCGACGTGGACGATCTTGCGCTGCGCCACGGCCTTGGGTTCCTAGCTAGGCGGGCACTGTGCCGGCCTGAAGGAGGCGCTTGAGCACCGCCAGCACGAGTTCGGTGTCGCCGAGGCTGCGGTGCTGCTGCGGTGTGGTCAGCACCCTCTCCACCTGAGCCGCGCGCTCGAGGCGCATCGAGAGGCTGGCGATGCCGCGGGCATGGGCGTAGCCGCGCATGGCGCACTCGAACGCCGGCAGCCGGGGCACGAGGCTCCAGGCGCGGCTGGTCTGGCGCGCCATCCGCTCGTCGAACGGCGCGTTCCAGGCCAGAACGCGCCGGCCGGCGAGCTTGCGCTCGAGTTCCAGCAACACCTCCGGCCAGGTGGGCGCGCCGTGCAGGTCGGTGAGGGTGAGCCCATGCACCCGGGTGGACTCTTGGGGCACACGGCCAGACCGGGGCCACACGCGCGTCTCCAGCAGGGCCTCGCCGGTCGAGTCCAGCACGGCTATCTCGATGATCTCCGCGCCCCGCCCCAGCCCCGTGGTCTCGGTGTCCAGCACTACGAAGCCGTCGCCGAACAATTGCGAGGCCCAGGCGTGGCGGCCGGCCGGTGTGCCGGCGTGGTGCGAGGTATGAGTGGCGCCGCTCCAAGGCTTGTCGCGGCGCGCCTGGCCCGGCCTCAGCTCCGACGTGCCGCCTGGGTTCGCCACCCTGCCGGATCCGCCGAACAGGTGCGCCTGCCCGGCCTGCCCCTCCACCCCTTCGAGCATGCTCTGATCGCTGCCCGCCGCTCTCTGCAGCTTCGTTCCGCGCGGCCACAGGCTGTGCTTCAGGAGGCGCGCCTCGCTGGTGCTGTACAGCAGCGCGGTCCCGCCGCGCATGACCAACTCGGCCCGTGGGGGGCCGAGCTGCGAGTAGCCGTGGCCCTCAAGCTCGGCGGCGGTGCGCAGGTCTCGCGGCACATCCTGGCTCGACGCATAGCGCGTGAGGGGCTGCTCGGGGTCGGCTGCGGCGCAGGGCTCTGCGCTGCCGGCAGGCGCCTGCCCAGGTTCGCGTGCGTCATCCGCGTTCACGCAGGCAGTCTAGCGGGTGATGGGCGCTGGGTCGGTCAGTCCAGATAACCGCTGACCGTGAACGAGGCCAACGCGTCGGCGTCGCCGGCCAAGGACACCTGGGCCGGCGCGAAGCGGTCGCCCAGCAGGTACGTGTCGGTGTCGGCCGCTAAGCGGGTGGCGCCGGCGCGCTCAAGGGCTCCGCGCGCTTCGCTCAGGGGCATGCCCACCACGAGACCCATGAACTCGTTCTGAGCGCCAGACACGGTGACGCTCTTTATGAAGGTGGCGCCGGTGGCCGCGACCTCGTAGACCTCGACGGCGGTGCCCTCGTAGAAGCGCGCCTCCAGCACGTCCTGCTGGCGCGGCTGATGTCGGTTGCGCACGCTCAGGCGGGTGGCCGACTGCGGCTGCGGCAAGGCCGCCAGTGCCCGCGCCGCGGAGCTCGCGTCCTGTGGGTCGAGCATGGCGTCGAGCAGCGGGTGAACATCTATGACCGCGGCCGACCGCGTCGCAGTTTGGCTCTCTAACAACTCGGGGTCCGGCTCGCTGCACGCCACCAAGGTGGCTGCGGCCACCGCGGCAACGAACAACATGTGCGCGGAGCGGGTGATCTTGGGGGAGAAGACGTTCTGGCTGGCTGCAGGTAGACGCATAGGTCCTCCTCGTTCGCCGTTCTGCAAGACGGTAGGTCGGCTCTTCCGACCGCCGGGGGGCTCCCGGATCTCGATCCCCGAGGACGGCTCCTCGGGTTCCGAGGTCTCCACCGTACGGCGACGATGGCGCGAATCATTGTGAGGCTGTCACAGACACTCTCACAAAACACTCATTTTTGGGGACGAAGCGATCTTCATGACCGTGACACTTTTACAAGGCTGATATTGGTAAACCTGTTCTGGTCGTGCTAAATTGCCACTAGCTATGGACGTAGATTACCTGGTCATCGGTGGAGGCATGACCGCAGACGCGGCCGCTAAGGCCGTCCTGAAGGCCGACCGCCACGCCCGTGTGGCCCTGGTAAGCGAGGAGGCCGATGCCCCCTACAAGCGCCCGCCGTTGTCTAAGGGGCTGTGGAAGGGCGAGGAGGTCGGGCGCAGCACCGACCTCCGTACGGCCGCTGCCGGGGCTCGCCTCCTGCTCGGTACCAGGGCCGTGGCGCTGGATGTGGGGGCGGGTACGGTCGCCACCGGCGACGGGCAGCGGCTCCACTACCAGCAACTTCTGCTCGCCACCGGCGCGCGGCCCAGAACGCTCGCGGCCCTGCCGCCCTCTAAGCGCGTCGTCTACTACAGGGGCCTGGCAGACTACCGGAACGTCAGGAGCTTGGCGCAGCCTGGCGCGCAGGTGCTGGTGGTCGGTGGCGGCTTCATCGGCTGCGAGCTCGCGGCGGCCCTCGCCCTCGCGGGCGCGCAGGTGACGATGCTGTTCCCGGAGCAGCACATCGGCGGCGGCAGGTTCCCGAGCTCGATCGCCGGCCTTGTGAGTGAGGACTACGCCGGCAGAGGGGTCACTCTCCTGCCGGGGCGCACCGTGGCGCAGGCCGCCGTCGGCACGTCCACCGTGGCCATCACTTTGGACGACGGCGCGGAGCTCACGGCGGACCTGGTGCTGGTAGGCGCCGGCACGGTAGCCAACACCGAGCTGGCCGTCTCGGGTGGGCTCAGCATCGACGACGGCATCGTGGTCGACGACAACTTACGCGTCTCTGCCGGTTCGGCCGCCGTTGAGAACGTTCGCGCGGCCGGCGACGTAGCCAGCTTCTCGTGGCCGGCTCTCGGCAAGCGCATGCGCATCGAGCACGAAGACAACGCCTACAGCATGGGCAGTGCAGCCGGCCGCTACATGGCGCAGGCGGTGCTGGGTGCCGGCTCGAAACTTGCGCTGCCGTACCAGCACTTCCCGTTCTTCTACTCCGATCTGTTCGACAACGGCTACGAGGCCGTGGGCCTGTTGGACGCGCGCCTGCAGACGGTGGAGGACTGGCGCGTACAGGGCAGGGAAGGCGTCGTCTACTACATGAGCGGCGGCCGCGTGCTGGGCGTGCTGCTGTGGAACACATGGGGCCAGGTAGACGCGGCCCGTGAGCTCGTCACGGGCCGCGAGGAGTTCACCCCAGAGCAACTGATGGGGAGGTTACCCGAAGATGATTAGTTCAGTACGACTCGAGCGGGTGCATAGGCGCCTGCTGCCGACCACCGCTCAGGCCCAGTCTCACACACCCGCCAGCGACGGCGGAGGCATGATCGTGGGCGGCGCCGTCGCCCTCAAGCGAGGGCAGATGCTCTACAGGGAAGGCGATGTCCCGGCAGCGCCCTACCTCGTCGTTGCCGGGGTGCTGCGCCTCATGGTCAACACGGCCACCGGCAAGGAGCGCCTGGCGGACCTGGCGGGCCCAGGCGACGTGCTGGCCACGGCGGTGTTCGACGACCGGCCCAACGCCGAGACCGTGATCGCGGCGGGCAGCGCCGTGGTGGCGCAGATAGATGTGCCCAAGACGCTCGCGCGAGTGCGGGGCCGGCAGGAGCTGGCCGGCGCGCTCGTGCGGCAGCTCAACCGCAGCCGCGAGCTGGCCGACGACCTGGGGCTGCCTATGGGCGCGCGCATCTGCCGCATACTCGCGCGCATGGCCCACCGCTTGGGGGAGAAGGTCGACATGGACGGAGGTGCGCACGCCGGCGCCGAGTGGCGGCACCTGCCGTTCAACCTCACCCACGACGACGTGGCCCTGCTGGCCGGCTGTGCCCGGGTGACCGCCACGCGGGTGCTGGGCGAGCTGAAGGACGCCGGCGTGCTCGACGGTCATCGCGGCAACTACACGCTGGTTCCCAGCGCTCTGGAGCGCGCCGCAGACCACTACGTGTACGAGGTCCTCTAGTCGGCGGCGGCGGTGAGACGTACTTCGCACCACCCGCGGCCCTGTTTGGCTTAGGATTCCTGCAAGAGGGGAGGGGGTGGCGATTCCCAGGCGGCTCGATCCCGCGAGGGGACTCCCATCGGGTCGTTGCAACGCTCTCCCCTCGACTTCTTCTCCAACGTCTTGGATCTTCACAGTTCTGCCCGGACGCCCGCCTCATCAAGCCGTTGGTGGGCGTTCGGGTTGTTTTTTAGCGCCCCGTTGCTACCGGACCTTAACGCGTTGCGCGTGCCGTTTCCGCCCACGGACACGCGAGAACGGCGCACGCCTGACGTTGTGCCCGCTACCTACGCCCGAAAGTGCAACACAAGCAGCCTTCGGCGTGGTAAAAACTAGGCCATGAACAAAACCGAACTCGCCGAAAAGCTGGCCAAGACCACCGACCTCAGTGTTGCCAAGGCCAAAGAAGTTGTAGACGCCATCTTCTCCACCGCCGACCGCAAGGGCATCATCGCCATCGAACTCGATGCCGGCCGCAAGGTCCAGATCACCGGCTTCGGCACGTTCGAGACGAAGACCCGCAAGGAGCGTCAGGGCGTCAACCCCGGCACCGGCGCCACCATAACGATCCCCAAGAAGACCTACGCCCGCTTCCGGGTCGGCAAGGGCCTCAAGGACCGCGTCGAGCGTTAAGCGCTTCTGCTCGGCGTGATGCCGAGGTTCAGTACAGAACGAGAGTGGAGCCCGGCTGTTTGGCCGGGCTCCACTTCTGCTTATCAGCTGGTCGTGCGGGGCATCTCCGCCGGAGCAAGGCCACGCTGGTCGGCCGCCTCGTCAGGCGGACTCCAGCTCTGTGCACGCGTGCATGTGGCGCCGCGCCCACGCGTCTATGGCATCGATGATGGACTGGAGCTCGGCGCCCGACTCCGTGAGCTCGTAACGGGTCTTGGGGGGCATGGTCGATTCGACGGTCTTGCTCACGAGCCCGAGCCGCTCGAGATGATCGAGGCGCTGAGAGAGCGTGGTGGTGTTGGCGCCGCCCACCGCGCGGCTAAGCTCGTTGAAGCCGTGTGGGCCGCTCAGCAGTGCTCTGACGATGTGGAGCACCCACTTCTCCTGCAGTAGCTCGATGGAGTCGTAGACAGGGCAGTAGCCGTGGTCAGCGGCGTGGTCGCCTTGCGTCATGGCGGCAGTCTATCACAGTGAGCACACCACCAATCATAGTGCTTGACATTTTAGAGTGCTCGATGATACGTTCTGCTCGTGACGGGGATCGCAGAGCGCTTCTGCGCCAACCCTCAGCCGCTTTCCGAACAGGGAGAAACGATATGAGCCTCAGCCTAGACACAACCCATAGCAGCGTAGAGTTCGCGGTCAGGCACATGGGCCTGGCCATGGTGCGCGGGCGCTTCGAGAAGTTCGACGTCGACGCCGCGGTCAACGACCAGGGTGTTCCCACCCGGATCAGCGCCACCATCGACGCCTCGAGCATCAACACCGGCACCGAGGGGCGTGACCAGCACCTGCGCAGCCCCGATTTCTTCGATGTGGAGCAGTACCCCACCATCACGTTCGAGTCCACCAGCATCGAACGCCGCGGCGACAAGTACGTCATCGACGGCAACCTCACCATGAAGGGCGTCACCAAGCCGGCCTCCCTCGAGGCCGACGTCACCGACTTCGTGGCCGACCCGTGGGGCAGCAAGCGCATAGCGGCCGAGGCTTCCGGCAAGATCAACCGCACCGATTGGGGCCTCACCTGGAACCAGGTGCTGGAGGCCGGCTCGCTGCTGGTAGGGGAGGACGTGCGCTTCAACCTGGCGGTAGAGCTGGTGCAGCAGGGCTAGGAACCGGGCGCCCGGTGAGTGGTGCGCGCGACGGTCCCTGTGCGCCCCCACGCCATGCCGTGCGCCGTGTGGGCACGGTTCACCCGGCAGCACACAGGAGTGTGAAGACGCGGGCTCACTCCGAGCCGGACGTCAGATGGCGCCGCTAGCAGCGGCGCCTTTCGCACTGTCCGTTTCATAGGTAGGCGACTATGAGGAAAATTTAACTGGTGAACTCGGCGCCGCGCCATGCTATTCTCCAACGCGGTCAGGCCGATGCCAATTTGCCAGACCGTTCATGCGCCCCAACCGGCCCCCCACGGTTGGGGCGCTTCCCTTTGCCTAGCTGTTGCCTATCAGCGTCTCGGCGGCGCTGCGAGCGGCCTTGGCTGCTCCCCCGTTGCCCAGCAGGGCCGCCACGGACGCACCCTCCAGCAGTATCTGCAGCTGCGGGGCGAGGGCGTCTGCCTGCGGGTTGCCTGCCTCGTGCAGCCGCGTGCGGAAGTACTCGCGCACGCTCTCCTGGTGGGCCCGGGCGTAGGGCCGGGCAGCGTTCAGCTGCCCACCGAGCTCGAAGGTGGCAGCCACTAGTGGACACCCGCGGTAGTCGGGCGCGCCGAACCACTCCTCAAGCAGATCGAACACGGCCAGCACACGCGCCTTGGGAGACGCCGCCATGTCGTCGGCGCGGGCCAGCCACGCCGCGCGCTCCTCACGCCTGCGCTCCAGAACGGCCTTGATCAGGTCGTCCTTGCTGGGGAAGTGATGGTAGAAGGTCATGCGCGCCACGCCTGCGCGGGCGATGATCTCGTTAATGCCGACGTTCGGCACACCACGCGTGTAGAAGAGGCGCGAGGCGGCGTCGAGAAGACGCTCGGCGGCGGACGGAGGGGCCGCGTTGTCTGTCATGTGCCCATTATACGTACCGGTCGGTCTGGTCGGCCATTGGTCGTCACAACGGCCGCTACGAGCGTGTCATCTGTCCTCGAAAGCGCCGCTCCTGAGCATCCCCGCCACCAGCAGATGCAGGTACACGAACCCGGCGTACGGCTGCCACCCGGCCACGGTGTCGGCCACCCACTCGTAGCTCGGCTTACCCGGTTCGCCCATGAACGACGCGAGCCCGTTGCGTGCGCCCGAGTCGCCGTACGGATACACGTCCAGCCTGCCGAGGCCGCGGAGGAGGGCGTACTCGGCCGTCCAGCGACCGATGCCGTATAGGCCCTGCAGCGCGGCGGCCAGCTCGCCGTTCGGCGCCTGCACGAGGCGTGCAGCGTCGACGCGGCCGTCGGTCAGCGCTCGCGCCAGCTCTATGAGCGTGCGCGCCTTGGCGTTGCTGAAGCCCAAGCCCACCAACTGCTCCTGCTTGGCTGCCGCCAACGCCGGCGCGTCCGGCAGGGGCAAGGGGCCGTCCGCCTGCGTCAGGGGGGCGAACTCCAGGTCGGGCCCATGCTCACGGCATAGACGTTCGATGAGCCGCAGACCCAGCACCAGCGTCACCTGCTGGCACGGGACGGCGTTCAGTAGCGCCTGATAGAGGCTGGGGTAGCGTGGCGGCCTCAGGCCCCGGAGCTCGTGCGCCAGCGGGGCGAGCTTGGGGTCGGCGTGCGCCAGCCGTTCGAACGGCTCCAGGTCCACGTCCAGGCCGAACACGTGGGTCACGGCCCGCTCGGCGGCCGCGGCCAGCCGCGCCTCGTCGAGGGGGCCGGTGGCCGAGACCCTGACCGCGGTCGTCTGCGTTCTCGTGCCGGCCCCTCCTGTGCCGGTCCCGCCGGCCGACGCCTCCGTCACCTCCAGTAGGAACTGCGGAACAGGCTCCTGCCCGCACGGCTCTGCTAGGGGCACGACGCGCCGGTAGACCCCGCCCCTCCACGTGTCTATGCGGTTGTTGGGGCGCCGCACCAGCGCCAGCGCGGTGAGGTCCAGGCGGAACGGCTCCGGCGGCCTCAGCAGGAACTCGACGCGGTGGGCGGTCATGCCGGCACCTGACGCCCTTCGGGGGCGTAGGAGCGCGCTTCTAAGGTAGCGGCTTCCGTCAACTTGCCGTGAGCCTACCTCTTAGCGCCCGACAGTTGGCGGCAGAGCGTGCTTGTGGCGGCCGGGCGTGCTTGCAGGGTCATGACGCGGCTCGCGAAGCGCGGCGGGAGCCGGCGACGCTGCCGCTACGCTGCGGTAACATCGAACGCAAGAGCGTGGCGCCGCTGGCTAGGTCTGGACCATCGGGTGAGTCGGGTCCAGGCCGAAGGCGCCAGTGTTACCCTCTCGCAGCTCCCCGGCAGCCGCGCCACGGCAGGGGCCTGGAGGACGTAGATGAAAGACCCCTTCTTAGACCGTCAAGCCGACCGCATGGCCAACGTCAAGCCGTCTGCCATCCGCGAGATACTGAAGCTCGCCAGCCAGCCGCACGTCATCTCGTTCGCCGGTGGGCTGCCCGCGCCGGAGCTGTTCCCCATAGATCAGATCCGCCAGGCTGCCGACCGCGTGCTCGAGCGCGAGGGGCGCCAGGCGCTGCAGTACGGCTCCACGGAAGGTATCCAGGGCTTGCGTGAGCTCATCGCCGAGCGCGCCACGGCCGCCGACCCGAACGGCGCGCCCGTCGACCCCGCCCAGGTGCTCATCACCACCGGCTCGCAGCAGGCCCTCGACCTGATGGCCAAGGTGCTCATCAACCCCGGCGACCCGATCGTCACGGAGAACCCCACGTACCTGGGCGCGCTGCAGGCCTTCAGGCTGTTCGAGCCTACCTACCTGCCGGTCGAGATGGACGATGAGGGCGCCACACCCGCCGGGTTGGAGCCGCTGCTCGCCCGCTCGCCCAAGTTCGCCTACATCCTGCCCACGTTCCAGAACCCTACCGGGCGCAGCATGGGCCAGGCGCGCCGCGAGGAGGTCGCACGCCTGTTCGAGCGCCAGCAGGTTCCCCTCGTCGAGGACGACCCGTACGGCGCGCTCACCTTCGGCGCCCCCAGCGGCAGCACACTGCGCTCGCTGGCGCCCAACGTGACCCTCCACCTCGGCACCTTCTCCAAGATCCTCGCGCCGGGCTTCCGGCTGGGCTGGGTCATCGGCCCCAAGGAGTGGGTCACGCGCCTCGGCCAGGTCAAGCAGTCAGCCGACCTCCACACCTCCACGCTGTCGCAGTACGTGGCCCTGGAGGTCATGCGCTCCGGCGCCATCGAGTCGCATATCAAGCTCATCTCCGCCGAGTACGCCAAGCGTTGCCAGGCCATGTTAGGGGCCATCGCGGAGCATTTCCCCAAGGGCTCGAAGTGGACGGTCCCCACGGGCGGCATGTTCGTGTGGGTCGAGTTGCCCAAGGGCGTCGACACGGCGGCGCTGCTGCCGAAGGTCGTGCAGGAGGAGTCCGTGGCCTACGTGTCGGGCGCGCCGTTCCACCCGAACGGGGGAGGCGAGAACACCATGCGCCTCAACTTCACGCACGCCGGCCCGGAGGTCGTTCGCGACGGCATCGCGCGGCTGGGTAAGGCGCTCACCCGCTCGCTCGAGGCGGTGGGCGCGGCCTAGCGCTGCGCTTACCCCTCGGTAGCTGCGGCCGCCCGGCCTGCTCCGGGCGGCCGTTCTATGTAGGGCTTCCGACTCTCTAGAGTGCTCGTCAGTCCCAGCTCTCGAGGCTGGCCTGCAGGCGCCGCCTGTCGGACTTGGCGTAGTGCCGGGCCATGTCGAGGGTGGAGTGGCGCAGGTGGTCCTGCACCTGCCCCAGGTCGCCCGTCTGCCGGTACAGGCGCGTGCCGGCTGCGTGCCGCAGGGCGTGCACGCCCTTGAAGGTCACCTCCGCGCGTTCGCACAGCCTGTGCAGGCGGTTGAACACCCCGAACTGCGAGCGTAGTTCCAGCACCTCGGCGCGGCTATGGCCATCGGCCTCCATAGCGCGGCGGTAGGTGATGAGAGCCTCGGCCAGCTTAGGGCTGACGGTCACATGCGCCGTCTTGCCACCTTTGCCCTCCACCACCCGCAGCTCGCCGGCCCGCAGGTCCACGTCTGCCCAGGTCAGGCTCAGCATCTCGCTCACGCGCAGGCCGCCGTGGCTGCCCAGCAGCAGGATCACGCGCTCCTGCTGGTCGCGGGCGGCGGCCAGCAGCTCGATGATCTCGAACTCCGTGTACACCTTGGTGCTGGCGTTGTCCTCCTGCCGGGTGGTGGCGCGGCCCAGGCGCACGTCGCGGAACGGGTCCGCCTCGGTGGCGCCGGCCCAGGCCAGGGCGTCGTACAGCGCTCTGGCGGCGGCCACGCGCAGGCTCACGGTGGCGTGCGACAGGGGCCCGCGCTTGACGGAGCGGCCTCGCCGGCCGCTGCGGGGTTCGCTCTCTAGCAGTTCGCCGCGGTCGCCGGCGCGCAGGCGCTGGACGTAGAGGGGCCCGGCGTCGCGGCTGGGGCGCAGCAGGTTCTCGCCCTGCCACATGACCAGCAGCTCGTGGAGCCCGCGGCGGTAGGCGCGCAGCGTGTGGGCGCTGGTCGTGATGCCGCTCAGACCCTTAAGCGTCAGGTGCGCCTGCATGAGCTCCCACAGCGCCTCCTCGTCCCGCTCGTTGGCCGCGGCCATGGCGAAGCGGCGCAGACCCTCCTCAGACAGCCGCTGCAGCCGCGATACCCGCTGCAGCGTCGTGGCGCCGGAGAGCTCCAGCGAGGTTATGGGCGCCGGCGCTGGGGCGCGGGCGGGGTCGTGTGTGCTCACGAGGGGAGTCTACCGGCGGTAGCGGGGGAGAGGACGTGAGCGATGCCGCATTATCAAATGCGTGGCCGGTTAGGCATCACGCGAACGCCACCGTACCCGCGCCCACCTGTACTGTTGTGCATGGACCCCTTCCTATACGGTGATGTGCCCGGCGAGATGCCACAGACGAGTGCGTGGCTGCGTGGCCTGCAGCATGTCGAGGAGATCCTGGACCGCTGGGCTAAACCCCTTGACACCGAGGCGTACTGGTGGACCCCCGCCGCCGGCCTGAACCCCATAGGCGCGCTCGTACGGCACATCGGCGGCTCGAGCATGAGGCTCCTGCACTACGCTCAGGGCGTGCCAGTGCCCGACGCGTTGCGCGAGGAGGGCGCCGTCGAGTTCACCGAGCTCGGAGCGCCGGCGGAGGAAGTGTACGGCCTCTGCGCCCAACGGTTGGAGCTCGTGAGGCAGGGCCTGACCGCCCTTCGTCCCGACGAGTTCGAGACGGTGCGTGAGGTAGGCCGCAAGCGCGTGCCGGTGCGCACGACGATCATCGTGCAGCACCTGCTGGAGCACGCGCACGGGCATGCCGGCCAGGTGATCACCATGCACAAGCTGTACCGCGCCACCGTTTAGCTGGGCCGAGCCATGCCGACCCGGCTGCCGCCCTTGGCTTCGCCGCCAGGCCGTAGCTAGGGGTTTCGCCTTGTGCCCGTCGGCCTTGTGCTTATCAGCCTCGTGCCTATCAGTCGGCCAACGCAGCCACGATGGCCCGGGCGTTCTCGAGCAGCAGCTGCTCGTAGGTGATTGGGCCGGGCGCGCCACCCAGCGGGTCGAGCACGGCCACCTGCACCCCGGCGCTCTGGGCCACCACATCGGCAGAGCGGCGTCCTAGCTGCCTCTCGGCGAAGATGGCCTTGGCGCCCGAGTCGCGCAGCACCTGTACGGCCTCCGCGATGTAGCGCGGGCTGGGCTCGCGGCCGGGGAACGGCTCTAACGTCACGACGATGTGCAGGTCGTAGCGGGCGGCGAAGTACACCCAGGCGTCGTGGAAGGGCACGAAGGCCGCGCCTGCTACAGGGGCCAGCAGGTCGGCCAGCCGGTCATGCAGTGCCAGCAGCTCCTGGCGCGCGCCCTGGGCGTTGGCCGCGTACATGTCGGCTCCCGCCGGGTCTACCTGGGCAAGAGCCGAGGCGATGGCGCCGACGGCTTCCGCGGCCAGAACGGGGTCCAGCCAGATGTGCGGGTTGGCGAACGCCGGCGTAACCTGGTCGTGACCATCATGCTCCTGGTCGCCCTCGTGGTCGTGGTCGGGTTCGGTATGCTCGCCGGCTGGCTCATGAAGCTCATCGTCGTGGTCGTGGCCCTCGCGGGCTACGAAGTCGATGGCGTCCATCATCACGAGCACCGGTGTGTGCGGCGCGACGGCGTCTACCAGGCGGTTCAGCCAGGAGTCCAGGCCCCCGTTCATGAGGATGAGGTCTGCCTTGGCCAGCTGCGCGGCCTGCGACGGTGTGGGATCGAAGGCGTGGGGGGAGGCCCCAGGCGGCAGCAGAGTAACCACGTCTGCGCGATCTCCCGCCACCTGCTGTACGAGGTCGGCATAGGGGTTGATGGTGACGAGGACCGTGAGTGACGGCCCTGGCTGGGCACCGGCCATGCTCACGAGCGCCAGCGCTACGACCACGGTGAGGACCAAGCTGGAGGCGCGCAGAAGCGCAGCACAGCCGAAACGCAGATGAGAACGCGATATCACAGGCGGAAGTATAGTCATGCGCTCACTCCCTCTGTCAACCGAGAGCAGTGCGCTGCTGCCTCGCAGCAGAAGGTGCGCGCTCGCGACCTGGGGTGAGAGTTCTTCTCAGTAAGCGGTCTTTGATGCTATCGTGGTCGTATGAGCCGCCGTACTGAGCAACGTCAGGCCATCCTGCGCACCCTGGCTGACGCCGAAGGGCCGTTGACGGCGCAGGAGGTGCATGATCGCGCCAGGTCCCTGCACCCTGGCATCGGTCTGGCCACCATCTACCGCAACCTCACGAACCTGGAGTCTGAGGGCGACATCATCGCGGTGCACCTCCCGCAGGATGCCACGCGTTACGAGACGGCTGGCAGGGGACACCACCACCATTTCCGCTGTGTCAAGTGCCACTCCGTGCTGGAGCTCGAGGGTTCGTGCCCCGTAGCCATCCTGGAGGGCGCCACGCTGCCTGGCGGGCTCACGGTCATGGGCCACGAGTTGGTGTTCTACGGCAAGTGTGCCAAGTGCACGGCCGAGACCGCCCAGGCCTGACCTGCTCCGACCCGGTCGCTCGTTGAGCGGGCCAAGATGCCCGGGCCGGGGTAGTCTGGAAGCACGACACAGCTTGACCGCTCAGGTCAGGCAACTCTGCCTGGAGGAGCCATGCCCAGCGACCCGACTCATAACCTGTCAGAACTCGAGCTTGACGCGCTCTGGACCATCTACGAAGGCCACAGCCTGGTCATCGAGTACCCCGAACGCGAAGACGAGGACCCGTACGCGCACGCCATCATGGACATCAGCTACGACGAGGGCGAGGCCGTGGCCGAGGTGGCCGAGATACCGCTAGACACGGCGCAGTTGCTGATCGAGCAGGGTTTCCTGGTCCTCAGCGAGGACGGGCCGGTGCTCGACGAGTCCGAGTGGTTCGATGACGAGCTCAACACCAACGTCCGTGCCGAGGAGTACGTGCTGTCTGAGAAGGGCCAGGGTGTCATCGAAGCCACGGCAGATGGCGACGCCGGCGACCTGGACGATGACGACGACTGGGACGACGAAGACGACGATGACGACGAAGATGATTGGGATGACGAAGACGACTGGGACGACGAACTCGATGAAGATATCGACGAGGACTTGGACGAGGATCTAGACGACGAGGACTGAGGCTCTCTAGGCCCCTGTAACACTCTAGGACATAGCTAGAAGACCACGCAGCGCCCGGCTCGGGCGCTGCGTGGTTTCACGTGCAGGGGCTTCCAGGACGTCAGCGGGCGCCGTTCTCGCGGCGGACGGCCTCTCCCCTAATTTATTTGATAAGAGCAGTTATCAAATCGCATATGTGTTTTCCACATATGCACTCACCGCCATCGAACCACTCCCACCTCATCCATCTACCCATAAAGGAATATTCGCGCTCCCTCTAGGATACGTCTCTAGGGAGAAGCGTCCGGCCTAAGCCTCACACCAGACGGGCTCTCAAGCGGTCTTGCGTGGCCCCATATGACCCACTACTGAGCACTACTAAGCACTACCGAGCCTGGTGCGGCGCCGGTAGCTCCGCGTTCAAGCGCACAGAGCTTCACTACAAGTCGCTTCACCACAGGTCGACCTGGCGCTACCACTATGGCCGCCGGACGATCTGCTGAGCGATCTGCCGACCGCCGGCAGGCCCGTGAAAGGCTGCTGGCAGGATCGCTAGGAGGCGCGTGAGGCTCGGACTGCAGGGCGGTCAACGGGGTCACACCGCAAGGCATTTGATAACGCGAATCGCTGGCGCCCCTGTCTGCCGTTATCTCGATGACATCCTGGTCCTTCTCAGATGGCCCTTACTTCGAGGGCCGCTAACCCGCCGAGTGGTCGGACCACGGACGACCCGCTGCCAGCGCAAGGGATGCGCAGTTGACCACATCTGCCGTCCTATGGTCCGACCACTCTGGCATAGGTCCGACCTCTTCTGCTACACTTCTCTCATCCGCCCTTCGCGGCCGAGAGGAGTCCTTGAGCAGATGTCGCAAGCAGGTTCCGGTGCACGCGTTGTTGACCAGGCTCGCGACGCCCTGGCCGCGTTCGTGAGGAGCGCCCCCGAGGGTAGCAAGCTCCCTCCAGAGCGTGAGCTTGCGCAGAAGCTCGGGGTCTCCCGGACCACCCTGCGTGACGGCGTGAGCCGTCTCGCGCTGCTCGGCCTGCTCGAGGTTCGCCACGGCGACGGCACCTACGTGCGTTCGCCCGACGCCTCACAGCTGGCGCTACCGTTCCGCTCTCTTCTGGAGTACAACCCGGAGGCGCCCGCAGAACTGCTGGCGCTAAAGCGGCTGCTGGAGCCCGAGCTCGCGGCGGCGGCGGCACGCAACGCCACCGACGACGACGTGGCGGCGTTGCGTGCGGCCGTTCAGCAGGAGCGCAGCGAGCTCATGCGGCAGTCAGACGGACGCCGCCAGGGCAGGCGCCAGAGCGCCAAGCGCACGCTGGAATCGTTGATCATCGAGGCCGCCGGCAGCTCTCTCGTGGGCACGCTGGTCGGCCTGGCCACGGAGCTCCTCCGGCCGTCTCTCGCCGAGAGGCTGCCTCCGGCGTTCCGGCAGCTCGCAGTAGAGCAGCGCGCCGCCATCGTCGAGGCCATCGCCCTGGGCGAGGCGCAGGCGGCGAAGGGCGCCATGGAGCTCCACCTGAACACGCTCACTAAGGCGCTGGAGGCGGTGGACCCCGGTCACGACCACAGCGCAGACCGCGCCGCAGCGTTAGCGTCCTGAGCACGTGATGCCCAGGACGCCCTTCCCTAGCGGCTGTTCTTACGGTTAGCCGCTACGCGCCCCGCCTGACCATGTAGGCGTCACCCCTGAGCGGCGTGAAGCGCTCCCGGTCTTCTGACAGGCGGAGCATGGCCCGCGACACCCGCTCGGGGCTGATGCGGAGGCGAGCGGCCAGGTCGTCACACCTGACTATGGCGGGGATGTCGGGTTGCCGCAACAGCGCGTTCAGGGCCGCCATGTCGTCTTCTATGCTGCCCATCGGCTCTTCCTTGAGCGCCGTCTGCGGCGGGGCGGCCGTCTCGAAATCGACGTCGTAAACGGACTCATCCACGATGAGCAGCTGCTGCCCGGAGGCCTGGTAGACGGGCGTCGGTTTAGCCGGCGCGGCAGGCTTAGCGGTGTTAGCGGCGGGCTGTGACGCCGCAGCAGCAGCGCCCGTGCCGCCACCGGTGGCGCGGGTCGCGGAGTCGCTGGCAGGCGCGGCCGTCGTTGGGGCTGCGCCGGGCCAGCTAGGCTGATCGGTCGCTGCACCGTTGCCGGCACCGGCACCGTTGAGGGCTCCGTCCTTGGCGGCTCGACCGAAGCCTAGGCGGCCCAGGATGCCGCGGCGACCGGCGGGAACCGCCACAGGCTCCGCAGAGGCGTGCTGAGCCTCCTGGTACTTGTGGTACGCCTCCTCGCTAGCCTCACGCCACCTGCCGGAGGTGGGCAGCGAGAGGAGGTCCGACTCGAGGATGGTCGGCGTAGACGCTGCGTACTGCTCGGTGTCGGCGTCGATAGGCGCGTCGAGGTACGGATCCAGGTAGGGGTTCGGGGTCGCGCCGGCAGCGGCGTTGGCCCTGGACTCTCTGGCAGGACGCGGAGCAGGCCCATCAGCCGGCCTGGCTTTGGGCTTCTCGCGCGGGGTCTCTGGCAGCGGCCACGACATGGAGTAAGACACGGGGCGCTCTTCGCGAGCCTCGGGCGCAGCCTTGGGCTTGAGGGGCGGTATCTCGGCCGCCAGCGGCGTGATCGTGCCCTTGGAGCGGCGCACCACCCTGACGATGGAGTCCGAGAAGGCCTCGGCCGCCTCCTCAGGATCGATGACGGGGCCGGCCACCATGGTGTCCAGCGCCCGCCAGGAGGGCTGCTGCCGGCGCGCCCACACGTCGTGCGCGGAGGCACGATCGAGCGGCCGGGGCGTGACGGTGTTGGTGCGGGGAGGTTCGCCGCCCTCGATGCGTACGCGGCGGACGGCCTTGACGCTGTTCTCTGCCGGCGCGTGCTGCGGCTCGGCCGAGGCGGTGGCAGCAACGGTGTCCTCTGCCGCCAAGGCGTCCTGAGCGATCTGCGCGGACGGGTCTAGCAACTGCGAGGGCTCCGCGAAGAGCCCCCGTTGGGGTAGGCGCGCGCCGCCATTGACGCTGGCCTTGCTCGGCGCACGCTCCGCCCCGCCGTTGGAGCCGCCCACGGCGGCGCTCAGCGAGGCGTTCAGAGGCGCGCTCGCCGCGGCGGAAGACGAGCGTGGCCTCTCTCGCTTGTGCGCCTCCAAGACGAGGCTCGCGCCGTCGAACACGAAGCGGACGCGGTCGTTGGCCCGCAGTTCGCAGCCCTTGAAGAAAGGCGCCAGCCCTGAGAGCGTGCGCGGCGCTTCGAACTCGATGGTCAGCTCTTCCCCGCCGGCAGATACCCTGTGCTGCCCCTCACTGAAACGGCCAAGCAGGCTGAGTGGCAACCTAAGCGTGCCGCTGGAGAGGCACACAGTGGTCAGGTCAACGATGTAGGTCTCGGCCGCCCGCGGTCCAGCCGCGGACTGCGCGCTGCGGTTATTCATAGTTCCCTCGGCGGCCATGCATATAACTTTGCCACATTTGAGTGCGTCTGTGGTCAACTTCACCCGCTATCACCGGCAAGTTCTGTAGAGAAACCCGCTGAGAACCCGTTGATGAGAGTTATGCATGAACGGATTACGGTCGGCCAGACCGTGCTACGTCGAGACGGTGATCCCCGGCATTCGCGTCAGAGACGCGTTCGTGGCGCCGGCGGACCCCTGAAACACACCCGCTGAGGACCCACAGAACGCCTACTACTTAAGGCCGATTGATTAAGTCTGCGGCGGGGCCGTAGAATCCGCTCCTGGCTCAGGCGGC
>JBIQNJ010000039.1:0-25386 GCA_044462445.1 Truepera radiovictrix | reverse complement strand
GCTGCACATCGAAAGTGTTGCCCTCGCGCGGGGCTACGAAGCTCACGTTAGGGGCCGTGGCCGTGACGCGCTGCTTTTCGAATTCCGCGTTGGCCACCACATCCAGCTCCGGGAACACCCCTCTGTTCGGTGTGAAGGTGGCCACCGCCCGCGTGATGTTGAAGTCGCGCCCGCCGAAGCGCAGGTTGCCGCGGATGGCCGTGGCCGTGCCGGCCAGGCGCGGCTCTGCACCCGTGCCGCTGAGGTTCAGGTCTAGGCCCGCCTCGAACGAGCCGACGTTGGTCGTCAGCGTCACCCGGCCGGGGGCGCGTATGGCCAGGTCGGCGAAGTGCAGGGCTGCGAGCCCACCTCCGCGCTGTTGTGGTGTCGGCGGCGGAGAAGCGATCCGCTCGACGTCCGGCAGAGAGCCGTCTTCCGGCTGCACCGGGGTCGGTACTATGACCGCCGGCCCTTCGCCGCCGCCGGGCCGGTCGGTCGTTACGCCTGCCTCCTCAGCCGAGCCGTCCGAGTCCGCTTCGTTGGGCGCGGCGCGAGTGCGTACGGCCGGGTCTACGATCACCTCGTCGGCCACGATGGTGCCCGACAGCGCCACCCCGCCGGGCACGCTCACCAGCCCCACATCCGCGTCTACCACGGCCCTGTCTATCAGGAGGCCGGGCATGGAGAGCGTCACGCCCGAACCGGTCGCGCGCAGGTCGAGCGGTGCCAGCGTGCCCTCGATGGTCAGCGGTCGCTGGCCCATGACGCCTGTGAGGCTCAGCGCCGGGGTGCCGTCCGGCCTCTGGAGCAGCCGACCTTCTACTGCCGAGAGCGTGCCGAACGTGCCCACAGTGGCCGTGCCCGTGACGCTCAGCTCCGTGTTGGCCAGCGAGAACGGGAAGAGGGTGAGCAGCGCCCCCCCGGCCACGTCGAGCGTTCCGGTGACGGGTCGCAAGCCGGTGACCCGTGAGGCCACCGAGAGGGCGACGCCGTCCAGGTCTAGCGTGGTGTTCTCGAGCCGGTAGCGCGTGCCAGCCACCTGCACCTCTAGATCAGGGCTTGCGAGAGAGATCCTGGGGTCGGCAGCGCTGCCTGTGACGCTGAGATCGAAGCTGCCCACTGCCTCCACGCCCAGCCGAGCGAACGATGGTACGAGACCCAGGAGCGGCGTGAAGTCGGCCTCGTGCGCCTGGAGCGCGAAGTCGAACAGGCCCGTCCTTAGTACGCCGCTCGCGCTCCATGCGCCCAGCCCCTCGAACTCGGCGCGGTCAACCACCACCTCGCCCTCCTCGAAGGTGACGGTGACGTTGCCTAGGGTGGTGACGCCCATGCGCTCCAGCCGCACCTCCTCGGTCGCAACCCTTAGGTAACCCTGCAGCGGGTTGGCCAGCGGCCCGTCGAAGCGCATGACGCCGGTGACGTCTGCGCTGAAGTCGCTCGGGCCGACCACCGCTGTGGAGATGAGGGTAAGCGGGAACCGTTCGAAGCGTAGGAGGCCGGCCAGGTCGCCGTTGGCCAGCTGGGCACGCCCGATGGCGCCACGCAACTGCAGGTCGAGGGCCAGGTCGGCCGGGCGGCCGCTGACGTTGAGCTGGAGCGGAGTGACTATGTCACCGACCGAGATCTGCTGCGAGACGAACTGGCCCAGCACGAAACCGTCACGTAACTGCACGAGCGCGTTGACCTCGCCGCTCACCTCCGGCAGCCGCTCGGCCACGTAGGGAACGTCGGAGAGCTCCAGCGAGCGCAGGCGGGCGTCGACGCGGCCGCCCGTGGGTGCGTCGGTGCCGACGAACGCCTCCGGCAGCACGCCGCCAAGACCCCAGGTGCCATCGAGTTGCACACGGCCCGCCTCACTCGTGACGGAGCTGCTGATATCGATGGTGCCGCCGCCCACCAGCGCCTCCAGGGCTATGGTCAACGCTCCAAGTTCGGGGGAGAGCAGGGTGACGTCGGCGATAGACAGGTCACCTGTCAGGCCGTCGTCTCTAAGCCCTAGTGTGCCGACAATGCGGCCGGCGCTTAAGGTCAGGTCCGCGTTCAGGTCGAGCTGCCCCGCCGTAGCGCCGTAGACGGCACGCAGTTGGCCGTGCGCGCCCTCGGAGTGGAGCTGCCACGCGCCGGCCGTGGCCGAGAGCCGCCATGGGAACACGTAGCCGGTCTCGCGCTCGGCCACGGGCAGGTCGGTCTTCACGGAGAGGCTGCCGCGCACGTCGGCCTCGGTCATGGCAACGGTGCCGGACGCCACGAGATCCATGCCGGCCAGCTCTACACCGAAGCCGTCCAGGTCTACGCTCAGGCCCCTGGTATCGAGCGTCAGGAGGCCACGGGCGGCCTCCTGACCTTGTAGCGTGAGGCCGTCGCGAAGCACGCCGGTTATCAGACCTGCAAGGTCATCGGCCCGCAGCTCGGCGCTAACGCGCACCCTCGGAAGCGCGGCGAGAGCCACGTCGAGCTGCGGCGCGCCGGCCGTGCCGTGCAACTCGAGCCGGGCGGGGCCGACGCCCGCCGTGAGGCGACCGTTCGCCCTCAGACCAGCCGGGCCTTGTGCGCTCGCGGGTCCGCCGGTGAGCCGGACGCTGGAGGTGGTGGCCCGCTCGGCGGCCGCGGCTGTCAGCGTCGCGCCCGGCGAGAGCGCCAGGGTGCTCAGCGTCAGGTCGGTTGTCGGCAGCACGCGCCCCTGGACGCGCAGGGCCTCCTCGAACGGCGCCCCACGCACCAGCTGGTCGATGGTCACACCGTCTATGCCGACGCTGGCGTTGCCGGTGATGGTGAGGCCGTTCTGGGCGCTGGTCGCGAGGACCACCTGGGGCAGCCAGCCCACACCGAGCACGGTGGCGCGTGCGCCTACGGTGAAACCGGCCAGGCTGCCGCCCTCGAACGTACCGCCACCCGTCCACTCGCGGCTGCCGGCGTCGCGGGTGCCCGTGACGAGGAGGTCGCCCCCGAACGCCGTGCCCTCTACGAGCACCGTCGTGTGCTGGTCATGGCGCACCTCTGCTGCCAGCTCGTACTCACTTGCCCTCAAGCCGGCGTTGAGCGACCCTGTGGCGCCCGTTCCCGTGGCCCACACCGTCAGCAGTGGGGCAGAGGCGGTGGCGCCGAGCTGGAGGGAGTTCACGGCCAGGGTCCACGACAGCGAGAGCGGGTCGAGGGTGGCTCGTAACTCGCTACTTTGCACTAAGACGGTGGAAGTGGCGGTGGCGGCCGAGATGCTGACCGGCGCCAGGTCATGCCCGGCCAGCCTCATGCCTGTGACGCTGCCGCTAAGCCAAGTGCGGGAACGGGCGTCCACACTCAGGTGCATGTGCCCGCTCAAGCCCGGGCTCACCGCGTCCAGGCTGCCGCCGAGCGTGGCGCTGCTCAGATCGCCCGCGATTAAGGCCGAGAGACCGGCGAAGCGACCGGCACCCGTGACGGTGAGTTCCGGCATGCCGCCAGGACCGGTCTGGTTCCCCACTACGAACAGCCCATCACCATAGCGCGCCGTGCCTGTGGCGGCGGCCACACCGTCACCCAAGCGAGCGCGCAGGTCGGTGGCGAGCTGCCCCAGCGAGAGGGTGCTCGCCACCTCGTACGAGCCCACGCTGGGCTGCGCGTTCACGTGCAAGGTGCCGTTCAGTTCGCCGTCTCCGAACAGCTCCGCGTTGACCGTGGGGTCACCCAGAGTGCCGCCCATCGACATGCTGCCGCTGACGCTCCAGCCGAGGCCGGCGGTGCGGACGCGCAGGGCCGCCAGGTTAGCTATGACGCTGGCCGTGCCGAGGTCGTCGAGCGAGCGCGCCGTTACGACCGCCGGACCCCGCAACGTGCCCAGCAGCTCTATGTCGCCCACCGTCACGTCGGCGAGGTTCAGGCTAGTGTCGAGCGCGGCCGTGAGCCGGGCCGCGGTCGGGTCTGGGTTCGCTCCCAGGCGCAGGCTCGCTCCGCCCGTCACGAGGCTCTGCGGCGCCTCGAAGCGCAGGTCTGTGACGGTGAGGTGCTCGCCGGTGAGCCGCGCGTTCAGAGAGAGAGTGGCGTCCGCCACCTGCGGCAGCCACTCGTCCACCGGCAACCCTCTTAGCCGGGCCTCTGCGAACAGTCCGGCGTGGTCGTAGGTGGCCAGCAACTCCAGCTCTGGCCCGGCGGCGAGCAACTGCCCCGCGCCTGCGGCGTACTCGACGGTGCCTGCGGCCTGCAGTGCGCCGCTGAGCTGCAGGGCGCCAGTCAAGGTGGGGGCGCGGAGCGTGCCGCCTATCTGCGAGGAGCTGCGAAGGCGCAACGGCACCCGGAGAGCAGGAAGCATCTCGGCGGTGGTCACGTCGACGCTGAGGCTCCCCTCGATGGCACTTCCAGCCCAGGGGTCAGGGGGCAAGAGCACGGCGAGCTCTACGTGGTCGTTAGCAGTGCGCGACCTGGCCAGCACTCTTAGCGAGCCGGCTTCGGCCGTAGCGACCAGACCCAACGGCTCCATGCCTGTGGTCCACGGCGCGCTGGCCTCGCCTAGCAGGCTCCCGCGCCAGCCGGTGACGGCCGACCAGCTCAGGCCCATCGGTCCCAGGCGGGCGCCCAGGGTCGTTAGCGCGTCGGCCGCAGCTTCGGCGCCGCTGCCGCCGACCACGCCGAGCAGCTCGGAGATGTCCTCGGTCGTGGCGCTGCCGGCTAGCCCGACTAAGAACGTGGGCCGGCTTCGCATGGCCAGCTGCGTCGCGGGTGTTCCCGGCGAGTTCGCTGGTGTGTCCCCGCCGGTCTCGCTGGTGGCGAAGGTCGCTTCGACGTCGCGCCAGCCGACCGTTGCCGTCAGGTTCCCGATGGAGAGGCCCGTGCCGGTAGAGCTTACGGTGAGCGTTGCGGGCTCGGCGAGGCCCTGTGCCGCGATGGAGCCCTCCAGGTGTAGTTGCGGCGTCACCGGGCCGGAGAGGTCGACCGCCAGTTCGAAGCCGGCGTCGTCCCCCGCCACCAGCCCGCTCACCTGCGCGGCCAGGTGAGCCACGGTCCAGCTCCCGGCCGCCAGGTGCAGCTCGGCCGTGGCGCTGCCACCATAGGTGGTCCAGGACCCTTGTGGTACGGCGGCTTCTACGGTGACGACGCGCACCCTGTCGGTATCTGGGTCAGCGTGGGTCAACATGTGTGCGGTCATGGTGGCGCCGTTCGCTTGGGCGCTCAGCGTGGCTGAAGCCAGGCCCTGATCCACGTCGAGCGCCACGCTCACCGGCCTGCCCAGCAGCTGGCCTGCCAGCCGCGCCGTGCCGCCGCCGGTGGGGTTAGAGGACCAGTCAAGTCGACCTTCCAGCTGCACGCTTGCTCCGTCTATCGCTAGCGTCAGGTCATCAGGCGCGGTGCCGCGCAACCTAACGGTGTGCTCGGCGACCTGGCCGGCCAGGTCCAGCGTCAGGTCTGCGCTTAAGGGGCCCGTGCCTACGGAGAGCAGGCCTTGGCCCTGCACTTCTAAAGCCACGCCTAGAGAGTGACCCAGCAGTATCCAGTCGATCGTTGCCAGGTCCAGGTCGCCGCTGGCATGCACGCCCTGACCGGCGAAGCCCGCCGAAGCGATGGTGCCGCGGCTACCGGCGGTCTCGTTCACAACGGAGAGCGTCCCCTCGTAGCGGTCTACCTGCCCGGAGGCTTCCAGCGCGATGCTCAACTGGTTGGCGGGCGCCGTGATGTCGGTCGAGAGCGGCGCCGTGGCCGTGAGGCGCCATGCGCCTGTTCGGTCCACCACCCCTTTGGCTTCAAGGCTTCCACCGGCATAACCGAGGACCGGTGCCATGCCGCCCGGCAGGACGCTGGCCAGCTGCCTGGCAGACAGCACGGCCTCCACCGTGGCGCCGCCGCTTAGCGAGGCGTCTATGGTGGCCAGCGGCTCCGGACCACCAGCGGCCCCGAGTGACATAAGGGCCGCGGTCAGGGTTGGGTCGTCAAGGGTTCCTCCGACCTGGCCGCTCAGCACCACCTCCGTACCCTGTACGAGGGCCGGCACCGCGATGTGGCCGGCCACCTGCCCACCAGCGAGCGTGATGGCGATAGCACGACCTTCCGCGGAACTACCAGGCGGCTGTTGCCCATGCGGCGCCGTCAGCGTGACGGTACCCGCATCGAGGTCTACCGCGGCCATGGCACTGACCGGCGGCACCACCAGCCAGTCGCCGAAGGTCAGTTCGCTCGTGTCTGCGGTGGCCGTGATGCTGTCACGCCAGGTCAGCCGGCCAGACACCTGCCCGCTCAGCAGCTCGTAGCTGCCCGTTATGTCTTGCTCCGGCAGGACGGCACCGGAGGCGGAGAACGAGCTGCCTGCCACCCCGCTGCCCTCCAGTCGCAAGTCGAGCCGCGAGAACTCGCCCGTGAGCACCGCCGCGGCGGTGCCCAGCGCTTCGGCACTGGCGTCTGCCGTCAGCCGTCCACGCCAACCGGCCGCCCCGTAGCTGAGCGTGCCGTCAAGCACGACGTCTACCCCGGGTGGGAAGAACCTGCCTAGGTCAGCCTGATCGGCAACGAGGGTGAGCCGGCCATCGGTGAGCGAGCCTGCCGGCGTGCGGCTCACGCTGACCCCGCCACCCTCCACCTGCAGGGAGAAGCTGCTGCCGGCTCCTGCGAAGGTTGCGTCCACACTGTGCGGCTGCGCCCCGGCCTCTTGGGCGGACACAGGCATGAGCGAGAGGCGGCCCTCGTAGGTAGCGCCCTCCAGCAGGTTCACCCGGCCGGACGCGCTGGCTGTGCCGCTCGGCCGGTACTCGGCCGGCAGCACGGCGGCAAGGTCCTCTAGCCGCGCCTCTAGCGTGAACGCGAGTGCGGACAACGGTCCGCTGACGGTGGCGATGGGGTTGCCGCCCGCGCTGGGCGAGAGCGCGGCGCCCACGCTCAGCCGCTTAAGGTCGCTCACGGCGACGCTGTCACCAGGCCGGCCGCCTGGCCACAGGCTGAAACGGTACTGCTGTCCCCCGTACGCCACGTGGGCCGCCAGGCTGCCTGAAGCCCGAACCTCGCCCTCCTGAACGCTCACCTGCAGAGTTTCACCGTCGGCCTCGAAGTAGCCGCTGGTGGTATCCCACGCGAACTCGAGCGACCATGGAACGGGGCCTAGAGCCAACGGCCCGAACTGCTGCGCCGGGACCTCACCGGCACCGCGCACACCGTGAGCATCGAGCGCGATAGCACGCAGTGGTCCAAGGTCTACCAGCAACGCAGGCGCGCCTGCGTCATCTACCGATAGGGCGTCCAACACGGCCTCCAGCAACGGCTGGTCGATGCTGCCGGAGCCCTCGATGGGCACCCCTCCGACTTCGCTCGTCAGCCGCACGGTGAGGCTGCCGCCTTCGCCGAGCAGGTCCAGCGTGGCAGGAAGGGGCTGCTGCAGCGAGACCGAGCCTGTGCCCGTGTAACCGTCCTGCAGGGTGTACCGGAGACTGCCGGCATAGTACGGGTTGACGGCGGTTAGCCCCAGCTCGGCGAGGGCAGGACCTAGAGCATCGTCGCCCGTAAGAGACCACTCGCCCGTGGCCGGTGCGTACGTTGCCGTTAGGCCAGAGCCCGTGACAGAGCTGGTCACGGCCGAGCCAAGTAGTGCGGTCACCTCTACGTTACGCGTGGCCCAGCTCACCTGCGTGGCTGCCGGCAACGCACCCACAGCACCGCTCAGGAAGAGGCCTCGGCGGGCCGGGTCGACATGGCCTTCGAAGGTGGCGCCGTTGACTATGGTGAGGCCTGCCACGTGGCTGACTGGCAACACCTCAGCCGTCAGCGCCAGCGTCCCGTCGGTAGAAGGTGCGAGTGATGCGGTGATCAGCGCCGGCCGGTCGCCGGCCCCGACGAACACGGGCAGGGCGGTCGCGCTCAACTGGTACGGACTTCCGAGAGAGTCGAGATGGAACGCGCCCACCCCACCGTCTGCGGTGGCAGTGAACTGCCAGAAGGGGCGCGCCGTCGGCTCGGGCGGTGGGGGAGAGCCGGGCAGGCCGCTGTCGGCCGTGTCGGTCTCCTCAGCTGTAGCGGCGCGTGCGGGCAGGTAGTCGAACGCTAAGTCCACGTGCCGTATAGCGACGCTCACGGCCTCGCCCGCCTTGGCCTCCGCCACGTCGGCGCGAGCACGCAGCCGCGCTTCGCCGCCTTCGAGGACGAAGGTGCCCTCTCGCACCTCCATGGTGGCGAGAACGTTGCTCGCCTCTGGGCCGGCGGGGCTCGCCTGCGTCGCTGCGGTGCTGGCGCCGGTCGGCGCCTGTTCGTCCTGACCGTCACCGGCAGCCGTGCGGGGCGCAGCTCCGTACCCTTGACCCACCCGCACCGTGATAGGTGTGGTGCTGACGTCGAGGAACAGGCCGAACGGGGCCAGGTCGGCTCGACCTACCAGGCTTACCGGGCCGAACGCGCCGGCCACGTCGCGCACCTGCCCGCCGATCAGCGTGCCCGTGGCGCGGCCGCGCAGGTCGATCAGGTCGGACGCATGGATAGCACCGCCTGGCTGGAGCACCGCCACATCCAAGGTCACGGGCTGGTCGTCGGTCAGCGTGGCCTCGAGGGCCAGCTCGTTCGGCTCGCCTTGGGCCGTCAACCCCAGGCGCACAGGCCTGGAGAGGCCAGGGATGCTCACGTCGGTCACCGACACGCCGGCCTCGATAGTGCCGTTCGAGTAGACGGCCGCGCCTGTGGCTGTCATGTCTGGTCCCGTCTCGGACGCTGCCACGGCAGAGGCGAACGCCTGCAAGCCATCCGCGTCGAGGCGGCCATCGATATCTACGCTCGCCTGGTAGTCTGCCAGCGCCCCCTCCCATGCCAGCGCCAGCGTGCCGTTCGGGCTTCCACCCAGCTCGACTTGGCCACGCAGCGAGCGCGCCGTGCCGCCCGGAGCGAAGCCCGCTACCTGCAGGCCCTCCAACCCGATGTCTGTGCCGTTCACCTGCAGCCTGTTGCCACCGCTACCCGGCTCGATGGACGCGGTGACGGCGCCACCGCCCAGTTGCGCGTTCACCCCCAGGCGCATGGCCCCACGGGTCACCAGGTCGAGCGTCGCCGACATGTCGGTGAGTGGCACGCCGGCCAGGTCGCCGGAGGCGGTGGCGGAGCCGACGATACGGGGCGCCTTCCAGCCCGTGACCTGGGCTTGCGCCTGCGCCTGGCCGGAGGCGCCGACCGGTAGCTGCCCCAACTCGTAGAAGTCCACTAGCCAGGCGGCTACGTCCGAGAGCTCTGCAGTGGAGGTGCCCTCGATGCTGTAGTTCTGGGCGGCGATGTCGATGACGCCGGATGCGGCGACCGGGCCACCGAGCCCGACGCCCGTGGCGGTGGCGGTGATGCGCGGGTAGCGCATCATGGCCGTGCCGCTGATGCCTGTGACAGCTATGCCCGACTGGCGGATGGCGCCGTTCTCGATGACCAGGTCTGCGTTGAACTGTCCGCGCCGCAGTGAGTACGGGCCGCTGGCCGTGCCGGAGATGGCGCCGGGCCACCAGTAGCGAGCCACGGCCACGTCTGCGCGCACCACCTCCCCGGTGAGGTCGTATGACGGCAGCGCCAGCCGGCCGGTGGCAACGATCTCGCCGTCGTCCGTGGCGACGGTGGCGCTCAGTTGTAGGCCTCCGCTGACAGGTGCGACAGAGATGTCCCGGATGGTGGCGTCAGGAACTTTGACCGGGGCGTTCTCCAGCTTCACGTTAAGGTCTTGCAGGTCGATCTCCCGGAGCAACACCCTTACGGAAGAGAAGGCGCCTCCACCGGAGCCCAGCGAGCGGTCTAGCAGAGCGCGGGCTTCACTCAGGTCTACGTCGGCGTACACGCTGGAGGCATATGCGTCTATCGGCAGTTCGCCGCCCAGCAACGATGGCAGGTGATAGGCCAGCCGCAGCTCTTCGATCCTCACGCTGGTGCCCTGCGCCGTCAGTTGCGCCCGCCTGAGGCCGATGCTGCGCCAGGCGTTGCCATGGGACTCTTCGTACGTGAGGGTAACGCCCGCGTTGGCCAAAGCCCTGACCACCTGCTGCAGCAGCACGTGGCGCACGGGCGGCAGGCTCGGCGCCAGGAACAGCAGCCCGAACAGGAAAGCGATGGCGGCGGAGGTGAGGAGGATTCTACGAGACATTTGGGTTCGCGAAGGGTCCTTAAGGCCTTAAGGCAAAGGGGCCGGGGCGGCTGCACTTAGGGCGGCAGGAACCCCGTTCCCTACGCGCTTCACGTGGCGACAAGAGTACCATGGGTACATGAGAACCGGACGCTCGCAACGCGCTTTTCTCCACTTGGAGTAGCATGGCGAACGGTGAGCCGCCCTACCGACCCTCTTGACCGAGTACGAATCACCGCCATGGTGTCTGGCCACGTGCAAGGCGTGGGCTACCGCTTCTTCGTTCGCACGCATGCAGCCGACCTGGGCGTCAGTGGGCACGTGGAGAACCTGCCTGACGGACGCGTCGAGGTGGTGGCAGAGGGTCACAGGAGTGACATCGAGATGCTGCTGGTACGGATGCGCACCGGCCCCGCCCATTCAGAGGTGAGTTCGGTGGAGGTCGAGTGGGGCGAGCCCGGCGGCATGAGCGGGTTCTATGTGTACTGATCAGTCTGGCGAAGGGCGCCGCGGCACAACAACCGGCGCGGCCGACCCGGGGCCGGCCCCACGCCGGCTCCCTGAAGTGCCCGCCCCGCTGAGCCCAGCCGAACTAGTCGGCAGCCCCGGCGTGCTTGGAAACATCGCGCGGGAGCGTGCCGCCGATTACGTGGACGCGGCTACCGCCTATGACGAAGCAGTTTTTGCCCAGTGCCGCCGGGCCGTTGCGCAGAGGAGGAGCTTCAAGAGCGCCCTGCAGGCGGTGCATGACGACCTAGCGATCATCGCCGAGGTCAAGCGCGCGAGCCCCTCACAGGGGGCTATAGCCGACGTCGATCCGGTTTCGGCCGCCCGTGAGTACTGGGAGGGTGGCGCCGCCTGCCTAAGTGTCCTCACCGAGCCAAGACACTTCGGGGGGCAGCTTGAGCACCTCAGGGCGGTGGCCGGAGTCGTGCCCCTACCGCTGCTACGTAAGGAGTTCACCGTGCACCCCGCCCAGGTGGTCGAGGCTGCCCTCAGCGGGGCCAGCGCCGTGCTTCTCATCGTGGCCCTGCTGGGAGAGCGCACCGCTGCGTACCTGAGTTTCGCCAGGAGGCTAGGGCTCGACGTCCTGGTAGAGGTTCACGACGAGGACGAGCTAGAGATAGCGCTGCAAGCCGGCACCGACCTTCTGGGTGTCAACAACCGGAACCTGAAGACGCTGAAGATAGACCTGGCCACCGCTCCCGCGCTCATAAGGCGCGCCCGGGCCGCGGGCTTCGAGGGGGTCGCCGTGGCAGAGTCAGGCTACCGAACGGCCCATGAGCTGCACGGTCTGCGTGGCGTTGCCGACGCGGTGCTGGTGGGCACGAGCCTGGTGGCTAGCGGCAACCTGCGCGAGGCGCTCAGGGGCCTGCGGGCGCAGTAGCGCCGTAGGTTCACGGCCTTCTGCGGCTATACTCTCGTTCATGCCTGAACCAAGAACTGACGCGGAACCGTTCGACGTAACACTGGCGAACGGCCTCCGCGTTCTGTATGAACCCATGCCGTGGCTGCCGACTATCAGCGCCACCTTGCTAATGTCGTTCGGGTCAGCAACGGACCCGCAGGGTAGGGAAGGCTCCGCCACGGTTCTTCACGAGTGGCTGCAGCGCGGGGCGGGCACACTGAACTCACGGCAGCTCTCCGATGCGTTCGAGGATCTAGGGGTGCGCCGCGGTGGCGGCGCCGGCCGCGAGGCCAGCACCCTCGGCGCAGGCTTCCTGGCGGCTGACGCGGCAGAGGCACTACCGCTGCTTGCGCTCATGGTCATGGAGCCCAGGTTCGAGGGCGACGAGTTCGAGCCAGCAGTCGAGCTCTCCCTGGAGGAGCTGCGCTCGCTTGACGACGCCCCGACGCAGCGCCTGTTCGAGGTGCTCACAGAGCGGTTCCTTGCCAGCCCGCACCGGCGCTCCGCCTACGGCACGGCGGAGGGGCTCGCTGCTCTTACGCCGGCTACCGTGCGCGCAGATGCGGCGGCGCGGGTGGGCCCCAGTGGCAGCATCCTGGCGCTGGCGGGCGGTTCGTCGTGGAGTGAGCTCCTCCCCATAGTCGAGGCCTCGTTCGGCCGCTGGCGCGGCAGTGCGGTACCGGTTCCCCCACCTGAAGTGGCGGACGTCCAGCGCCACCACATTCCCGCCGATACGTCGCAGCTTCAGCTCGGCCTCGCTTTCCCCAGCGCGCAGATGGGCACGGACGAGGCGTACCTCTACTCGCTCGCTCTCAACGCGCTATCTGGCAGCATGGGAGCGCGGCTGTTCACCGAGATACGGGAGAAGCGCGGCCTGGTGTACTCCGTAAGCGCTGCCACACGAGCGCTGAAGGGTCTTGGCTACACCGTGGGCTACGCCGGCACCACCACGGAACGCGCTGCCGAGACGCTGGCTGTGTTCCTAGCGGAGCTGGAACGGCTGGCTGAGGGCATAACTGCCGCTGAGCTGGAGCGCTCCCGCACCGGGCTGCTGGCCTCTGTCGTCATGCGCGGTGAGTCCAGTGGCGCCACCTCCAGCCGCCTGGCCCTCGACGCTTATCACCTGGGCCGGGCACGTACCCTGGCCGAAGTGAGTAACAAGGTCAAGGCAGCCACTCTTCGACAAGTGAACGACTACCTGGCTGCCAACCCCATACCCATACCGACCATCGTCACGTTGGGCGAGCTTGACCAGGCCGCCCAGAGCGTGGAGGGCGCCGCATGAGCACCGACCTGCGTTTCGACAAGGCGGTCCTGGGCAACGGCCTGACAGTGATAGGTGAGTACAACCCGCGCGCCGCCAGCGCCGCGGTGGGTTACGTGGTCAGGACGGGCGCGCGCGACGAGACTCCCGATATCGCGGGTGTCTCGCACTTCCTGGAGCACATGCTGTTCAAGGGCAACGAGCGCCTGAGCGCGGAGGACATCAACCGCCGCTTCGATGAGCTGGGCGCCGACAACAACGCCTACACGAGCGAAGAGCGCACCGTGTATTACGGCGCCGTGCTGGCCGACAGGGCCGACGAACTCCTGGACCTGCTCACAGAGATGATGGAGCCGAGCCTGCGCCAGGACGACTTCGACATGGAGAAGAAGGTGATCCTCGAAGAGATCGCCATGTACCAGGACAGGCCGGCCCAGCGCCTGTTCGAGGCCGCCAACGAGAGGTTCTGGAACGGACACCCGCTAGGTAACAGCGTTCTCGGAAGCTCGGAGAGCGTGGGTGCGCTGAGCCGGGATGCCATGAAGGCGTACTTCGACCTCCGCTACTCACCCAGCAACATCCACCTCGTGCTGGCTGGTAACTACGACTGGAACGCCATGCTCAAGCGGGCCGAGGAGCGCACGGCGGGCTGGCGCGACTTCGCGGTGGCTCGCAGCGTCGGCAAGGCCGACCCGGCCACAGGTAGCGAGAGCATGACCGACGCCTCCCTTAACCGTGTTCACACCGCGTTCGCGGCGCCGGGTCTGCCGGTGGACCACCCGTACCGGTTCGCGCCCGGCATCCTCGCGAGCGCCATCGGCGACGGCAGCGGCAGCCGGCTCTACTGGGAGCTGGTAGATAAAGGGCTGTGCGATAGCGCCTGGCTGGCCCATGAGGCTGCGGAGGGCGCCGGCCAGTTCATCGGCTACATCAGCGCAGCACCCGATAGGGCAGGCGAGGTCCTGCAGCGTTACCTGGCGGTCCTGAGTTCCGTGCAGCAGGGCGGCCTGACGGAGGAGGAGTGGCGCCGGGCGCAGCGCAAGATCGCCACTGGCATGACCTTCAGGGCCGAGACGCCTTTGGGGCGCCTGATGTCCTTCGGCGCGCTCTACCAGACGCTCGGTGAGTACCGCAGCGTCAACGAGCTGGTGACCGAGGTCATGAGCACGCCGCTGTCTGAGGGTCTCAAGATCCTGGCCGCTCGGCCGTTCGACGCCTCGTTCGTGATGACGCTCGGGCCGAGCTGACGTGGCGGCTACACCGGGCCGAAGAGCGTCGCCTGCCGCTCATAACGCGGCCTGAGTTAATGTGCTGCACGCAGTTCTCATGCTTGCGTCGGTACACTCGAAGCATGCGTCATCAGCCTAGCGTCATGCTTATACGTGGGGGCGAGAGCCATCTGAGCTCGTTCGGTAGGTTCGGGCTTCTCCTACTCTGCCTGTTCGCGGCGTATGCCTATCGGCCCGCGGCGGCGGCCGAACCCTTCGCGGCTCTGACCGTCACCGCCACCGGCCGACAACTGTTCGACATCACCACCGGCGTGACCACGCTGCCAGATGGCGGCATCATCAGCGACCAGACGACCGGCGTTGCGGTCACCGCCAAGTTCGTCGAGTACATAGCGGGCACGTTCGTAAGGGCTGAGCAGGTGGAGGTGGTGGGCGACTTCGGCGTAGTGACCACGCCCGAGCTGTACCTGGACCTGGTGGAGGGCAAGCTGGAGGCGGGCGGCGGCCTGGAGCTGGTGCGTGACGGCCTGGCCATGAGAGCAGAAGCCCTCATCTACGATGCCAACCGGCAGATCGCGGTGTTCAGCGGCGGCGTTGTGGCCACCGGACCGCGGTTCGAGACCGACAGGCTGTACCTGGACGTCAGTACCGGAGACGTCATCCTGGACGGCAGATACCTCTTCGAGGACACCCTGTTCACCATGGAGTCTCCCGAGGAGGGTGGGCAGCTGGAACTCATCTTCAGCCTCCGAGACGACGTGCCCATCTACGACGTGGCCACAGAAGTCCGGCCAGAGCTCATCGCACTGTTCGAAGGCTATTGGTGAAAACGGGTTCTTGGTGAAGAGAGGCGTGTAAGACCCCGTACCGACTGACACTCCTGGATTAGGGTCATTATGTTCAAGTGAGTTATCGGCGCCTGGTCGTGGTTCTGGTCGTGCTCGCTTCAGCCTCCGTAGCTGCAGCGCAGTGCTCGCGTGGGCCGAACACGGCCGTCGTGACTCTGCCGGACTTCCTGGCCGTCTATTACGCCCAGTTCCGCAGCTTCAGCGAACAGGATGCGGCCGAGTTCTACGGCGGCGTATGCGTGACCGCCGTGGGAGGCGAGTGGACGGTGACCGCCGAGAGCGTGCGTCTGGACGAACTGTCGGGCAACATCCGGCTGGCGGCTCCGGAACCGACGCTCTACATCGGTGAGTGGCGCGTACGGGGCTCGCAGATCAGAGCAGACATCACCGGCCTCGTGCTCGACAACGCGGTGGTGGTAGGCCCCGACGTCAGCGGCTCGGCCAAGGGTCTTGAGGTAGATATCACCACCAACGAGGTCTCTATGACAGGCCTGCAACTCGAGGGCTCCGCCTTCGCGGTGCGCGGCGACCTGGCCGTGCTGGAAGGCACCTCTCTGAGAGTGGAGGGCGCGGGCCTCACCACGTGCATCGGCCTCGAGGAGGTGCCGTACGAGGTCCTGGGAGAGGTGGCGTTCGTGAACCTCACCGACCGCGAGGTGAGGGTGCAGAGCGGCTCTCTGCGCATCGGTAACCTCAAGGTGCCCTTGCGCGATGAGGTCATCGTCAGCGACGCCGCCTTCGCGGACTTCGAGTTCCCCATCCGAGTGGCGTTCCACGACGGCCCAGGAACGCGCCTAGGCGCCGGTCTAGACATCCGCATCATCAACATCCCGTTAGCCCCGAACGTAGACCTGGTGGTGGGCGGTGCCGGTCTGGACGACCGCCACACCGCTCAGGGCGTCCTCCTGCTTGAGGTAGAGGCCGAGTTGCAGGAGGCAGACGCTGTGAGCAAGGTGAACGCGGTCGCCGGCCTGGAGGCAGGCATGCCGTACATGGACTTCCGGATCTCACGCCCGGTAACGTCCTGGTTACAGGTCGAGTTCGGGGCGCACACCGGCGCCAAGCCGGCCCAGCACGCGCTGCATGAGGGCTACACCCGCCTGACGGCCACAACCAGCCTGCCGTTGTTCGGGGCTTCCTCCGGCGTGCGCACCACGGTCACAGGCAGCGCCTTCGCGGCGGTGACAGCAGTAACGAGCGCAGCGGTGGTCTCGCAGCCCGATGTGGCCGGGCCCCGGCTGGGAGCCGCGGCCACCAGCCGCACGACGTGGCGGGCCACCAGCGTCAGCACCTTCACGCTCGACGCCGGCGCCGAGGCCACCTATTACCCGGCCACCTGGGGCAACGATGCGCCCCCTGCCGACCCCAACAGCCAATGGGCCGTCCGGGTGGCGCCGTCCTGGCGTTACGCCAGCGGGCCGATAACGCTGACAGTGGGCTACGAAGCGCGCTTCACCAACTCGGGCTCGCCGTTCTCCACAGACATAGACCGTGTAGTTCCGTTGCAGCGCCTGACCGTCACCGGCCGCATAGCGGGCGAGATCCTCAGGACCGACGCCGGTGTCTGGACCGGCGGCTTCGGTGTACAAGTCACGTACGACCCGTTCGTCACCTCCACGCCGGCGGGCCTCAAGCGGCTCACCGTAGACGGCAACGTGGCCTATGAGGTGCAGCCCTGGCATGTGCGGCTGGGCGCACGCACAGAGCTCGCCGGGCTGATAACGCCGGTGGGGAGGGACCCGTTCGTGGAACTGAACCTCACGGCCCGGCGCACCGGTTGGCCCGTGTTCAACCCCGACTCCGCGGCGCCTAACGTGCCTCACGGCAACTTCCAGGTGGGTCTTCTCGCCAACTACTCGCTCAAGCCGGGTGAGGAGCGCTTGGCCGCGTTGGAGCTAAGCGCCGGCGTACCCCTGACATTCAACACTGCCGAGCTGCGCCCCTACCTGGCGTTCGACCTCGCCCCCCTCATCAACGAGGGGTTGTGGCCCTGGTGGAGCGGTTACGGCCTGGACGCCACCTTCATCACCTGCTGCGGCTCGTTCACCATCGGGGTGCTCAACAACCGCGGCAACTGGGGCGCGGGCATAAGCGTTGACCTGGAGAGGCGGCCGCAGCGTAAGAGCGGTGGGGAAGAGCCATAGCCCGCTAAGTTTCAGCCTAAAGGCACCCTCGGCAGCGTCGATCAGCCACCGTGTCCGGGTATCATGCCCAGCGACCGATGAGGAAGCCCTTCGCCATAATCGACCGCCACCTGCTGCGCGAGAGCGTGTTGCCGCTACTGTTCGGACTGCTGCTGTACTCCAGCCTGGCGGTCGTGAGCGTGACCATCCCCCGCATGCAGTGGATCGTGGGAACGCCGGTGCTAGAACTGGCCGGTTGGCTGGCGCTGCAGATGCCGCAGGCTATGGTGCAAACGTTCCCTATCGCCCTGGTGTTGGCGGTGCTACTGGCCTTCGGGCGGCTGGCGGCAGACAACGAACTGCTCTCCATGCAGGCCGGGGGCGTGCCCATCACCCGCACCGCCGGTGTGTTCGTGGGGCTGGGGTTGGCGGGCACGATCCTGGTGCTGCTCGCGAACCAGTTCGTTCTGCCCGTTACCAACGCGCAGACCAGCAGGCTGTACTGGGAGCTCACAGCCGGACAGACCGGTCTGTTCAGACTCACCAGGCAGGCCCTGCCGATCGACGACTTCATACTGCACTTCGACCGCTCTCTGCAGGGCGGCCAGGTGATGGCCGACGTGCGCATAGAGCGCTGGGACGGCGGCGTGCTGACCATACTCCGGGCAGACACGGCGCAGTACGAGGGCGTTGACCTGGTGCTCAAGGGTTACAGGATAGACGCACTGGACCTGGCGGCCCTGGACGCAGAGGTTAGCGACCCGGCTACGGCCCTGGCCCGCTTGATAAGGCTGCGGAACCAGCCTGCCGATCCCGAGGCGACCCTCACAATCACTACATCCACAGACCTGGAAGAGCTGGTGACCCGCTTCGGGCAAGGCGGCTTCGAAGACGCCCGGTCTATCACCCGGCTCTATCAGGACAGCCACCGGGAGGCCATGTCGGCGCACGACCGCCAGAAGGCGCGCGTGCTCTTCCACCGCAAGCTGGCCGAGCCGTTCACCAACCTGGCCCTGCTGCTGGTGGCTGTGCCGCTCAGCCTCAAGTACGCACGCACCCGGGGGGTGGCTTTCGGGCTGAGCCTGACCGTGACCCTAGTGTGGTACCTGCTCTTCACCTTCGGGCAGCTGTTCGCTCAGTCTGGCCAGTTACCCGTGTGGCTGGGGGCGTGGTTGGGGAACCTCGTGTTCGCGGCGCTAGGCGCCATGCTGCTCGTCCGGCGGACCAGATGATCATGAGCTACCAGTGATACGCCTCCGAGAAAGCGGTAATAGCCAGGCCTGGCTCCGGCGAAACACGAGGCGCTCACGCCACGGGGCAGGCCGGTCTGTCCGAAATCGGTGCCCTATCATGTTTCCACCATCCACCGCTTGCGTGGATGGTGGAAACATGGCAGCGGTCGTTCAGTAAGGCGGCCCCTCAAGCGTCATCCGCGCCACCTTCGTGAACAGGTTCGAGAAGAACTGCTTGCCGTCTACGGGGTCTAGCGAGTCCTCGAAGAAGCCGAGCACGACCAGCCGACCGTATTCACTGGCCACCAGACCCGCATAACGATCCTCGGGGTACGTGGCCCACGCCTCGGCGTAGGGCTTCAGCGAGTGGCTGGTGTTGAAGGTTCCCCATCCCGGATAGTTGGTCAGGGTCAAGGTGGGGTTAGACAGACCGAGCCTCAACTCCGGGTCGGTTATCTCTACTTCTGACCAGTTCTCGTTCCCGGTGTATGGAGCCCCGAGGTCTGCCGCAAGGGCTTGAGTGGGGGCATCACTGTAGTCGAAAGTACCGAATATGAGGCTGCCCCCGCTGAAGGCGTAGTCCGCCAGTGCCTCACGCTCGGCAAGATCGTTCCCGTTATTGCGGCGGTAATGGAAGACGAGGTCGTAGCCTTCGTCAAGCCACTCCGGGAGGAAGGTGTTCTCCAGGTGCGCCGTCAGCTGCAGACCGTACTCTTCCTCGGCGTCCCGTAGAGCCTCCAGCGCGGCCAGGTAAAGCGTCGGATCGTCGTAATCGGTGAAGTAGAGGACCCGCAGGCCGGCCAGAGGATGTTCTACCGTCACGGTGACGGAGTCTGTCTTGGCCGAGTCGGCCACGCTTGTGGCGGTGATGGTGGCCGTGCCCGGGCTTACGGCTCTTACCTGGCCGCCTGCGTTGACCGTGGCGACCGCGGTGTCAGAGCTGCTCCAGGTAACGGCCTGGGAGGCCCCGGGCTGCGCCTGGACCGTCACCCCGGCCTGGTACGTACCGTTCACGTACAACTCGTTACTCAGGTCCACTGCGAGTGAGGTGACAGACGGTGCGGGGCTGGAGCACGCCGCTACGAGGAGCGCGATGGCCATGACGACCACTGCAAGCCGGGCAGAACCACTACGTGTAAGGGGTTTAGGGAACATAGCGAATAGTAAAGCCGGCCACCCTGCCGTAAGAGTGGCCGACCTCACGTCTAAGGCGTTCAGACCCGCCTTCTGGGGTGTTGGCTAAGGCGCCTCTAGCGCCAACCTGGCCACCTTGTTGAACAGGTTCGTGAAGAACCGTTGCCCATCTGCCGCACCGAAGGCGTCTTCGAAGACGCCGACTACAGTTACCTGCCCGCTGGGGCTAGAGACTATAGCCGCGGTGCTGTCTTCAGGGTAGGTGGCCCATACGCCGCTGCCGGCTACCGGCGCGTTGTGGCTGGTGCTGAAGGTGCCAGGGCCCCACGTGTTTGTGAGGACAAGGGTGCTACTACTCAGCCCCTCTGCCAACTCGGGATCTGTGATGGTGACGTTGCCGTAGTTGGTCTCGGCCGTGAACGGTGCGCCCAACCCCTCGACGAACTCGGTGGTATCGGAGTCACCAACGTTCCATGCCCCGTACACCAGTAGCCCCCCAGCGGGCACGTACTGTTCGAGTGCGGTTAGTTCGGCGGCTGTAGAGCTCTGGTTGCGCCGATAGTGGAACACAAGGTCGTAACCGTCATCGAACATGCCTGCGGCGTAAGCGCCGTCGACCACGGTAGTGAGGTCGAAGCCGTACAACAGGCTGGCCTGCGTGAGCGCGTCGAAAGCCGTGTTCGGTTCGTGGGTGGTGATGTCTGAGAAGTACATGACCTTGAGGCCGGCCATAGCGCTGACCACCGTCAGCGGAACGCTGGCAGACCGCGCCGTGTCGAGCGTACTGGTGGCGGTGATCACAGCGTTGCCTGCCGTATGGGCCCGGAACTCACCCGTGTCGCCGATGCTTATCACCTCAGGGTGCGAACTGTGCCACGTAACGGCGTCAGACCCGCCGCCGGTAACGGTGACCTCGGCCTCAGCCTGATAAGTGCCCCCCACATAGATGTCAGTAGCGGCGACCGTCGCTGTTATGTCCGTTACAGACGGAGCAGGCGGTGGAGAGCTGCAGGCTGCCACGGCAACCAGGATCATGGCAACGGCGAGAACGACCCCCACGGCCGGGTGTTTGCTCGGTCTCTTAGGCATGGCGGAACAGTAGCAGAAGCGCCGCCGCCCCCTTCACCGTTCCATCACGCCCAACGCGGAACCCACGCTTTCTCGTTCTTGCGCTACTGGGCCAGCCCGCGCGCCACCTTGTTGAACAGGTTGAGGAAGAAGCGCTGGCCGTTCGTGGTCTCCAGAGCGTTCTCGAAGAAACCCACCACTATCGCCTTGCCGCCCAACCCGGCAACAACGGCCGCGCTGCCGTCAGCGCCGTACTGCGCCCAAACCTCGTTACCGCCGATGGCCATGTGGTTGACGTTGAAGGTGCCATACGCACCCGGGTTGGTGAGCGCCATGGTGCGAGAGCCCAGGCCGCGCGAGAGCTCGTCATCGGTGATGGTGACCTGGCTGTAGTTGTTGTAGCTGCCGAAAGGCGCACCCAGCGCCCCTACGAAGGCGATCATGCCGGTGTCCAACCGGTTCCAATGCCCGAACACTAGGCGGCCGCCACGGGTGGCGTAGTCGTGGAGTTCATCCAACTCGGCCTGCGAGGGCGAGCTGTTGCGCACGTAATGGAACACGATGTCGTAGTCGCTCGAGTACATGCCGGGTGTGTAGGTTCCCGTGGTGTTCGTCTCCAGTTCGAAGCCGTACACGTGGCTCGCGAGGGTCAGCGCAGCCAGGGCAGAGAAGCTGCCGCTGGACGTGCCGGCGGCGTAGTACAGCACGGAGCGGCCAGCTAGGGCGCTGGTCACGGTCACAGGAATACTGGCCGCCTCACCGGCGTCGAACGTGCTGGTAGCCGTTATGACGGCGTTGCCCGCGGCCACGGCCAGAAGCTGCCCGGCACTGTTGACGCTCAAGACCTCCGGGTGAGAGCTGCTCCAGGTAACTGTCGTCGGGGCGTCACCCTCGACGGCGACCGTGGCGGTGGCCTGGTACGTGCCGCCTATGTATATGTCTGAGGTGTTAACGGCCACGGCCACTGACAGCACCGCATCTTCGACCGGTTGCGGCTCCGGAGGCGTAGTACCGCAGGCTGCCAGAACAAGAACGAGGAGAGCGGCTACAAACATCTGCGGCATGCGGACTGTTGGCACAACGGGGGAGTAAGTCATGCAGGCACGCTAGTCGTGCCTCGTTTCACTGGCGTTACAGCCCCCGTTGCGTGCGCCCGCCGGCTTCACCAAACCTCCATCAGCCACGCCCCAGACGGCATAAACACGTGCATAGCGGTGGTATGCTCTCACCCTGATGGTGATGACCATCCCCGAGAGCCTTAAGGCTGCCACCTCATACCTTTCTGCCGAAGACGCCGCCAGAGTAGCGGAAGGTTACGCCTTCGCGGAGGAGGCTCACCGTGGCATGAAGCGCAAGAGCGGGGAGCCGTACATCATCCACCCGGTGGCGGTCACCGAGATCCTCGCCGAGATGAACCTGGACGTGGCCGCCCTACTGGCCGGGCTGCTGCACGACACGGTCGAGGACACCGACGTCACCTTCGAGCAGATCGAAGAGCGCTTCGGCCCCACGGTGCGCCGCATAGTCGAGGGTGAGACGAAGATAAGCAAGCTGGCCGTGCGCGTGTACGAGAACGAGCAGGCCGAGAACCTGCGCCAGATGTTGCTGGCGATGACCAACGATGTGCGCATCATCCTCGTGAAGCTGGCCGACCGCCTGCACAACATGCGCACCCTCGAGTTCATGCCTGCCCATAAGCAAGAGGCGATCTCCGAAGAGACCATAGAGATCTTCGCGCCGCTGGCGCACCGCCTCGGCATTAATCACATAAAGAACGAGTTGGAGGACATAGCGTTCCGCTACCTAGACCCGGAGCGCTACGAGCAGCTGCAGAAGCAGGTGCGCCTGCACCATGTTGAGCGCGAGGACTACGTGCAGCGCAGCATCCAGTTGCTCGACGAGCGCCTGAAGCAAGAGGGCCTCAGGTTCGAGCTCAGCGGCCGCAGCAAGCACCTGTACAGCATCGCTCGCAAGATGGAGCGCGACCACCGCAACCTGGACCAGATCTTCGACCTCATGGCTATCCGCGCCATACTCGACCCGCAGACGGGCGGCAACGGCCTGGCCAGGGAGGAGGCGGAGAAGGCCGTCTGTTACCGCGCGCTGGGCATCGTGCACTCCTTGTGGACGCCCATACCGGGGCGGTTCAAGGACTATGTGGCGGTGCCTAAGCCCAACGGCTACCAGAGCCTGCACACCACCGTCATCGGCCTGTTGGGCCAACCCATCGAGGTGCAGATAAGAACGCGCAGCATGCACGAGGTAGCCGAGTTCGGCGTGGCCGCGCACTGGGCCTACAAGGAGGGCGTCGACGACGCCGACGAAGTGCAGCGCCGGCTCGACTGGATGAAGCAGTTGGTAGACGTAGACACGGCTTCCGAGAACGCCGACGCCTTCGTAGACGCCATCAAGACCGACCTGCTGAGTGCCCGCGTGCTGGTGTTCACGCCTGCTGGCGACGTGGTGAACCTACCGCGCGGCAGCACGCCCATCGACTTCGCGTACCACGTGCATACGGAGATCGGCCACAGGTGCATAGGCGCGCGCGTTAACGGCGAGATCGTGCCGCTCAACTACGAACTGGCCACAGGCGACAGGGTAGAGGTGCTCACCAACCGCAGCAGCCAGTACGGCCCCAGCCACGACTGGATCAACATAGCCGCCACCCGCGGCGCCCGCCAGAAGATCAAGCACTACTTCCGTATGCAGGCGCGCACGGCGCAGCTAGAGAGCGGCCGGCGCAGCCTGGAGCGCGCCCTGAGGCGCCGCAGCCTGCCCGTGGCCAAGCTCACCACCAAGGCCAAGCTTGAGGAAGTGGCCAAGCAGCTCATCAACGCCGACAACCAGGACGAGCTGTTCCTGGCCATCGAGTCACAGCGGCTGGCAACGAAGCACGTGGTCGAGGCGCTGGTGCCCGAGATGGTGACCGAGCGGCGCAAGAGCCCCGTGATCGAGGCGCCCAAGAAGAGCATCAGCGGCGTGTACGTGGACGGCCTGGACGCCCCGGCCAACCTGGCCCGCTGCTGCGCGCCGGTGCGGGGCGACGACGTCATCGGCTACGTGACCCGCGGCCGCGGCATAAGCGTGCACCGCGTAGACTGCCCGAACGTCAAGCACCTGATGCTGCACGAGAACGACCGCTTCGTCAACGTCACGTGGGACACCCCCAGCGGCGAGGTGTTCCCCGTGGACTTCGAGGTGGTGGGCATAGACCGCCCCGGCCTGCTGAAGGACGTGCTAGATGTCATCTCAGACATGAACAAGAGCGCCAGCCGCGTGGCTGCCGACGTTCACAGCGCCATGGAGGCGCGCATCATGTTCCGCGTGGACGTGAAAGACCACGCCGAGATCGAGTTCATCAAGGCGCGGGTGGCCAGCATCGCTGACGTAGATAGGGTTTACCGCAGTAAGCCCGGGTGGAAGGCGTAGGCCCTCGCTCAGAGCTGTGGAAACAGGCTCAAACCCACTTGTGCAGCAACGCGCCTCATTCTCAAGTCCGTAGATACGTACAGCTTGAGGAGCGCTGAGGTGTCCCAGTAGGTCACAAGCGGTCTTCGCGCAGTTCCTCGAGAATCTCCTCGGTTGTGTGTCCGGAACGCGGCTGGAAGCGTTCGTCGCTTGTCTTCAAGCGGGCCAACCACTCTTCGGTGCTCCCTTCATCGAGGTAACCGTCGGCAGGAACCAGCCGAGCCTTCACGCGACCCCTGACCGTTATCAAGATCTCTTGGCCTTGGCTTGCGAGTTCTACCAGCTCGCTCAGCTTCGCCTTGCTCTCCTTGAGTGTGCGAATCATGTGACCATTGTGGTCACTTCGCTTAGACCAGTCAAGAGACGCACGTCTATGGTGACGTTGCAGCATGACTACGCCTCCTCGCTTGGCTACGTTAAGGCAACCCCTGCGGCACAGGAAGAGACACCGGAGCAGAGCCTGTAAGCTGGAGCCTAGAGGCCCAAACCCATGACTTCCCAAGATGACAGCAGTTCAGTTGGCCCCATAGCAGTGCTCTTCGTGTGTATGGGCAACATCTGCCGATCGCCCACGGCCGAAGCGGTGTTCCGCGCCAAGGTGAGAGAAGAGGGGCTGGACCACCTGATCGAGGTCGACTCGGCTGGCACGCGCTCGTATCACGTGGGAGACCCGCCGGACCACCGCAGCACGGCGGCCGCACTGAAGCGCGGTTACGACATGACCGACCTGCGGGCGCGGCAGTTGGGCACGTACGACGCCGAGCGCTTCGATCACGTTATCGCCATGGATCGCGGCAACTACAACGCTATCGTGCGCACCTTCGGCAGTACCGAGGTGGGGGAGAGGCAACGCGCCACGGTGCGCATGTTCCTGGAATTCGCGAGCGGCGTTGACGAGGTGGAGGTGCCCGACCCGTATATGGGCGGGAGCGAGGGCTTCGAGCGTGTGCTCGACCTCATCGAGAAGGCGGCGGACGGGTTACTAGCCGAATTAAGAAGGGGCTTAAGCGGCACCTGATACAAGCTGAGATACGAGGTTACGGCGACTGCTGTCAGGATACTCAGCGTTTGGCACTCAAGTGAAGCTAAACCGTGTACCTAGGGGATATGCGACTTGTAAGGCTGTCAGTGGCGCACCTACGACTCAATAAGAAGGCGCGTCAACAACAAAGAAAGTACCCCGCCGGTTTCCAACGGCACCTGACGATCACCTCTTAAGGCTGCTTCTTCCGACCTGACCTGGTTCGAGGGTCGCCACCGCGTTAGGCCGACGGGGCAGAGGGGATAGTAACATGGCGCGGTCTCCCTTTTTCAACTTGGCTCTGGCCTCAAGCATGAGAACCGCCGGCGACCTCCAGCACGGCCGATCTAGGCTCAAGCCCAGCCTTTGCAGGCAAACGTGAAAAGTTTGTAAGAAGTTCGTTAGAGAGTCCTGCTAATCTTCTCTCAGCACGGGCAGAGCCTGTGCAGAACTACCCAGGCAAGCGGGCCATCATTCATACTCTTCATCCCGCGAGCCGAACCGGAAGGAGCGCAATCATGCGCAACAAGAAGACGCAAGGCTTCACCCTCATCGAGCTGCTGATCGTAATCGCGATCATCGGCA
>JBIQNJ010000038.1:0-25653 GCA_044462445.1 Truepera radiovictrix | reverse complement strand
AGACTTCGTGAGCGCGTTTCAGCAGGATTTTCCGGTCTCCCTTGAGGGTTCGGCTCTGGGATGGTTTCAGTTCCTTTCTGAGGCCTTTGCGCACCTTCTCCAGGGCATCGTTGGCCATACGCACCACGTGGAATTTATCGACCACGATACGGGCCTGTGGCAGAACAGCCTTGACCGCTGCCCGGTAGGGGTTCCACATATCCATACTGACGATCTCGACCTTCTGTCGGTCTTTCAGCCTCATCAGGTAGTTGGTCACCACATCCTGTCGGCGCGTGGACAGCAGGTCGAGCAGGGTTCGCTCCTCGATGTTGGTCAGAATGCAGCGGTATCGCTTGTTCAGGTACAACTCGTCGATACCCAAAATGCGGGGCGTCTCGAAGCGGTGCCAGCGCCCAAGGAACTCAGCGCGAGCGTTGAAGATGTCGCGCACTGTCTTTTCGTCCAGGCCGGTCTGGGCCGCCACAAAGGTGTAGGGGTGGTTGAAGGACTCCTTCTCCACGTACTCATGCAGCCGCAGCGTCATGCGGAAACCGTCCACCATCTCCGGTAGTTGGGGCCTGAAGGTGGTCTTGCAGGCCCGGCAGGTGTACCGGCGGCGGACCACCCAGAGGGTGACCCGCTTGCCGTGGATGGGCAGATCACGATAGGGAACATCACGCTTGCCGAACCGCACGAACTCACCCTGCACGCCGCATTCCTCGCAGGCAATGGGGTCGGGCACATCCACCTGGAAATGCATTTCGTCTTCGGTGGATTTGCAGCCCAGCACCTGGTACTTAGGCAGGTGCAGGATGTTGTCGGGCATGTCGGTCATGGCTATATGTGGTGGGAGTTATGCCCTAAGGGCTAGAATTCGCCGAGCGCCGTTTAGGACGATCAGACCCACTACAGTACCGATGATCAGATCCGGGTAGCTGGACCCCGTCCAGGCGACCAAGGCGCCGGCGGCGATAACGCCGATGTTGATAACCACATCGTTGGCTGAGAATATCCAGCTTGCTTTCATATGCGCGCCGCCCTCGCGATGCTTTGCTATCAGCACCAAACAAGACGTATTGGCAATCAATGCGATGAAGGCGATCGCCATCATCGTCAGTGATTCAGGCTCGCTGCCGAATACGAAACGCCGCACCACTTCCGCCAGTACGCCGAGCGCCAAAATCAATTGCAGAACACCTGCAAGGTGGGCAGCACGCACCTGCATCTTTACGCTGTGGCCTACGGCATAAAGCGCCAAGCCATAGACAGCCGCATCAGCAAACATGTCTAGAGAATCTGCAATGAGGCCGGTTGACTGGGCGATCAAGCCGGCACTCATTTCCACCACGAACATGATGGCATTAATGCCAAGCAGCACGCGTAGAGTGTGGGACTCCTCAGCGGCAGTGCCGCCGGATTTCTCCAGAACCTTGATCCTATCGGGGTCGGCGGCTTGTGTCTCCTGAAGAGACGCACCTAACCCCAACGTTGCAAGTTTCGCGGTAATTGGCTCAACCGCTCCGTCATGCAAGACTTCCAACCGTCGGTTCGACAAGTCAAAGGACAGCGTCCGAATATCTTCAAAGCCGCCCAATGCAAGGCGAATCATCCGCTCTTCTGACGGGCAATCCATCTTCGGTACGGTGAAGACGCTGACCCTCTCCCCTGACGCTTCGGAGGAGGCTGGCATAAAGTTATTCTCCACAGGCCTTGCATCGCAGCCACAAGGGCCACCACAGGCATTGCTCATGATACGGCTCCGTTAGGGACATATTGGTGCATCATTAAAAACCTTGTAGTTGCTATAATGTCAACAGAGTAGAGATTCGGAGGAGGAGGAGCCTGATGCGCATTGGCCAGTTGGCACAGCTAGTGGGGGTCGATACCCAGACAATCCGCTTCTATGAACAGCAGGGCTTGCTGCCCCCGCCTTACCGGCAGGAGAACGGTTACCGTGCCTATACCGAGAAGCATAGTGAACAACTGGCTTTCATCCGTCGATGCCGAATGCTTGACCTGTCACTAGCAGAGATTCGCGAACTGCAGAGCTATCAAGACAACCCCCATCAGCCTTGCAACGCAATCAATGCTTTGCTCGATGACCATATCTCCCATGTTCGATCGCAGATCATCGATCTACAAACACTTGAGAGGCAACTCGTTTCACTGAGATCGAGCTGCAACGATGGTCGGGAAATCAAGGCTTGTGGGATTCTCGCTGGAATCAGCGAGGGAGGCATACAGAAGAAGGTAAATTGATGCATCAACCAGATAATCCGATGAGGGATATATTTTGTCCTATTCAACCAGAGGTTGGATCAACCATTAATTCCGGATACCCAGAGTTTCCTGCCAGCCGGCGGATAGTGGCGGCCTGGGGTCAGCTCAAGTCCGGGCTCCAGGGCAAAGCGCTCAGGGTCTGTAAGCCACTTGGTGGCGTACTCAAACGACACAAGCTCTGCGCCCCGCGCTGGATTGCTGTGCAACGAACCAACCAGCTCAGGCTCACCTTGAGTGTCCACAAATATGCGAACCTCACTCATCGGCAGGTACCTCGCCAGTTCTTCGTCGGGTCGTTCGGGCTCGCTGGGGCACCTCTGCCTCTGCGAGCGACAGTCCGACTTCATCTGTCATGGGGTCGGCCAGCTGCGCCAGGCGGGGCAGAACCCCTAAGGCTTGCATCACGCTGGCGTAAATGCCCATTCCTACTGTTGGATCTCCGTTCTCTACGCGCTGAAGCGTGGGCCTGCTGGTTCTGGCGCGTTCCGCGATCAGCTCCATGGTCAGGTGACGCCGCAGCCTCATTGTTCTAAGGTCACGACCGAGCTTCTTCAGGGTTCTATCTACCGCAAGCGGGCGCCTTTTGCTTTGGGCCATGTAATACTTATATATCATTACTTGCCTTAATGAGATACGTACATTACATTCGCTCAGCTCTGGTCGTGAGCTTTAGGTAGCCAACCTGCTTTTCACACTCAATATGGCTCGTGCCAGAACTGACAGCTCTTACAGTGCCCGCATCACAGTCGGCTGGCCACACTTTCAGCCAGCAAATAATCAGCGCAGAAAAGCAATCAGGACGTTCAACACTGCCGGTGGCAGCACCCTCACGACTACGCTGGCGTCAATGAAGCGCGTTGCCGCCACGACGTTCGTCACGGAAGGCCAGGATGCGCGCATAAAAGGGGAGAAACGCATGAGGCACACCACAGCAGCCAATGCCGTGAGCGTCGTGCGCTCCGGCGACAAGGTCTTCGTTCATAGCGTTGCCGGGGCGCCGCAGCAACTGCTGCAGGCGCTCGTAGACCGCGCACCAGAGCTGCGGGCGGTCGAGATAGTGCAGTTGCACACGGAGGGGCCCGCCCCTTACGCCGCCCCCGAGGTAGCCAGTAGCTTCAAGATCAACGCGCTGTTCGTTGGCAAGAACGTGCGCGACGCTGTTGCGCGCGGCCAAGGCGACTACATCCCGATCTTTTTAAGCGAGGTGCCGGCGCTGTTCCGCTCGGGCGCCATGCCATTAGACGTTGCGCTGATAACCGTTTCGCCACCCGACAAGCACGGCTACTGCTCGCTGGGCACCTCGGTTGACGCCACCAGAGCCGCGGTCGACTCGGCGCGCACGGTGGTGGCCCAGGTGAACCCGAACATGCCGCGCAGCCACGGCGATGGGCTGCTGCACGTGAAAGACATAGACCTGGCAGTAGAGGTGAACGATCCGATACCAGAAGTACCGCGCCCCGAACTTACCGACACCGCCAAGACCATAGGCATCTATGCCGCAGGCCTGATAGAGGACGGCGCAACGCTGCAGCTAGGCATCGGCGCCATACCCGACGCCGTGCTGGCAGCTCTGGGCGGGCACAAGCAGCTGGGTGTGCACACCGAGATGTTCTCTGACGGCGTGGTCGACCTGATAGAGAAGGGCGTCATCACGGGTGAACAGAAGCGCAACCACCCCGGCAAGGTGGTGGCCAGCTTCGTCATGGGCACACGGCGGCTGTACGACTTCGTAGACGACAACCCCTCCGTGCTCCTACTCGACGTCACGTACACCAACGACACCGCGGTCATAAGGCGTAACCCGAAAGTGACGGCGATCAACTCGGCCATCGAGGTGGACCTGACCGGCCAGGTGGTGGCCGACTCGCTGGGCACCTACCAGTACTCGGGCGTAGGCGGGCAGATGGACTTCATCAGGGGCGCCGCGCTGTCTGAGCGCGGCAAGCCGATCATCGCGCTGCCATCGGTAACCAAGCGGGGTGAGAGTCGCATAGCCCCTGTGCTGAAGTCGGGGGCCGGCGTGGTGACCACCCGCGCGCACGTTCATTACGTCGTTACCGAGTACGGCGTGGCACACCTGCACGGCCGCAACCTGCGGCAGCGCGCCAAGGCGCTCATCGAGATAGCCCACCCCGATCATAGGGAAGTGCTCGAGCGGGCTGCGGCGGAGCGGTTCCGGGTGCTCTAGTGAGCCGGCGCCGTTCACGCCATACAGCCGTAAGGATGACAACGGTTGCTGCGTCGGGCCTTCTGCCAGACGTTCCCTCCCGGGCGACGGCGCGCACTGGGTCGCTTCCGAGTCTCAGCGCTTCGACTTCGGGTCGAGCGCGTCTCTCAACCCGTCCCCCAGGAAGTTGACTGCGATCATCGTCAGCCCGAGTGCGAGGGCCGGGAACAGGGTGAGGTGTAGGTCTGTACGCACGTACTCCCGCGCTTTATTAATCATCCCGCCCCAGGTGGGGTTGGGCGGTCGGATCCCGATGCCGAGGAAGCTCAAGCTCGCCTCGGCCATCACGACCGTGGCTATGCCCAGCGTGAACTGGATAATGATGGGCGTGAAGGAGTTGGGGAGGATATGGGCGAACATGATTCGCAGGTCCTTCGCCCCCAGGGCCCTGGCGGCCAGCACCGACTCATGTTCCCTGAACGAGAGCACCTGAGCCCGCATCAGCCGCGCTGCGAACGGCCAGCCGGAGAGGGTGAGGGTGAGGATAACGCTGCTCACGCTCGGGGTGAGGATCGAGACCATGAACACCGCGAAAAGGAACGGCGGCATCGCGTACATAACGTCAACGACACGCATGATCAGCATGTCGGCCATCCCACCCACGTAGCCGGCGAGCATCCCGAGGACAACTCCAAGAGCGGTGGCGGCGACCTGCACCGTGAGGCCGACGAACAGCGAGATGCGTGCTCCGTACAGCACGCGGGTGAGGACGTCGCGCCCGAGTTCGTCGGTACCGAACCAGTGCTGGGCGGACGGTCCCTGCCTGAGGCTGGTGAAGTCGGCGGCCAGCGGGTCGTACGGCGCGATGAGCGGCGCCAGGGTGGCTGCGGCGAACAGAATCACGAGAAAAGCAGCGGACAGAGCGGCCGCCTTGTTCTTCATCAACCTCACGAGCGCGTCACGACCAGGGCCACGCGAGCGAGGGTCGTGCCCGGCGGTTCGCTCGGACTTCATCGTCAACCAGGTCCGCGACGCCATCAGCCGCCGTACCTGATCCTGGGGTCGATGACGGCGTAGAGCAGATCGACCACAAACGTCACGAGAAGGAACGCCGCTGCCAGCACCAACGTCGCGGCGAGGACCACAGGGTAGTCACGTTGGATCACGGCCGTCACACCCACCCTCCCGATGCCTGGGATGTTGAAGATGGTCTCCACGATGAACGAACCGCTCAGGATTCGACCTATCTGCACCCCGATCACCGTCAACACTGGTAGCAGAGCGTTGCTGAGGGCGTGCTTACTGAGGAGCACCCGCTCGCTCACGCCCTTCGCGCGCGCGGTCCGCACGTAGTCCTCGTTGATGACATCGAGCATCGAGGCGCGCACCATGCGCGATAGGACGGCGCACGGCCTCACCGCCAGCGTGATGACGGGAAGCACGAAGTGAGCGTTCGTGTCGTGGCCGGCCACGGGAAGCCAGCCGAGCTTCAACGAGAACACGATCATCAGGAAGGTCGCGAGGACGAAGTCAGGAAGCGAAATCCCGACGAGCGCACCGAGCATCGCCCCGTTGTCGACGGCGGTGTTGTGACGCGCGGCGGCTATCACGCCCAGGAACAGCGCGGCAACGATGGCGAGGAGCAGGGCGACGGACTCCCACTTGATCGTGATCAAAGTGGCCGGCAACACGAGGTCGAGAACCGGCGTACCTATGAACTGGTACGACGTACCGAAGTCGCCTCTCAAAGCGTTGCGGACGTAGTAGTAGAACTGGACAGGTATCGGCTTGTCGAGCCCATAGCGCTGCTGCCAGGAAGCGATGACCTCGGGAGGGACGTTGCGGTCACCTGCCATGAGCCGGATGGGGTCTCCAGGAGTCAGGCGCGTGGCGACGAAGGCGAGGAAGCCCGCAGCGAAGAGGCTGAGGACAATGAAGAACAGTCGCCTTAGGAAGTAGTTGGTCAAGGTGTCAGTCCTTTAGGGCAGACCGTAGACTCAGCGCTCTTGGACGGGATGGCCCTAGGGGGCCGGACGCCACGTGGCGTCCGGCCCCTCGACTTGAACTGTGCTACTTGGTCACACCGTGGAAGCTGACTGGTCCGAGGAGGTTGGCGGCGAAGCCCGCCACGTCCGGATTGACGAGGTAGATGTAGCGCGCGTACCCGAGCGGGATCACCGCGGCGTCCTCCATCGCGATGCGTTCCGCCTCACGCCAAGCTGCGGTCGACACCTCGGGGTCCTGCGACGCCCTGGCGCGATCGATCGCAGCAGTGACGTCGTCGTTGCAGTACGTTGAGAAGTTGCTGTCGAGCCCGCAGTAGAGCATCTCGTAGGTCCAAACGGAGGCGGATGCCGAGTCGGCCGTCCACCCGAACTGGAAGAACTGCCAGCGGTCATGGCTCCACAGACCGTCGATCATGTCGCCGCGTTCGGGTTGCAGCACCTCGACCGTTATGCCGAGGTTCGCCCCCAACATGGCGGCGATGGCTTCGGCGACAGTAGAGCTCAAGGACGCGATCTCGACCTTGGGGAACCCGACCCCGCCCGGGTACCCGGCTTCGGCAAGCAGCGTGCGAGCAGCTTCGGGATCGTAAGGGAAGGTCACCAGGTTCGGGTCGTACTGGGGGATGTTCGGTGGCACGAGGCCCCCCGCGTTCTCCCATGCACCGCTCTGAATCGACTGGGCGATCGTATTGCGGTCGATGGCCTGGAAGAACGCCTGCCTCACCCTGTGATCCTTGAACGGCTCGAACATGCTTGAGTTCATGCCGGCGTACTGGAGTTGCGCCCGAGTGAAGTAGGCGAGCTGCCCGCCGAGGACCGGGTCGTCGGTGATGCGCTGCAGTTGACTGGCCGGCACGGAGACGATGTCAAGCTCGCCCGCCTCGTACTGCGCCAACGCCGTCGATGCATCCGGCACGATTTGGTACTCAATGCGGTCGATCTGAGGACGGCCTAGGAAGAAGTCGTCGTTCGCTTCCAGCACCAAACGCGAGCCCGGTACCCACTCGACGAACTTGAACGGCCCCGCCCCGACGGGATCGCCCGACCAGGCAGGCTGACCCGGCACCACGGCTTCGGCCGGTACTACCCACATTATGGGCATGGCGAGCTCCGAGATGAAGGACGAGGACGGCGACACTAGACGAACCTCGAGGGTGTGGTCGTCCAGCGCCTGCACGCCGGTCAGTTCGGAGGCCGAACCGCCGTAGAGCTCGATTCCCCCGACGACATTGCGCCACGGGTCTCCGCCGGTCTGCGAGCCGACGTTGGGGTCCAGATACCGTTCCCAGCCGACCTTGAAGTCGTTGGCGACGACGGAACGGCCGTTGTGCCAGGTCGCATCCGTGCGCAAGTGGAACGTGTACACCAAGCCGTCGTCCGAGACGGTATAGGTCTCGGCGAGGTACGGGACGACTTCCGTGTCAGCGTCGTACATGAACAGCCCGGCGTGGAGGTTGAGCGCTATCTCAGCGGAGAACAGTTCCTTGACGAGCCCGGGCTCCAGGGTGGCCGGGTCGCTGGTGATCGGATAACGCAGGACCGTGTCCTGGGCCAAGGCGGTGGCGGTGATGAACAGCAGTAGGGTCACGAGCGTCTGGCGGATACGGTTCATTAGACTCCTTAGGTTCTCTGAATCCCAAGCGGATACGTCGTTCTGGTCGGCGGAGCTGGCAAAGCACGTTCGCTCTATGTTCGTGCCTCCTGCATCTCGGCGAGCGCTGCGCCGATGGTGTCGACGGCCAAGAGGGCCTGGTCAAGAGTGATGATCAGGGGCGGTCTCAGGTCTAGGACGTGGCTGAGCGCGCTCAGGTACACGCCGTGCTCGAGGCAGTAGGCGCAGATGCGCCGCACCGTCTCTGGGTCGGGTTCCTTGCTGCGCCCGTCCTTCACGAACTCCATGGCGAGAGCAAGGCCCCTTCCCCGGACATCGCCAACCTGCGGGAACCGTCGCGCTAGTTCGCGCATGCGTTCTAGGAGCACTGTGCCGACCCTGTCGGCGTGCTCGGGCAACCGCTCGTCCTGCATGATGTCCAGCACTGCCAGTGCGGCCGAGCAAGCCAGGGGGTTGCCGCCGTTGCCGCCGCCCAGTTCGCCCGGGTCGAGCGCGTCGAACAGCCAAGACTCGGCGATGACAGCAGCCAGTGGTATCCCGCTGGCTAGGCCCTTCCCTACGACGATCATGTCGGGTTGGAGGCCTTCCCACTCCAGGGCGAACATCTTGCCCGTGCGGCCGAAGGAGGACTGCACCTCATCGAGGATCACAACGACGTCGTGCTCTCTCGCCCACGCCTGCAGGCCCGAGAGGAAGCCGACCGGCGGGAACACCATCCCGCCTACCCCCTGATACGGCTCTATCACGAGGGCCGCGATGTCGCCGGTGCTGGCGTGCTTGACGGCCTCACTCAGGTAGCGCAGGCAGGCGTCGCCGACGGTGCTGCCATCGCCGCCGAAGGGGTCGCGGTACGGGTTGGGGTACGGGACGTGGACGACGCCCGGCATCAACGGCCAGAAGCGCTTGCGTCGCTGCACGCCGTTCAAGGCCTGCGTGGCCATGGTCCGCCCGTAGACACCGCCCCAGAAAGAGATCACCTCGTGCCTGCCGGTGGCGCGCCGAGCGATCCGGATGGCCCAGTCGATCGCTTCGCTACCGTTCGTAACCAGGTACGACCGGCCGTCCTTCAGCGGGCTCAGCTCCACGAGCCTCCGGTTGAGTTCCGCGCGCGCCGGGTTGGTGCCGCCGCTCTTGCACGTGATCATCCGGCCCAGCGCGTCGGTCACAGCAGCGACGTGCCGTGGGTGGCGATGCCCGACGTTGGCGGTGATCTCGCTCATGTCGAGATAGTCCTTGCCGTCGACATCGGTGAGGACCGCTCCGAGGGCGCTAGCGAACACGGGTCGCAACTCCGACCTCGTGAAGTCGGCGTCGAAGCGTTCCGCAAGGTCCTCGTAATAGGCGCGGGAGCGGGTCATCCAGTCGCGGTTCCCGGTCCGCTCGACCCGTCGTGGCGGGCCGTGTCCGCGGGCAGCGGGGTCTCGGCGAAGGCACGGAGGAACGTGACGACGTCGGCTGCCATGGCGTCCAGCGCGGCCTCGCCCTTCGCGCGGGTGGCTAGGGTCGCGTCGCCGTTAATCCCGTTGGGCGTGCGCATCTTCCCGCCAACGTGCACCTTGACCGCGCCATCGGCGCCGACGGCCCCGGCGATGCCCTGTCGCCACTCGCGGGGCGCGGCGTCCATCCTGACTAGGTCGGGCTTAAGGACGAGCATGTAGGAGGTCTCCATCTCGTCGGCATGCCCGCCTCGTGGCTGCTCCTCCAGGGTGTCAGTGACCTCGCTCCCTAGCTTGGTTATGTCGGTGACCCCCACGAGCACACCCAGCTCCTCGTGCAGTTCGGACGAGAGGGTCTTGAGCGGGGGATGCGTTGAGACGCCCGTGTCGAGCAGCAAGAAGCGCCTGGCGCCATGGCGGGCCATGGACCGGACGATGTCAGCCACCACGTCCATGAAGAGCCGTGAGCGGATGGAGATGCTGCCGGCCCAGTCGATGAAGGCAGGGTAGTAGGCATACGCGAGGGTCGGTAGTAGCACGATCGGCGCATCCCGCACGACCCGCTCGGCGAGCCCCTCCGCCAACCAGAAGTCGGTCCCCAACGGTAGGTGCGGCCCGTGCTCCTTGCTCCCACCACCGATGGGCAGCACCACCACCGGATGAGTCGCGAGCGCCTCTGGCACCTCCAGGTAAGTGAGCTCGGCGATCCGTACGCCTTTCATGTCAGTACCTCCACGAGCGTGCCTTCATGGTCTGCCTCCTGTGGTCACTAGAGCCATTCGCGTTTTAGCTCGAGCACGAGCTCGTGGCGGTCGCCGAGATGGTTGAGCTCGATGTACTCGAGCGGGGTTCCACTGTCGGAGTAGGTGGTTCTGCGGACGAGCAAGATCGCGCTGCCGATCGGTACCGAGAGCACCTGGGCGACGTCCGCGTCGGCCGCGATCGCGTTGATGCGCTGTGTCGCCTTCGCGATCTTCTCGGTGGTCCGTCTGGCGATGAGCTCGTAGACGGGGGTGGTTGATATCTCCGTCGGTGTCAGCGATTCACCGATCCAGTACGGCAAGTAGAGGACGGCGAGTGCCACGCTGTCGCCGTTCACGAGGTGGCGACGCCGGACGCATAGCACGTTCTCACCCACCGGCACGGACAGTTGCTCCGCGACCTCGACCGATGCCGGTACGGCCTCCATGCTCATGGCTTCCATCCGCTGATCGGGGTGGGACATCAGCAACTCCGCGTACCCGCGCAGCCCGTGGATGCTCTCCTCCAACGCACGGCCGGACGACACGTACGTGCCCCTGCCCGGCTGCCTGACGACGAGACCGTTGTCGGCAAGGAGCTTGAACGCGCTTCGAACCGTTACCCGGCTCACCTCGTACGTCGCCGCTATCTCCTCCTCTGTGGGGAGCGCGGCGTCGGGCCGATACTCGCCTTCGACGATGCGAGCGCGGAACAGCGAGTACAGCTGCTTGTATAGCGGCGTGGCGCCCCCGCGGTTGATCATGACGACTCCCGTCGACCGGTCCGAATTAGGTATCTAACGTCATAAGACATTAGCAGACAAATTGTCAAGTGGGCTTCCCGAACCGCTAGGCTTCTGTGCTATTCGATAGAGACCTAAGGGCGCAACGAGCTCGACCGTGCTAGCGCCGGTTCAAGCATCTTGATACGGCAATAGAAACAGAGACAGTTTAGGCGAACCGGTCGCTTACCTATTCGAGTGCGGCCTCGACACCCTCGTTTACACCTTCTCGGGCGAGCACCTCGGTTGGTACAAGCACGGCATCTCCAAGAACGCCCCAACTAGGATGAACCCGTACAACTCATTGTGCCAATTTACCCAAGTACGTTACTCTTGCGCCTCAGGCCGCACGCATCGGCCTGATAATTTTTGGAGGCCACCATGGCACACAAGATCCGTACGACACACGTTGGCAGCTTGCCTCGCACGCCCGAGCTTATCGAAGCGTTCCGCAAGTTCGAGAACGGGCAGATGTCGTTCGCAGCCATGCGTGGGTTGTTGAAAGACTCCGTCGACCAGGTCGTTGAGCGTCAGGCCAACATCGGCATCTCCGTACCCGGCGACGGGGAGTACGGTCACGGCATGTCGTCCACCGTCAACTACGGCGCGTGGTGGACGTACATATTCGACCGCGTCTCGAACCTCGAACTGCGCGACACGAACTTCTTCACCCAGCCGGACGTTCTCTCCGAACCGGGCAACATCCGCCTAACCGGCTTCCTGCACCGCCGCGACCGCAAGGCGTTCCCGCGCGTCTATGCCGAGGACACCTCGGTGAGCGTAGGCAAGCCGCGGCCGTTCCCGGCAGTCGTTGGCCCCATGGAGTACATCGGCCAGGAGTACGTCCAGGCCGACATCGAGAACTTCAAGGCAGCGCTCGAGAAGCACGGCTACAAGGTCGGTGACGGCTTCATCACCGCCCTCGCCCCCGGCAGCGCCATCCGCCTCACCGACCTCTACAACAAGGACGAGGAGGAGTCGCTCTGGGCGTGGGCCAAGGTGCTGCGCGAGGAGTACAAGGCCATCACCGATGCGGGCTTCATCCTGCAGTTCGACGACCCCGGCTTCGCAGAGAGCTGGGACCAGGTGAACCCGGAGCCCAGCGTGGAGGATTACCTCAAGTTCACGCAGCGCAACGTCGAGGCTCTCAACTGGGCCATTCAGGACCTGCCGCAGGAGCAGCTCCGGTTCCACCTGTGCCACGGCTCCTGGCACGGCCCGCACTCCACCGACCTCGACCTCAAGCACCTCGTGAACCTGATGCTTCAGGTGAACGTGAAGGGCTACTCGTTCGAGGCCGCCAACGTGCGCCACGAGCATGAGTACCGTGTCTGGGACGAAGTGAAACTGCCCGAGGGCAAGGTCATCATCCCGGGCATCATCAGCCACTCCACCAACCTGATCGAGCACCCCGAGCTGGTGGCCGAGCGCATCACGCGCTTCGCCAAGCGCGTGGGGCCCGAGAACGTCATCGCCTCCAGCGACTGCGGTCTTGGCGGCCGTGTGCACGAGGACATCGCCTGGGCCAAGCTCGAGGCTCTCGTCAAGGGCGCTGAGCTGGCTGGGCAGAGGCTCTAGACCGAAGGGCAGAGCACCTAGAGGCTTTGGCAAGTACTTGCCAAAGCCTCTCTATTTAGGTCAGGTGACCGTCAGAACGGCACCCCAGCCACCAGCACGATGTTGCAGTAAGGCGTCGTCTCACCAGTGCGCACCACTGCGTGAGCGGTCTGGGACGCGGCCTTCAGTTGGTCATGGGCAATGCGTTCGAGCGGCACCTCTGCCGGCCAGGCAGCGTCCAACTCCTCGGCCGCTGCGGGCGCAGCCGAAAGCTGCTCGGCGTTCGCCATGCCGCGCTCAACCACCAGTTCCGACAGCACGGCGTTCACCACCTGCTGGAACCGCGGCACGCCGGGTGTGACCGCCAGGTCGATGCAGCGAACCCCCTGCGGCACGGGCAGGCCGGCATCGCCTATGACCAGCGTGTCGCCGTGACCCAGTGAAGCCACCAGGGCGGATAGCTCTGCGTGAAGGATGCCGGAGCGTTTCATGCGTTCGTCCTCTCAAGAGGAGTGAGACTGTACCGATATGCTCGGCACGCGCTTGGATAAGCGGTTCAGATAGGCCGGCGAGAACCTCAGACCACCTCTTGGCCGGCTTTCGATAGATAAGGGGGCGGCAGTGCCGCCCCCTGCTTCCTAACCTGAGGTCGCCAGCACCTGCCGACACCCTACATGCAGGCCAGGACCCTCTTTACTCCGTGATCAGCTGCAGGCTGACGGCGATGTTCTGCGTTTCGGCGGGAGCGCCGTTGGTGATGATGTCGAAGGCGGCGCGAACAGCCTGATCACCAAGGAGCAGGGGCTGTTGGGCAACCGTGGCGGCCATGGTGCCGGCAGCAACGGCGGCTACGGCGTCGTCGGTGGCGTCGAAGCCGACCACGAGGATGTCGCGGCCGCTGGCCTGGATGGCCTGCAGGGCGCCGAGGGCCATCTCGTCGTTATGGGCGAAGACAGCACTGATGTCGGCCTGCGCGACGAGGATGTTCTCCATCACGCTTAAGCCCTCGCCGCGGTTGAAGTTGGCGGTCTGGCGGGCAACCACGTTAAGGCCACCGCAGTCCGCAACGGCTTCGTTGAAGCCCTGGCCGCGTTCACGCGCGGCAGAAGTGCCGGGAACGCCTTCCAGCTCGACCACGTTGCCCGAGCCGCCGAGCTGCTCACAGATGAACTCGCCGGCGAGGCGGCCACCGGCCAGGTTGTCGGAAGCGATGAAGTAGGCAAGAACGCCGCCGTTGACGCCGCGGTCCACGGCGATGACGGGCACGTTGCGGCTGTTGGCCTCCATCACGGCCGGCACCACGGCGTCTGAGTCGGTGGCGTTGACGATGAGCACGCTCACGCCGGCCTGGAGCAGGTCTTCGATGTTGCTTATCTGGGTGCTAACGCTGTCCTGCGCGTCGGTGACGATGAGCTCGAGGCCCAGCTCGTCGGCCGCGCGCTGGGCGCCGTCACGAACGTCCACGAAGAACGGGTTGTTGAGGGTGGAGAGCGACAGGCCCACGCTCTGCGCGAAGCCCGCTCCCATGAGGGCGGCCAATACGACGGCTAGTAGCTTTCTCATTGCTTTTTTTCTCATTGCTTTCCTCCTCGTGCGCTCCGCGCACTGATATCCATCTCCGAGGTTGACCCGGCTGCCTGTGTGCTGCATGGGTAGCACCTCGCTGTTCCTTAACGCGGCCTTGGCCCTGCGCTGCTGCGCCATCGGCAGCTGCGGCGGGGTACGGGCATCAGAACCCCAAGCTCGCTACGGCCCTCACTTCGACCTGCGCGCCAGCGCGCGGTCGATAAGGAGGGCGGCCAGGATGACACCCCCTTTCACGATCTGCTGGTAGAAGCCGGAGACGTTCATAAGGTTCATGCCATTGTTGATGACGCCGATGATGAGCGCCCCCACGAGGGTGCCCCACACGCCGCCCCGGCCTCCGGCCAGCGATGTGCCGCCTACGACCACGGCGGCTATGGCATCAAGCTCGAACGCCTGCCCGGCCGTGGGCTGAGCCGAGTTGAGCCGCCCCGTGAGCACGATGGCCGCGATGGCCGTGGTGAGACCGGAGAAGGCGTACGTGAACGCCAGTACCTTGCGCACGGCTATGCCCGACAGCCGCGCCGCCTCCGGGTTGCCCCCTACGGCGTAGATGGAACGGCCCAGAGCGGTATGGCGCAGCAGCACGTAAGACACGAGCAGCACGGCGAGCATGATCCAGATGGGCAGGGGAAGCCCCAAGAACGTGCCGTAGCCGATGGTGTTGAAGATGGGCGGCAACCCACTGACCGGGCGCCCGTCGGTGGCCACCAGCGCGGCTCCCCTGAAGATGGTGAGCCCAGCCAGTGTGACTATGAACGGCGCCACCCCCGCGTAACCCACGAAGCCGCCGTTGATGGCGCCGAGCGCCAGGCCGATGACGAGAGCGAGGATGAGCACGAGCCAGACCGGCAGACCCGTACTGGTTACGAGCATGGCCGTGAGGACGCCCACCAGGGCCAGCAGCGAGCCGACCGACAGGTCGATGCCGGCGCCGATGATGACCACGGTCATGCCGAACGCCAGGATGGCGTTGACCGATATCTGCCGGAGCACGTTGATGATGTTCGAGGTGGTGAGGAACCGCTCGGAGATCATCGCCAGGACGACGACCATCACCACGAGGGCGAGCAGCAGCCCGAACCGGGCCAACAGTTCACGCCACTTGCCGGGCGCCTGTGACATGCGCAACTACCTCCTTGTCGTCCAGCGGCCTCGGCAGCTCAACTGCCACCTCGCCGTGCCTGAACACGAGCACTCGGTCGCATAGGCCCACCAGCTCCTCGGTATCGGAGCTGGCCACGATGATGCCGATGCCCTCGCGGGCGAGCTCGTCTATGACGCCGTAGATCTCGCTGCGGGCACCCACGTCGACGCCCCGGGTGGGTTCATCGAGCAGCAGGACCTTGGGTCCCGTAGCCAGGGCCTTACCCACGACCACCTTCTGCTGGTTGCCGCCGGACAGGTCGCCCACCCGCTTCTCCGGATCGGGCGGCCTCAGGTGGAGCCGGTCTATCCACCGCTTGGCCTCGGCCCCCTCGGCCCGGGCCGACATGAACAGGCCGGCGCGCGTGAGGCGCCGGACGATGGCCATGGTGACGTTCTCGCGCACCGTCAGGTCCAGTACCAGTCCGGCCAGCTTGCGGTCCTCCGGTACGAGGAACATGTCTCTGCCGATGGCCTCGGCCGGCGACCTGACCGGCCGACCGTTCAGGCGGGCGCTCCCCCCTACGCCGAAGAGGGTGGAGAGAAGCTTGTTCCTCCCGGAACCGACCACGCCGGCCACGCCGACGATCTCACCGGGCCGAAGAGCTATCGTTCCCCGTCTGAGGCCGCCGCCCTCGTACTCGAACGTGAAGGGCGCTGCGCCCTCACGCACGGAGGGCCTGCGCTCGAAGCGCGCCACGTCGCGCCCCACCATGGCGCGCACCACGTCGTCTGGCGAGAGGTCATGCACGTGGCCCGTCAGCACACGGACACCGTCGCGCAGCACCGTCACGCGGTCCGCCAGCGCGAACACCTCCTCCAGGCGGTGGCTGATGTACACGATGGCCACGCCGTCCTCGCGCAGCTTGCGGATGAGCTCGAAGAGCCTCGCCGTCTCCCCGCTGGAGAGGGCGGCGGTGGGCTCGTCGAACACGAGGATGCGCCGCTCGTGGCCGAGCGCGCGGGCTATCTCTACCAGCTGCTGCTCGCCGACGGCGAGGCTGCCGAGCCGCCCCAGCGGGTCGACCCTCAGGCCCACCTTCTTAAGCAGCGGCTCAGCCCGCTTGGCGAGCTGCCTATGCGACACTAAGGTGCCGAGCTGCCCCAGGAACAGGTTCTCGGCCACGGACAGGTCGGTGGCCAGAGCCAGCTCCTGGTACACCATCGCCACGCCGTGCGCCTGGGCGTCGGCCACGCTGCCGAACGACACCTCCTGCCCGGCCACGGTCATCGTGCCGCCAGTAGCCGGCTGGACCCCGGCCAGGATCTTCATCAATGTCGACTTGCCCGCACCGTTCTCGCCGAGCAGGGCATGAACCTCGCCCACCTCGAGGTCGAAGTCGACGCCTTTCAGCGCCTCGAAGGTGCCGAAGCGCTTCCGCACACCCTCCATCTGAAGCACCGTGCGCCTGGCGCCTGGGGCGGTAGTCATGTCTCACCATCCGCCAGCAGTCTCTGCACCTGCTCCAGCGTCGGCAGGCTCGGCTGTGCGCCCGGCTTGGTGGTGGTCAGTGCGCCCGCGGCGCTGGCGAAGCGAACGGCCTCTGCCAGGTCGGCGCCGTCGGACCGAGAAAGGGCCAAGGCGAACGCTCCGGCGAACGAATCGCCGGCAGCAGTGGTATCGACGGCCTTGACCTTGAACGCTGGGGCGGCGCCCGTGGTGACCGCGCCACCTTCAATCACCGAGGCCCACGCGGCGCCCTTCTCGCCCAGCGTGATGACCACGTTGGGTACCAGTTCGGTCAGTCGCTTCGCGGCGGCCTCGGGGTCGCCGGCCACAGAGAACGCCGGCGTGCCCAGGAGTATGCCCGCCTCGTACTCGTTAACGAGCAGGTGGGTGATGTCCTTCAGTTGCGAACGGCTTAGCCTCTGCGCCGGGGCCAGGTTGAGGACCACCGCCGCTCCGAGCTGCCGCGCCCTGCGTGCCGCGGCCGTGACGACATCCAGAGGCACCTCGAGCTGTAGTAACAGGGCGCCGCACCCCTCGAACGGGGCGCTGCCCAGGTCTGTAACCGTGACATCGAAGTTGGCCCCCGACGAGACGACGATGCTGTTCTGGCCCCGCTCGTCTACCTGTATGAACGCCACCCCGCTAGGGCCTTTGCTCGTCTTCAGGTGCGTGACGTCGACGCCATCAGCCGCCATGGAGGCGCGCAGCTCAGCGCCGAAGGCGTCGGAGCCCACTCGGCCCACGAACCTCACGTCGGCACCCAGGCGCGCGGCGGCCACTGCCTGGTTGGCGCCCTTGCCGCCCGGGTGGGTCACGTAATCGGTGCCGATGATCGTCTCCCCGGGAGCGGGGTGGCGCGGCACACCGACTACTAGGTCCATGTTCACGCTGCCGACCACGATGATGCTGGGGCCGGGCGCTCTAGAACTCTGCTCGGTCACGTCTCCTGCCTCCCTACTCCGGCGTCGCGCGTCGGGGCGCGGACGCCAGGCACACGGGCTGTCTGCGATGTCGCGGGCTCGGCGGTAGAGGCGCGCACCACCAGTTCCACCGGCATGACCACGCGCCTCGTGGCGCGCCGCGGGTCGCCCATGCGTTCCAGCAGCAGCCTCACGGCCGCCGCGCCCATGGCCGCCAGCGGCTGCCTCACCGTCGTGAGGGGCGGATCCATCAGCTGGGCCCAGGGGATGTCGTCGAACCCCACCACGGAAACATCACTTGGCACCCGCATACCGAGCTCTCGCAGGTAGCGCACCACTCCGACGGCCATGGCGTCGTTGGCGCAGGCCACCGCGTCGTACCCCCCGGCGGCCAGCAGCCGCCGCGCCGTGCCAGACAGGTCTGGCGTGAAGCCGGCTTCGCACTCCCATACGGGCAGCAGCGGCGCCAGCTCATCGAGGAAGCCGCGGCGCCTGCCCCGTGAGCTGGGCAGGTCGGCCGGACCCGAGATGACGGCAACGCGACTATGGCCTAGCTCCTTGAGGTGCGCCGCCATCAGGCGACCACCGAGCACATGGTCGGCGACGACCGCGTCGGTCCCCGACACGGGTCTGTCTATCGTCACCACGGGCAGGCTGCTCGGCAGGGTCTTCGCGGCGGCTTGCTCCTGCTCTGCGTGAACGGCGTGGGGGGCGTTGACGTCGACGGGCACCCAGATCAGCCCGTCGACCTGGCTGGCGACCAGGCGCTCGAGGCCCCGCAGTTCGGTCTGAGGGTCGTTCTCCGCCTCGTGGACCATCAGCACGAGCCCCGCGGCTCGCGCCGCCGGCGCAAACGCGTGAAGCAGGGCGGGGAAGAAGGGGTTGGAGAGGTCCGGAAGCAGAACGCCCAGCGTCTGGGTGCGGCCGGTTCTCAGGGCGCTTGCCTGCAGGTTGGGTACGTACCCCAGCGTCAACGCGGCGTCCTTGACCCGGGCCGAGACGGCGGCGCTCACCTTCTTGGTGCCGCGCAGCACGTGTGACACGGTGGCGATAGACACGCCTGCCGCCTGCGCGACCTCCTTCATGCTTGCCACTGCCGCCCTCCTTGGAGGTTCCCCTTGGCCTGTTCTGGCCGGGCCGGCGCCGGCTCGCCGACCCGTGTTAGCGGTTAATCGATTAACCGCGGCGTTGATTCAGATTAGTGCGCTGACGTCCACCCCTCCTTAAGGAAGGCGGCTGAAGTGTACACAGGCTTGCCCCGGCGGTCTCCTACATCTCCGGATATATGAGGTCAGGGTTGAACCACACGATCAGGCTGGCCCAGTCATCGGTGTAAGCGTCCTCTATGTACCCCTTGATGAGGCCGTACACCTCGAAGCCGTTGGCCAGCTGGAATGTGAGCGTGGGGTCCCTAAGCTCGCCCCGCTCCACCTTCTCCACGTACTCGGCCAGGCTTAGTGCGTGCTTGTGCTGGGTATAACCGGGTAGCTGCCCGCCCGCCACGATGCCGCGCCGGCCAAGCCTTCTGACGAGGTCCTTGCGAGCGTCATAGAGCAGCCTGCCCAGACCCAGGCCCCGGTAGTCGGGATGAACGCTGATGTCGGCGCCGTAGTACCACGCGCCAGCGGGGTCATGGTTGGCGTACGTGCCGCCGGCGATCATCTCGTTGAAAGAGTGGTCGGGCCTGCTGAGGTCGAAGTTCACGAGGAAGCCGGACCCAAGCCCCACCACGCGCTCCTCTGGTAACGGCGCCCCGTCGGGCGCGTCGGCCGCCAGGGCAACGAACTCGCCCTCGGGAAACACGCTCTGATGCATGCGGAAATGCTCCGCCTTCATCAGCTCGTGCTCGGCCAGGTTGGGGAAAACGGTGCGCTGCAACTGCTCCAGCGCCTCCGCATACTGCGGGGCGGCCTGGGCTATGCGAACCCTGGGCTTGCTAGGCACCCGCTCCCACCTCGAAGCGCTGGAACCGCCCCTCGCTGGGCCTGCCGGCCACGGTCCACAGTTCGCGAGTGGCGGGGCGCATGATGACCGCCCCGCACGTGCCCACGAAGCGGGGCTCCTGGCCGGCATGGCAGATGTTGGCCGTGTCGGCGGTAACGCCCTGCAGGTCTTCGATGGTCAGTTCGCCGCCGCCCAGCAGCCGTTCGGCATCCGCCAGCCGCACCTCCGAGTCGCGCTGCGAGACCGGGTCACGCTGGCGCTCGGCAGCGTGCGTTTCGGGCAGCAGGCAGTGGTTGGTGTGAGCCAGCGGCTCGTCTCCGAGCCTCGTGACATGGCTGAAGGTGACCATGGCCTCCACGTGGGCGCCAGCGCCGCTCGCGTCCATGATCATGAAGTAGCGCGCACCGGCCAGGTGCGCCCGTTCGAGGACAGCCAGGGCTCCCTGCGTCGTCTCCTGGGTGAGCATCTCCCTGACCACGAACGGCCAGGTAACGCCGGGCCGCCCATGGGCACCCATCAGGTTGGTTATGCCGACGCTCAGGCCGGCCTCGTTCATGCCGATCATGCCCACCGCTCCGGCCGTGGTGAAGATGTCGAAGGCGGGCGCGTCCTTCGGGCGCCCCCTGAGCAACACCACGTGCTCGGCCGAGCCCTCGTGCATGTCCCACGTCTGGCCTAGCGCGGCGTGACCGCCCACCATGCGGTTTCCGGGCACCAGGAAGGCGGTGCAGTCGTCCAGCGCCGCGGTCTCGAGCACCTTCGCCGAGCCCGCAGCGACAGCGTCCACGAAGTCGGTGAAGCCACCGGAGACGATGAGCTCCCCCAGGCTCAGGTCGGTGGCTGCGGCCATGCCCTCAAGCTCCTCGGTGAGCGCCGGGGAGAACCCGCGGTGGTACTCCACGCACTGCTCGGCCAGCGCCAGCACCTGCTCGCGGCTCAGCGCGCGCCCGGTCCAGTTCGGCTGGCCGGCCAGGGCCACGCGCTCCTCGGCGTACGACCGTATGACTTCACGGAACGCACGACCGTGCGCCAGCCCGAACTCGTAGGGGCTGCCTGTGAGCTCAAGCGTGGGCACCTTCATGCGAGCAACGATCCGTGTTCCGTGAGCCAGGTCAGGCGAACATCGGTGCCGGCCGGAAGCATGCCCGCGTACCCATGGCTCTGGTTCTGAACGCGTGCCACCAGGGTGAAGCCGCCGGCCTCTACCAGGTAGCGGGCGTCGGTGCCGAGGTAGTGAGCGCCCGTCACGCGGCCCGTCAGATGCGTGCGCGGCCCGCCACCAGCGCTGCTACCCACGGTCTGGCCGTCGACCAGCGGCTCTATCGCGAGCTTCTCGGGGCGCACGGCCAGAGTGGCCGCCGCTCCCACCACCACGTCCGGGTCGCGCAGCACGCCCGGCAGCGTGGCGCCGGACGACAGCTTTATGACACCCCGGTCGCCGCTCTTGCTCTCGAGCGTGCCGTCCAGGAAGTTCGTCTCGCCGATGAAATCAGCCACGAAGCGCGTGGTGGGGCGCTCGTAGATCTCGTCGGCGCGCCCCACCTGCAGCACCTCGCCCTCGCTCATCACGGCTATGCGGTCAGCCATGGTGAGGGCCTCCTCCTGGTCGTGCGTGACGTAGATGAAGGTGATGCCCACCTGCTGCTGCAGCTGCTTGAGCTCGAACTGCATGGCGCGCCTGAGCTTCAGGTCGAGGGCGCCTAACGGCTCGTCTAGCAGCAGCACCGAGGGCCGGTTGACGAGCGCTCGCGCCAACGCCACGCGCTGGCGCTGGCCGCCCGACAGCGCCTTCGGCTTGCGGTTACCCACGTGCGGCAGGCGCACCATCTCGAGCGCCTCCTGGGCGCGCCGCTTGGCCTCGGCCGTCGGCACTTTGGCCATCTTCAGTCCGAACAGCACGTTCTGCATGACCGTCATGTGCGGGAACAGAGCGTAATCCTGGAACACCGTGTTCACGGGCCGGTGGTAGGACGGTATGCCCCGCATGGACTCACCGCGCAGCAGCAACTCGCCGGAGCTGGGTTCCTCGAAACCCGCGATGACCCGCAGCGTGGTGGTCTTGCCGCAGCCCGATGGTCCGAGCATGGCGAAGAACTCGCCGTCTGCGATGTCCAGGCTCACATCGTCGACAGCGCGCACATGTTGCTGGGTGCGCACGTCGACGAACTCCTTGACCAGGTTGCGGATCTCGACAGCCGGTACGGTCATGTGGTCCCTATCGTGCCCCTTCTCCGAAGGCTCAAGGACGGCGTCTTGAACTCAGCGGCCGATGAGGATGCGGATCTCGTCCCAGGCCTCGAACAGCAGCTGCTCGCGGTCGGCGTTCTGCGAGGCGAAGAAGAGGCGCTCCTGCGTCTCAGCGCTGGGGTAGATGCCCGGGTCTTCGGCCAGCTCGGGGTCGATGAGCTCAAGCTCCAGCGCTTTCTGGTTGGGCGTGCCGTAGGCCGTGTAGTTGGAGATGGAGGCGGCCACGTGCGGGTCGAGTACGTAGTCGATGAACACCTCGGCCAGAGCCTTGTTGGGGGCGCCGACGGGGATGACGAGGTTGTCGAGCCAGAAGTTGGTGCCCTCTTCGGGGATGACGTAAGCGTAGGTGTCGCACTCGCACTCGTCCATGATCTGGAAGATGTCGCCCGAGTACTCGATGACCATGTCGACCTCGCCGCGCGCCAGCAGCTCCTGGCCGTCGTCCTTGGCGATGTAGACGACGTTACCGCCGTTCTCGACCATGTAGCGCGCCGCCTGGCGGATCTCGGCGGGGTCGGAGCTGCCAGGATCGAAGCCGCTCATCAGCAACGCCACACCGAGCACAGCGGTAGTGTCTTCGAGCCAGGCCACCGGCCCCTCGTAGTCGAACATGTCGGCCCAGCTCGTGACCTCGTCGACGCGCTCGGTGTTATAGCCGATGCCCACGGTGCCCCACTGGTAGGGGGCCGTGTAGGTGTTGCCCGGGTCGAAAGGTAGGTCGAGGAAGGTGGGGTCGAGGTTGGCCCAGTTGGGGATGTTGCCCTTGTCGAGGGGCAGCAGCAGACCCTCCTCGATCATGAGGGTGGCGATGACGTCAGAGGGCACCACGATGTCGAAGCCGGGGTTGCCCTGGCGCAGGCGCACCAGCATGTCGTCATCGGTGGCGTAGGTGTCGTAGACCACGGTGACGCCGCAGGCGGCCTCGAAATTGGCGATGGTGTCCTCGGCGATGTAAGTGGCCCAGTTGTAGACGTTCAGCGTCTGGCCGGCGAACTGCGCCGGGCAGGTCCACTCGGGATCTTCGCTCTGGGCGAAAGCTGCGCCCGCGAGCACCACCATCAGCGTTGCGATCAAAGCTCTTCTCATACTCCAACCTCTCAAGTGAAGCCGTTCGTGACCGCCAGGCCTGCTGGTGAAGCCACGACATCGCGGCCGGTCACAACGGGTCGGCGCGTCTGGCGCCCGCCGCTCAAGCGGCATGGCGCTGCTTCGCGCATGATGGTCGTCAAAGATATCACTCCCACATGGCTCATGAACTCCAGCAGCTTAAGCCTTCGCTTATCTCGCCTGGGCAAGCGTCTGACGCACGCTGGAAAGTCGAAGGTCGCGCGGTTCTCGGCGCCATGGGTCACGCAAGCGCCTAGCGCACGCGGGAGCAGGCGTCGAACGCGTTCCCAAGCGCCCAGGCGCACGCGGGACGGTTCGCCGAACCAACACGGCGAACGTGGCGCTGCCGGCTCACCTCCTGGTGGCGCTTATCAGCCTGTCGAACAGCGGGTCTGACAGCACCCGCCGGAGCACGTTGACGATGTGCGCGTCGGTGCCTACGAAGTAGCGCGTGCGCACGCGCCTGTCTGTCAGCGCCCGGTGCACGGCCCCGGCAACGGCCTCGGGCGAGGTGCCCTTGGCCTTGGCGTTCTGCGCCGTCACCGCCAGGTCGTCGACCACGGCGCTGTAGTACTCACGGGCCCTGGGCTCCATCTCCGTCATACGCCTGAGGCCCTCTGCCATGGACTTGTCCCAGATCGGGGTGCTTATCTGACCGGGCTCCACCAGCGCCACGGTCACGCCGTGCGGCTTGAGCTCACGGCGGAACGTGTCCGTTATGGCCTCGAGGGCGAACTTGGAGGCGGAGTAGGCGCCCAGCAGCCGGCTCGACACGAGGCCCGACACAGAACCGACGTTCACGAGGCGCCCCCTGTGTTCACGCAAGAGCGGCATGAACGCCTGCGCCATGGCCACCTGTCCGATGACGTTGACCTCGAACTGCTGCCGCAGGTCGTTTAGCGGCAGGAACTCGAGCGGCGCCGCCACGGCTACGCCTGCGTTGTTCACCAGGCCGGTGAAGGGCAGGTCTCCGAGCTCGTCCGCGACCCTGCTGACCACGCCGGCAACATGCTTAGAGTTCGTTATGTCGAGAAGCACCGGCCTCAGCTGGCCGGCGGCGGCCACCTCGTCAGCCAGTTGCCGACCCCGCTCTTCGCTTCGCACGCCCGCGTAGACCACGAAACCGCGGCGCGCCAGAAGCGTAACGGCGGCCTTCCCGATGCCCGTTGACGCCCCGGTGACTACGACGACCCCTGGCACCTAATGACCGACCTTTCCGAGCACGGGCACATAGTAACGTGCGCGAACCAAGGCGTCCTACCGCCCGGGAGAACAGGCCCTAGCAAAGGCGCATGCCTTCGCTACGCGCCGGTGGCCGGCCTAGCCGCCCGCCAGGGCGCGCTGCTCGGGCGGTATGGGCACGGGCCGGTTGGTGGCGTAGTCGAACCACACGACCACCGCCTCGTACTCGCAGGCCACCGCCTCCGCGGCGTACATCACCTGCCGCATGGTCATGCTCGTGGTGCCCAGCCGCACGATCTCCGTGGTGATCCGGCAGCGTTCGCCCAGCTTCACCTGCCTGCGAAAATCCATCGCCAGGCGCGCGAGTATGAAGCCGGAGGCGGACAGCCCCAGCCTGGCCACCAGGTCCATGCGCCCGAGCTCGGCGTAACTGGCGTACACGGCGTTGTTCACGTGCCCCAGCGCGTCGGTGTCGCCGAAGCGTATCTGGAGGTCGACGCTGGAAACGAGGCTCACTTCTTCCTCCTGGACTTGGTTTCACTCTGGCAGTCCGGGCAGAAGGTGGTGCCGCGCTGGCCCACCACCAGGCGCTCGAGGCGGCCGCCGCAGCGGGGGCACTGCGCCCCGGCCCTGCCGTACACCTCCAGCCGGTCCGCGTAGTCGCCCTGCTGGCCGTACACGGTGCGGTAGTCGTTGAGGGTGGTGCCCTGCGCCTCGATGCTGGCAGCAAGAACGTCGCGGATGGCCCGGTGGAGCACCTCCACCTGCTCCTTCCTGACGAGCGAGGAAGGGGTGAGCGGATGCACTCCGGCGCGCCAGAGCGCCTCGTCTGCGTAGATGTTCCCCACGCCGGCCACCGGGCGCTGGCTCAGGAGGTACGTCTTTATGGCCATATCAGACCGGCTCAGCGCGCCCTGCAGCTGCTCCGCAGTGAACTCGTCGCTCAAGGGTTCGGGGCCGAGCGCCGCCAACGTGGGCATGCAGCCGTAATCGCCACGCCTCACCAGCAGGAAGCGCCCGAAGCGGCGCGGGTCCGTGAAGTCCAGGCGGTTCGGGTGATCACCCTCCAGGTACAGCTCCACGCGCCGGTGCTTGGCGGCAGACGTGGGGGTGAGGGAGTCTCCCGGCGTGATGACCCCCGTCATGCCTAGGTGCGCCACCAGGTCGTCACCGCCAGAGAGCGGCAAGATGAGGAACTTGCCGCGCCTGGTGACCCGCTCTATGGTCTGGCCGGCGGCGCGGTCCAGGCCCACGTACTTCGGCCCGGCAGGGGCGAGGAGGCTGACCCGGGCTATGGTCCTCCCCGTCAGCCACGGCTCGAGCTGGCGCCTGACGGTCTCCACTTCGGGCAGCTCTGGCATCAGTTGGCGAGTATAGCCCTACCACCTGGGCCCTCTAGGCTGCCCAGCCGACCCGCCGGCGACCACGCTAGGCCGCCCCTTCGTGCCGTTACTCATGTTTGAGTTCTGTTTGTGTTGGGACGGTTCTTGCGGATTAAGAATGGAGGTTCC
>JBIQNJ010000037.1:10336-26311 GCA_044462445.1 Truepera radiovictrix | reverse complement strand
CTGCCGTCACGCAGTGTGACAGTGCGCTCGACCTCGAAGTCGCCGGCGGCCGTGGCGTAAACGCTGGTGAAGCGTCCTACGAGGATGCCGTCGTCGTTACGTGTCCACCGTGCGCCCTCGGCGTCCGGCGTCACGTACTCGCCGTCTACCAGGAAGGCCAGCGCCGGGATCTCGGAGTCGAAGGGCACGAGGTTGGAGCTGTTGTCGAGCGCGTAGTTGTTGAGCCGCTGACCGCGCTGCACCTTGGCGTAGGCGGCCACGAGCTCACCGGCCGGGCTGAAGAAGTAGTCGACGCCCTTGCCCTTGATGAGGGTGAGCGTCTCGCCCTGAAGGTCGCAGAAGAACGACGGAGCGGCAGCGCTACAGGTGGCCTGCATCTTGTCGAGCGCCCGGAACTCGGCGACGTCGAAATCGGCGGTCTCCGTGACGATGCGCGCAAGGGAGGATGACGCCAGGCCCAGGCTCAGGACTCCAAGCGCCAACAGCAGGTTACGTAACGGTTTCAAGGTGCCTCCGTGGAAACGTCGGCGCCGGTCGACGCCTTCTTCTCATAGTTGCGGGCGCTGGTGATGGTTCCGCCCAGCGTGGCGCTAGGCGACACGACGTACCCGCCTTGTGCCTTGGCGGCCGGCACCGGGTCGTAGCCACCGGGGTGGAACGGATGGCAGCGCAGCACGCGCATGAACCCCATCCAGCTGCCCTTCAGGGCCCCGTGAACCTCGATAGCCTCGATAGCGTACGAGCTGCAGGTAGGGTGGAACCTGCAACTGGGTGCGCCCTTCAACGGCGATAGGTAACGCTGATAGATACGCAGCGGCCAGATAGCGGCGGCCCGCAGACCCCGCACGCCGCCGCCCGTGGCGGAGCGGCTCACGCCGTCAGCGCCGCGCGCGTGAGCGCAGAACGCAGCGAGCGCTTGAGCTCGTGATAATCGGCAGTAGCCGCTGAGGGCCGGGCGATGATGAGCAAGTCGACCGATGGACGAGACGCTAAGTAGGCGCCCTCGACCAGGCCTTCACGCAACGTCTCGCGCACGGCCTCGCGCAGGCGCCGGCGCACCCGGTTGCGCACCACGGCCTTGCCGACCTTGCGACTCACCACGAGCCCCACGCGCACCTCCCCGTGCACGTTAGGCCTCCAACGAATGGTGACGTGTTTGCTCCCACCGCTCTGCCCCTTACGCAGCCGCTGGAAGGCGCGATCCCCACTCAGAGAGCGGAGAACCGCAGCGCTCCTCAGTGGTCTGATACCGACAGGCGCTTGCGACCCTTGGCCCGGCGCCGCTTGATGACGTTGCGGCCGCCCGGCGTGGCCATCCGCGCGCGGAAGCCGTGCGTCTTGGCACGCTTGCGGCGGTTCGGTTGATAAGTCCGCTTCATGGTCTCTCCTTCCAGCGTCTATGTGTGAAAGAACAGGCCCGGGGCCGGCTACTAGCCTGCGAGCGCTTGCCACCGCTTAAGGCAGTTTCGCTCGTGGCGAGCCCACCGTCCGGGCCGAACGGTCAAGCCGAAGAAGAATAGCACAACGGGGCGAGGGCCCGCTACCGCAGCAGCAGACCGGCGAGATCGAGCAGCCGGGCATCATCACGCTCACGTCCGAGCAGCTGCACGCCCAGCGGCAGGCCCACGTCCTCGCCGAAAGGCAGGCTTATGGAGGGTAGCCCGGCAAGGTTGGCCAGGGAGGTGGCGAGGTCGGAGTAGTACGAATGCCCGCCGAACCTCGCGCCGAACGGCTGGTCGTTGCCCTGGCCCAGCCTGAACGCCACGCCTGCGGCCGCGGGCAGCAGTATGACGTCCACGCCCGTGAGCAGCTCGTGAAGCTGGTCCTTGATCAGTTGACGGACCTTGAGGGCGCGGCCGTAGTACTGGTCGTAGTAGCCGGAGGAGAGCGCCAGGGAGCCGAACAGCAGGCGCCTTCTGACCTCCGCTCCGAACAGGGCGGCACGCACCTTGCCCATCACCGCCTCCTGGCCGTCGGCCAGGGCGCCCACGCGGCCTCCGAAGATGGTGCCGTCGAAGCGCGCCAGGTTGCTGGCCGCCTCCGCGGTGGCAGCTACGTAGTAGCAGGCGGGCGCGTGCACTGCGGACGGGGCGGACACCTCGACCAGCCGGGCGCCGCGCTCGACGAGAAGCGTAGCGGCGCGCTCCACCTGCGCCAGGGCGGCCGGACTGTAGCCCGCCTCTCCCCCCTCAGGGCCGTCCTCCAACGGCCCGACAGCGCTCATCACCTCAGTGAGCAGGCCGACCCGCAAGCCCGTGAGGTCGCCTGACGCGCTGTCGACGCCTCCCTCCGGCGCGGGGGCGTCGAAGGTGGTGGCGTCCAGGTCGTCCATGCCGGAGCTGAGCTCGAACGCCAGCCGCACGTCAGCCAGGTCGCTGCCGAGGATGCCCACCTGGTCGAGCGAGGAGCCGTAAGCGATGAGCCCGTAGCGCGACAGGGCGCCGTAGCTCGGCTTGAAGCCGATGACGCCGCAGAACGCCGCGGGCAGGCGCGACGAGCCGCCCGTGTCGCTGCCGAGCGCCAGAGGCGCGGCGCCCGCGGCCACCGCCGCGGCTGACCCACCGGAGGAGCCGCCGGCCACGCGCGTCTCGTCGTGCGGGTTGCGTACGGCACCGAACGCGCTGTTCTCGTTGCCCGAGCCCATGCCGAACTCGTCGAGGTTCGCCTTGCCGATCACCACCGCGCCGGCACGAACGAGCCGGCCCACTACCGTGGCGTCGTAAGGCGGCACGTAATCTGCGAGGATCTTCGAGCCCGCCGTAGTGCGGATGCCGGCGGTCGACAGGTTGTCCTTCACCACGAGAGGCACGCCTGCGAGCGGCAGCGCGCCCTCGCCGGCGGAGACGCGAGCGTCGACGAGCTCGGCTGCGGTCAGCGCCTGCTCCTCACAGATGGTTATGAACGCGTTGGTGCGCTCCTGCGCGGCGCGGGCGCGCCGAAGCGCGGCCTTCACCGTGGCTGCAGCGCTCGTGTGACCGCTGAGCACGGCCCTGGCCGTGGCGACCGCCCCGCGCTCTGCGCTCCGGTCCCCTCCGGCGAGTTCGGGTACGGGCGCACCGGGCGCGTTCTTCTCCATAGCGCCAAGAGCATATCAACAGCCAGGCTGCACCGCCTCCGCCGACCGCTCCGACGGCGGTCGATGTTCGGAAACCGTCGTTACGGTTCCAGGAGTGGGCTATATCATTGGTCTGCATGGCAGGGCCGCAACCATCAGTCGAGGGGCCTAGCGCGGGTACCACTCCGCGCGGGCGGGCTGGCGCTACGACGACCCAGGTGAGCAGCGCCGGCTCAACAGACGCCGGGCGCGTGCGCAGCCTCAACCAGGACTACTTCTTCGTGGGAGACATACCGGGACGCGGGCACCTGGCAGTGGTGGCAGACGGCATGGGCGGCCACACGGCCGGCGAGGTCGCCAGCCGGCGCGCTGTCGAGACGATGGTGGATTCGCTGCGCCGCAGCCGCTCCCACCCGCCCGTGGCGCTGGCCCGCGCCGCCCAGGCGGCCAACGTCGAGGTGTACAACTACGCGCTGGAGAACCCCCAGAACAAGGGCATGGGCACGACCCTGACCGCGGTACTGATAGACGACCAGGTGGGGTTGGTGGGCCACGTCGGCGACTCGCGCGCCTACCTCGTAAGAGAGGGCGTGCTCACACGCCTGACCGTGGACCACAGCTGGGTGGCCGACCGCGTGAGGCAGGGCCTGCTCAGCGAGGAGGAGGCCAAGCGGCACCGCTGGCGCAACGTCATCACCAACGCCATAGGCGCCACCCCCACGTTCAGGCTCGACGTGCTGTACTTCAACGTCCTGCCCGGCGACCTCATCGTGGTGGTCAGCGACGGCGTGAGCATGCTGCTCGACGAGAAGCGCATCGCCCAGATAGTCGCCGGCGCGGAGCCCGAAGAGGCTGCCGGCCAACTGCTAGCCGAGGCCAACGACAAAGGCGCGCCAGACAACCTCACGGCGGCTGTGCTGCGCGTAGACGAGGTGGCGTTCAGACCCAAGGCCTACGATCTCCCCGGCACGCCGCTCGAGGCCTCTTCGGTAGACATAGGCGAGACCTTGTCCGGCATCAGGCGGGTCGAGGACGGCTACCCGAGTAACGGCCCGCTGCAGCGCATGAAACGCCACCCGTGGTACCCGTACCGCTTCTGGATCCTCGGGTCGGCCTACCTGGCTGTGCTCCTAGTGCTGTTCCTGATCTGGCGCACTTGACGCTGCCGACTGGGCCGGCACCCGCGGCTCTGCCGACCTTTGCCCCTCAGCCTCCCGCTACCACGCGAGCAGTGGCCCTGGGACTGTTAGCCTGTCGGCATGAGAGAGATCGTCGCGACCAAGAACGCCCCTGAAGCTATCGGCCCATACTCGCAAGCCGTCAAGATCGGCGAGCTGCTGTTCACTGCCGGTCAGATAGCCCTCAACCCGGACGGCAGCTGGGCCGGCGGCGACATCACGCAACAGACCGAGCGCGTCATGCAGAACCTCAAGGCCGTGCTGGAGGCGGCCGGAACGAGCTTCGACAAGGTCATAAAGACCACGTGCTTCCTCAGCACCATGGACGACTTCGCCGCCTTCAACGAGGTGTACGCCCGCTACCTGGGACACAGCCTGCCGGCCCGCAGCACGGTGGCCGTCGCCGGCCTGCCCAAGGGTGGGCTGGTGGAGGTTGAGGTCATCGCCTCGCTGAGATAACGACGACAGCGAGGTAAGAGCCTCAGTTGCGCTGCCAGACCAGCTCGCGCTTCACCTGCTCGATGGCGTCGGTGATGGGGATGCCGCGCGGGCAGGCCTCCGTGCAGTTATAGGCGGTGCGGCAGCGCCACACGCCGTTCATGCTGGCGAGCACCTGCACCCGCTGCGTCGAGCCCTGGTCACGCGAGTCGAACAGGAAGCGGTGCGCGTTGACGATAGCGGCCGGACCGATGTAACGGCCGTTGGTCCAGAAGATGGGGCAGCTTGAGGTGCAGGCCGCGCAGAGGATGCACTTGGTGGTCTCCTCGAAGCGGCGGTGCTCCTCCTCCGACTGCAGCCGCTCGCGCGGCGGAGCAGGGTCGTCGTTGATGAGGTACGGGACGATGGCCTTGTACGAGTCGAGGAACGGCTCCATGTCGACGATCAGGTCGCGCAGCACGGGCATGCCGGGCAACGGCTCGATCTCGATGCGCTCGCCCAGGTCCTTGACCAGCACCTTGCAGGCCAGGCGGTTGCGGCCGTTGATCTTCATGGCGTCGGAGCCGCAGATGCCGTGAGCGCAGGAGCGCCTGAAGCCGAGCGAGCCCTCCTGTTCCCACTTGATCTCGTTAAGAACGTCCAGCACGCGGTCGGTGGGGCGCACCTCGATCTTGAACTCCTGCCACCGGGGGCGCGGATCTATGTCGGGGTCGAACCTCTTGATACGAACGGTGATCTGCATGACCTACCTCAATACACCCTGGGCTTGGGCTCGTAGCGACCTAACGTTACGGCCTTGTAATCGATCCTGACGCCGTCGCCCTCCTTGTAGACCATGGAGTGCTTCAGCCACTGCTCGTCGTCGCGCTCACGGTAATCCTCACGGGAGTGGGCGCCGCGCGACTCGGTGCGGTTCAGTGCGGCCTCGACGGGCGCCTGGGCGTTGTCGAGCATGAACCCGAGCTCGAGGGCCTCCATGAGCTCGGTGTTGTAGCGGTTGCTCTTGTCCTGCACGCCGATCTTCTTGTAGCGCTCGCGCAGCGTCTTAAGCTCATCCGCCTGGGTCCTGAGCGTCTCCTCGGTGCGGAACACGGAGGCGTTGTCCATCATGGTGTTCTGCAGCTCCTTGCGGAGGTGCGAGACGCGCTCGGTGGCGGGGCCGTTGAGGGCCGTGTCGAGCAGCTGCCGGGAGAGATCGAGGGCGTCGGCCGGTATGTCGCCGAACCGGGCGGTCTCGGCGTACTTGCTGCCGTTGCGGCCCGCACGCCGGCCGAACACGAGCAGGTCGCCCAGCGAGTTGGTGCCCAGACGGTTGGCACCGTGGAGGCTGGCACACGCCACTTCGCCGGCGGCGTACAGGCCGGGGATCACCGTGTTGTTGCCGTCCCAGATGACGTTGGTGTCGATGGTGGTGGGTATGCCGCCCATGGCGTAGTGGGCCGTGGGCTGGATGGGCACCAGCTCCTTGACCGGGTCGACGCCCAGGTAGATGCGCGCGAACTCCGTGATGTCGGGCAGGCGCTCCTCGATGATGTGGGCGTCGATATGCGTGAGGTCGAGGTGGATGTAGTCCTTGTCGGGGCCGGCCCCGCGACCCTCGCGGATCTCCAGGTACATGGCGCGCGAGACCATGTCGCGCGGCGCCAGGTCCTTGATGGTGGGCGCGTAACGCTCCATGAAGCGCTCGCCCTCGCCGTTGCGGAGGATGCCGCCCTCACCGCGGGCGCCCTCGGTAAGCAGAACGCCGATCTTGTAGAGGCCCGTGGGGTGGAACTGGAAGAACTCCGGGTCCTCCTGCGGGATGCCGCGGCGCCACGCGATGCTCATGAGGTCGCCCGTGAGCGCGTGGGCGTTGGAGGTGACGCGGAACATGCGGCCCGTGCCGCCGGCCGCGATGATGGTGGACTTGGCCTGGAACACGTGCAGCTCGCCCGTGGCCAGCTCGTAAGCAACGACGCCGCGGCATTCGCCCTCATGGATGACGAGGTCGAGCACGTGAAACTCGTTGAAGAACGTGACCTTGTCCTTGATCGACTGCTGGTAGAGCGTCTGGAGGATCATGTGGCCGGTGCGGTCGGCCGAGTAGCAGGCCCGCTCCACCGGCGCCTTGCCGTGGTCGCGCGTGTGCCCGCCGAACTTGCGCTGGGCTATGCGGCCCTCAGGCGTGCGGCTGAACGGCAACCCCATGTGCTCGAGCTCGTACACGGAGTCGATGACCTCGTGAGCGAACACCTCGGCCACGTCCTGGTCCGTTAGGTAATCGCCGCCCTTGACGGTGTCGAAGGCGTGCCACTCGGGGTGGTCCTCGCTCACGTTACCTAGCGCAGCCCCTACCCCGCCCTGCGCGGCGCCCGTGTGCGAGCGCGTGGGGTAGAGCTTGGTGATTACCGCCACGGAGACGTTGGGGTTCTGCGCCGCGTAGCGGGCGGCCATCAGGCCGGCACCACCGGCGCCGACGACGATGACGTCGAATTTGTGTGCCCTGATCATGCTTATTCCTACGCCCTTCCTTACTGCGGCGGAGTGAGGTTGCGGATGGCGTCACCCATCTCGGAGAACGAGAAGGCCCAGAGCGTCATGACACCCACGACGAACAGCGCGCCGGCCACCACGAAGAGGATGGTCTTGAGCCAGAAGCGCGTGCCTGGGCGCTTGAAGTAGTCCTCGATGGAGTACCTGAGGCCGTTCACGCCGTGCAGCAGCGCGAACGCCAGGAGGAACGAGTCGAACACCTTCACAGCCGGCTGGGCCAGACGCTGCGCCACGTAGTCGTAGTCGATGGTGCCCGCGTCTACCAGGATGTTGTTGATGAACACGTGGGCGAACACGAGGAACACGAGGAACAGGCCGCTGACGCGCATGAACACCCACCAGCCCAGTTCGTAGCTGGTGGAGAACGCCTGCCGTGCCTGCGAGAGCGTGCGGGGGCGAGACTTACCGGCCATCAGTGACCTCCCCCGAGGATCTCGGGCACGATCTTGAAGAGCACGGGGATGCCGATGGCGGTGACCATGGCCAGGACCACGTACCACATGGCGCGCTGGTACTTGACGCCCCAGCTGGTGAAGTCCATGAGGATGATGCGGAGCCCGTTGAGGGCGTGATAGGTGACGGCGGCGATGATCATGATGAGGCCAACCCGGAACGGCCACTGGTGATAGAAGAACAGGAACGCGTTGAACGGCCCGTCGGGGCCGAACATTATCAGGCTGATGTCGAACACATGCAGCAGCAAGTAGAGGGCCAACGCCACACCGGATATTCGGTGCAGGATGAAGGCCCACTGCCCCTCGCGACCTCTGTACATTCGGATAACCTCCATGATCCCGCCGTGCAGGGCGGGCCCCGTTCATGACGAACGGGCCTTGTATGCAAGCAATGTTACCACCGGCCTCATGTGGCTCATCCGCCACAGATTCGCTTGGAGTACCAAGGTTTCCGGTGCGCCAGCCCGCAGTCAGGCCGCCCGCCACACCCCGAACGAGCCCGGTCGCCCGAACCGTCTGTACGGCGCCCGCTTACCAGAAGAGCGTCGCTACTGGTAAGGTCTTCGTTACTGTGTTGTTAGCTTTCGACCTTGACCGCACGTTACTTACAGATAGTTACCAGCTCCCTCCGAACATCCTGGACGCCATCCACAGGGCCAGGGCCAAGGGGCACCTGGTCACCGTGCTTACCGGCAGGCAGTACGCCTCGGCCAGGCCCTACATCGAGCAGCTCGAGATCGACCTGCCCAGCAGCACGAACCATGGTGCACGCGTGCGCGACCGGGCAGGCAACGAGATAAGGCGCGTGCTCATGCCGGGCAGCTTCGCCGACCAGCTACTGGCCGACTACCTGCACGATCACCTGATGGATTTCTCGGCCGTCATGGACGACACCCTGTACGTGCGCGACCCTGACAGCGACAAGTGGGAGTGGGTGCACGCCTCCAGCCGCTCCATAACGCACTACCGCGCCGGCGCCGCACTCGAGTACGACAAGGTGGTCTTCCAGTCGAACCATATGGCGCTCAGCCTGGAGGTCGAGCAGCGCATCGGCCAGAGCTACCCCACCCTGCACCGCTACCTGTGGGGCGACGGCTTCCTAGAGGTGGTGCCGGAGGGTGCCGACAAGGGCAGCGCCCTGGAGTTCATCGCCGGCCAGCTCGGCGTGCCCCGCTCCGAGGTCGTGGCCTTCGGGGACGGCGCCAACGACATCACCATGATCGACTGGGCCGGCACGGGCGTGGCCGTAGGGCCGGGGGCGCACCGCGAGGTGCTGGAAGTGGCCCAAGAGCACATCGCCTCCCCCGAAGAGGGCGGCGTCGCTACCTGGCTAGAGCGCAACCTGCTCTAGCGGCTCAGCCCCGGTCGTCCAGCGCCTGCAGGAACTCCTGGCGCGTGCGGGCATCGTCACGGAAGGTGCCGCGCATGGCGCTCGTGCGGGTGGTAGACCCCTGCTTCTCCACCCCGCGCATCATCATGCACATGTGACTGGCCTCCGTCACCACGGCCACGCCCAGCGGGTCCAGCACCTTCACCAGGGCGTCGGCTATCTGGGAGGTCATGCGCTCCTGCAGCTGAAGCCGCCGCGCGAACACGTCGACCACGCGCGCGAACTTCGAGAGCCCGAGCACCTTCTTGCCGGGTATGTAGCCGATAGCGGCCTTGCCGAAGAACGGCAGCATGTGGTGCTCGCACAGCGAGTAGAACTCGATGCCCTTCACGACCACCATCTCCGAGCCCTCGGCATCGAACAGAGCGCCGTTGATGACCTCCTCCAGGTCTGCGTGGTAGCCGGCGGTGATGAAGTGCAGCGAGCGCGAGACCCGTTCGGGCGTCTTCAGGAGCCCCTCGCGCTGCACGTTCTCGCCCAGGCCGGTCAGGAGCTCCGCCACCAGCGGCGCCAAGGAGTCGTCGCCCGATTCATCGAAGTCCGGGCTGGGGCCCAACGGCGCGGTTCGTTTCGTCATAGTCCGTAGATGCTAGCAGCAGTCGGCGCCGGCACGGGGTGCGCACGAGACCCAGCGGCCGGGCTCGGCTAAACTTGCCGCGTGCGCCTCGACCGTTTCGATAGCTACCTGACCGAGTTCCACGCCGAGATAACGGGACTGCGTAACGACGACCGGGGAACGTGGCTGCGCCTTGACCGCAGCGCCTTCTACCCGACCGCCGGCGGTCAGCCCCACGACACGGGCATCCTGGTCGTAGGCGGCGCGACTCTGAAGGTGGTCGACGTCCAGGTCGAAGACGGCCTGGTGTGGCACCTGGTACAGGGCGCCGCCGCGCCGGGAGTGACAGCGGACCTGACGGCAGACCTGACAGCCGGCCTCGAACTGACCGGCCGCATCGACTGGCAGCGCCGCTACCGTCACATGCAGCGCCACACCGCGCAGCACATCCTCTCCCAGGCGCTGGTGCGCGTGAACGCCGAGTACGGCACCCGCTCGGTGAGCATGCGCGGACCGGAGAGCACCATAGACTTCGGCGGCAGCGCAGACCTGCAGGTGCTGGCTGCGGTGGAGCTGGAGGCCAACGCCGCTGCCCGCAGAGCCTTAGCGGTGATGACCTTCGAGGTGCACGACTCGCGCCTGGGCGAGTACAAGCTGCGCCGGCCGGCCAAGGTGAGCGGCCAGGTGCGCCTGGTGGCCATCGGCGATTACGACCTGGTGGCGTGCGGCGGCACGCATCTACGCAGCAGCGCCGAAGCGCTGCCCATCAAGATCGTGGGGCTGGAGCGGGTGAAGGGCGGACTGAACCGGCTCACGTTCAGGGCCGGAGAGGAGGCCCACGAGGACTACGCGCTCAAGCACGCGGTGGCAGCCGGCCTGAGCGTCAGGTTGAGCGTTCCGGCAGGTGAGATCGTGGCGCGCGTTGACGCGCTGCAGGCCGAGCTGGCCGAGCAGGGCCGCCTGCTGGCCGAGGCCCGCGCCGCCCGCGCGGCGGCTCTCGCCCAGAAGCTCGCGGCAGAAGCCGTGGGCGGCTACATCTCCGCCTACCTACAAGGCGCTGACGCCGAGCTGCTGGACCCGCTGATCGACCACCTCCAGCAGGCGCCAGGCTCGGTAAGCCTCCTGGCCGCCGCGGAAGGCGGCTCGGACCGCGTGCGCTTCGCCTTCCTGACCGGACCGGGTTCGACCGTGGACGTGCGCCCGCTCCTGAAGGCCGCCCTGGAACCGTTGGACGGTCGAGGCGGCGGCCGGCCCGACCGGGCCCAGGGAGCGGCACAGGCCGACGAAAGCCGGGCGCGAGCCGCGTTGGCAGCGGCTGCCGCCCAACTGGCTGGGTGACGCCCGCCTGGCGAGCGCGCTCAGCACGCCTAACGCCTGCCCTGTCGCAGCAACGCCTCATCAGTTACTGAGCAGCACACGTTTTAGGCCTAGATTGAGGGGGCGGTACGTGCGTGGTCGATGCCCATGCGCACTTACACCCTCGCGTGGCCCCGAGCTCGCTCGGCAGCCGCCGTTCACGGCCGGTGACGCCCCGCCGCCCACACGCGACCGCCCTAGGAGGGAACATGCCTGCTGTCAAAGAGAAGCTTCAGGACGTGAAACTAGACATCAAACCTGCGCAGCGCGAAGGGCTGGTCGAACTGCTCGGTCAGTGCCTCGCCGACACCTTCGATCTCACGAGCCAGATCAAGCAGGCTCACTGGAACGTCAGGGGCATAGCCTTCTGGGAGTTCCACAAGATGTTCGACTCGATCCACGAGGCGCTAGAGCCCTTCGTAGATGAGGTGGCAGAGCGCATCGGCACCCTGGGTGGCGTGGCGCAGGGCACCGTGCGCGTGGCAGCCGCCACCAGCAGCCTGAAGGAGTTCGAGCTCGGCTTCGGCGACGGTAAACAGTTCACCATGCAGCTTCGCGACCGTTTCGCCGCCTACGTCAAGTCCGTGCGCGAAGGCATCGACAAGGCGGAGGAGCTGGGCGACCCCACCACGGCGGACCTGCTGACGGAGATCACGCGCGTGGCAGACCTCCAGCTGTACTTCCTGGAGTCGCACCTGCACTGAGATCTAGGGTCGGGCTCAGGCCTGGGCTCCGCCTGACCCCTCGAAGTCGTCCTTCAGCGCGCTGAGGTCAAGCACGTGCTGAGCCACGAACATGGGCGCGCCCGTACGCACCGCGATAGCCATCGCGTCCGACGGGCGCGCGTCTACTTCTATCGACACGCCCGCACGGTCCAGCACCAGGTTGGCGTAGAAGGTGCCGTCCTTCATGTCCGTGATCTCGACCCTCACCAAGGGCGCGTCGAGCATCTGCAGCAGGCTGGTGAACAGGTCGTGAGTCAGCGGACGCTCCATCTTCTCCTGTGAGCGGCCCGCTGCGATGCTTATAGCCTGCATGGCGTCTATGCGGATGGGCAGAAGCTCACCGTTCGGTGCCCGCAGGAGGGCGAGGAACTGATTCTCGTCGCCAGAGACGGCGATGTCCTCCAGTTCGACCTGAACCATACAAGTCATCATAGCGTGGCCTACGGTAAGCTTCGGCTCATGTTCCAACAGGTCATCGGCCTGGAAGTCCACCTCGCGCTACGCACCAAGACCAAGCTGTTCTGCGGTTGCAGCAGCGGTTCAGGGGGCGAGCCCAACGTCAACACCTGCCCGGTGTGCCTCGGCCTGCCCGGCACCCTGCCGCTGCTGAACGAGCACGCGCTCGAGCTGGCCCTGTCGTTCGCCACCGCGCTGGGCTGCACGGTGCCGGACGTGACCCACTGGCACCGCAAGCACTACTTCTACCCGGACGCCCCGAAGAACTACCAGCTGAGCCAGGACGACGTGCCTGTGGGTCTAGGTGGCTTCATAGACATCCCCGGGGGCAGACGCATCGGCATCATCCGCTGCCACCTGGAGGAGGACGCGGGCCGCCTCGTGCACCCCGCCTACGCGGACCACTCGCTTGTCGACCTCAACCGCGCCGGCTCCCCGCTCATCGAGATGGTCACGGAACCCGACATCCGCTCAGCGGCGGAGGCGCGCGACTTCCTGGAGGAGGTGCGCGGCATCGCCCAAGCGCTCGGCGTATCGGACGCGGCGCCCGAGGAGGGCAAGATGCGCGCCGACGTGAACATCTCGCTGCACGTGCCGGGGCAGCCGTACGGGACGAAGGTGGAGGTCAAGAACCTCAACTCGTTCAAGAGCGTGGCGGCGGCCATCGAGTTCGAGACCAAGCGCCAGACGCAGCTGCTGGAGGCCGGGCGGCCGGTGAGGCAGGAGACGCGCGGTTGGAACGAGGGCGGCCAGAAGACCTACCTCATGCGCACCAAGGAGACGGCGGCGGACTACCGCTACCTGCGCGATCCCGACATCCCCCCGGTGCCCATCCCGGAGACGCGGAGGGCGTCGGTCCTGCGCGCGCTGCCTGAGAAGCCGGCCGAGAAGCTGCTGCGCTTCGTGAACCTGGGCGTGCGGGAGGTCGACGCCCGGCAGATCGCCTATGACGTAGCGGCAGCAGCCCTGTTCGACGCGGCCACAGCCGAGTACCAGGGGGCACCTCAGGTGGTGGCCAACTGGCTGGCCGAGGTCGCCGGTCGGCTACACGCCGCCGAGACGAAGCTGGAAGACAGTGCGCTCACGCCGGCCAGGCTGGTGCGCCTCATCACCCTGGTGGATGACGGCACCATCTCTACCACCGCGGCCAAGGAGATCCTCGCCGACGTGGTGGCGGGCGCGGAGCCGGGCGAGCTAGTGGAAGCGCGCGGGCTGGCCCAGGTGGTGGACGAGGGCGCCCTAGGGGCGTTAGTGGACGCGGTCATGGCCGAGAACCCGGAGCTGGTAGAACGCGTCCGCGCCAACCCGAAGGCGGTGAACGCCCTGCTGGGCAAGGTGATGCAGGCAACGAAAGGAGCCGCCAAACCCGACCTGGCCCGGCGGCTCCTCGATGAGCGGTTGGGTTAGGGGGCCGGACTTCCCGGAGGACCCGCAGGCCCTTGCGGGCCTTCAGGACCTTGCGGGCCCTGGGGGCCTTGCGGGCCTTCAGGACCGACGGGACCGGCAGGACCAGCGGGACCCGCAGGACCCTGCGCACCGTCCTGCCCCGGAGGGCCGGCCGGGCCCATAGGACCCACATCACCTTGCGCACCCTGAGGGCCTGGCTCGCCCTGCGGACCAGCAGGGCCTTGCGGGCCAACAGGGCCGGCGGGCCCCTGAGGACCGGCAGGACCGGCAGCGCCGACGGGACCGGCAGGACCTTGCGCACCACGTTCGCCGTTCTCCCCGGGCTCGCCCTGGTCGCCCTTGGGACCCTGCGCTCCCGCCGGACCCATCGGACCGGTCGGGCCGCGCTGACCCGCCGGACCAGGCACACCCTGCTCGCCCGCATCGCCCTTGGGACCGATGCAGTCGAGGGCGTCCCACATGCCATCCTCGTTCACGTCTTCCTCGAAATCACCGAAGCCGTCGCCGTTGGTATCCCAGCACGCCAGGCCATCCCTACCGGGTGCGCCAGCGGCACCGGCAGGGCCGGCCACACCGGCAGGACCGACCGGGCCGACTGGACCAACAGGACCAGCGGAACCAGCCGGGCCGGGCTCGCCGGCCGGACCGACCGGGCCGACGGGACCGGCGGGACCCTCGGGTCCCGGCTCGCCCTGCGGACCCTGCGCGCCGGGCTCGCCGGCCGGGCCTTGCGGTCCCATGGGGCCGGTGGGGCCGACGATGGCGCCGGAGGCGATATCGGCTCGCACCTGGGCTATCTCGGCGCTCATGGCGCCCAGCCGCTCGGCCACCGACTGCTCGCCACAGGCCAGCTTGGCGTCCACGACCTCGATGGCGCGGCTCAGCAGCAACGCCGTCTGGTAGCCGGTGAGGAACTCGTCGCCCGCCAGGGCGCCGCTAGGGAAAGCGTCACTAACACCGAGCCCGGCGATCCTGGCAGCGGCGCCCGCGGCCCAGTGATCGGCCGGCACGTCCGTGAACGCGAAACCTGGGTCACTCATGCCGGCGGAGGCGTCTGTACAGCCCGTAGCCAAGTCGATGCGTGAGAGCAGCCTGTCTACGAGGATCGCAGCCTGGTAACCGGTAACGGCGTTGTCACCCAGGAACGAACCGTCCGGGAAACCGGTGTCCAGACCGGCGTCGGTGAGGCGCGAGACCGCAGCTCGACCCCAATCTGTGCCAGCGACCTGTGTGACCCCGATCGCCAGCAGTAACAGCGCTCCAAGCGCTATGAAGAACCTTCGCATGCTCTTCCCATCCTCCTTCAGGGTCGTGCTCCCGTCTGCCTTGGCGCCGGGCCTCTCAAGGGCGGCCCGGCTGACCCCGACCCTTGCACCGCTAGTGTGACTAACTTAACCTAGGCCAATAGTGGCAGTTAGGGGTACCGGCGTTAACGATTCCGTCACCGCTTGAAGCCTGAGGCGCTCCAGACCTGTACGCTTAGTTCGGTTAAGGACCGATAGAACTGACTGTGTCTATACTCCGTACTTCACGTTTAGCCGTTGTGGCCGTGCTCGTGCTCTTGGGAGCGCTGGCCTGGGGCCAGCAGTCCGACATGCCCGAAGCGGCCGCGGAGGCGCTGCGCGAGGCGCAGTCTGCCGCCTCTGAGGCCATGGCCGCCTACACCAGCCACCGACCCGACCAGGCCCTGTGGCGCTCGGCCTTCCGTGCCGCGGAACGGGCGCGCGACCTGGCGCCCGGCCGCCCCGAACCACTGCGGTTCCTCGCGCAGGCCTACGGCATAACAGGCTGGACCGGTCCCGCCTGGCAGGCGTGGCAGGACTACCAGGCGGCGGGCGGCTCCATGGACGCCAACGCCCGGCGAGAGGCGGCCGCCGCGGCCAGTTCGCTAGGCTACAGCGCCTTCTCCTCAGGCAACTACGAACGCGCCGTAGAGCTGCTCTCCGCAGCGCTCGCCTTCGATCCGAACAGTACGCAGATCGCTGCCGTGCTCGGCCAAGCGGAGCTCAACCTGGGCGACGCGGCCGCGGCCGCCACGCACCTGGGCATGGCCCTAGCAGACGTGCCGAGCGTAGAGCCCATGCTGGTGCGCGCCAGGCTCGGCGCCAACTTCGGCCTGGCCGCGGCCGACGCCTACCTGGCCGGCGTCCAGCTGTTCGCAGAGGGCAACTACTCGGCGGCGCACGCGCAGTTCACCCAGGCAGTAGATGCCGCACCTAACTTCTCCGACGCCGTTCGCGGCGCGGCCGCGGCCGCAGGTCAGCTAGGCATGGAGGAAAGGGCACGCCAGCTCTGGACCCGGCTGGCCGAACTCCTGCCGGACGACCGGGAGGCGCGCGATGTGCTCGCGTACTACGCCGCGCTGGACGCCAGCCGAGCGGCGGTCGAGCCTGAGCCGGTGCCACCGTTCGTGGAGCCCTCCCCCAC
>JBIQNJ010000037.1:0-10236 GCA_044462445.1 Truepera radiovictrix | reverse complement strand
CTCGTAGACGCGAACGTGCGGGCGGTCAAGGCCTCCGAAGGCGGCCAGGGGGCGTTCATCTTCCTAGCGCCGGCTGCGGCAGCAGGAGCCGACCTCGCCGAACCCGTGGGTTACGGCACCGGCACGCTCCACGTGCGCGTAGACGTGGGCGACCGGCCCAGTACCGAGCCCGTGGCGCTGCAGTTCTGCATCGTCCCTGGCGACTTCAGCGTCGTGAGCCCCATATGCACCGACGCGAGCGCTCTTCTGCTGCCGACATCGGGCGCCATCACCACCTCGGTGCGGCTCGGCAACATCATGAGCACGGAGGTCGACTGGAGCCAGGGCATCTCTCAGCTCCTGGTCGTCCTGCGCGACGGACTCGGGCGTCCACTCGACGACCGCTACACGCGTGAGTCGGACGGCACGCCCATCAACCTCGCGCCCTACTTCCCCCTCAACCTGCGGGTGCGCGCAGCCCTCGCCGCACCCGGCACCCCGTTCGGCGGCTGGTAGCCACCACCCCGGCCAGCTCCTGACGGGGCTACGAGAAGGCGCCCACACCCTAACGGGTGTGGGCGCTCACTCTGCTTTAGGTTCGGCTTTAGGTTCGGTGCCTGACCTTTAGGTCAGCGACCCACTCCCACGTACTCGAGGCCGGCACGCTCGGCGCGACCGCGCTGCAGCAGGTTACGCGCGTCGAGGATCAGGTTGCCGCGCATGGCCTCGGCCATCTTCTCCAGCGGCAGGTGGCGGTACTGGTTCCAGTCGGTCACCACCACTACAGCGTCACACCCCTGGGCCAGCGCCACCTCGTCCTCCGCGTACTCCACCGGCAAGTTCGGGAAGTGCTTCTTGGAGTTGGAGATGGCTATCGGGTCGTGCGCCTTCACCACGGCGCCGCGCTCGTGCAGCTCTTCGATCAGCGTCAGGGCGGGCGAGTCGCGCATGTCGTCCGTGTTGCCCTTGAACGCCAGCCCGAGCAGGCCGATGGTGGTGCCCCTGAGCACCTTCAGGTGGCGCTGGAGCTTGTCGACCACGAAGAGCCGCTGCCGCCGGTTCACCTCGATGGAGGAGCGCACCAGCTGCAGGTCGAAGTCGTAGGTGTTACCGAGCGCTATGACGGCGGCGGTGTCCTTGCCGAAGCAGCTGCCGCCCCACCCGATGCCGGCGTTGAGGAAGCGCCCGCCGATGCGCTGGTCGAGGCCGATGGCCCGCGCCACCTCGGTGATGTCGGCGCCCACCTTCTCTGCCAGGATGGCGAACTCGTTTATGAAGCTGATCTTGGTGGCCAGGAACGAGTTGGCGGCGTACTTGGTCAGCTCGGCACTGGTGGCCGTCGTGGTGATGAGCGGGGGTAGCTCGTAGCGCTCTGGCCGGGGCGATTCGGGCAAGGGCTCGAACGTCTGTTCGAGGATGGGCGCGTACATCTCGCGCAGCATGCCGGTGGCGAACGGCGAGTCGGAACCGATGACTATGCGGTCCGGGTAGAGCGTGTCTTGCACGGCCCGACCCTCGGCGAGGAACTCCGGGTTGGAGGCCAGGTACACCTCGGCCGTGACGCCCCGCGCGGCCAGCCGGCGCATGATGATGCCCTCCACGTGGCGCGCGCTGCCGACCGGTACGGTCGACTTGTTGACGACCACGAGCCGCGCCCCCGGCTGGATCTTGTCTGCCACCTCGGTGGCCGCCACGTCCACGAAAGACATGTCGGCGTCGCCGTTCTCCTTGGAGGGCGTGCCCACCGCGATCATCAGCACGCTCGTGCCGGAGAGCTCGGGGAGCTCGGTGGTGAAGGTGGAGTTGCCCCTGCCGGCCGCCATGATCTCGGCAAGGCCGTCCTCGTGGATGGTAGGGACGCCCTGACTGAGCTTCTCTATGATGGCAGGGTTCTTGTCGACGAAGGTGACTTCCTGGCCCAGGTACGCCAGGGCCGTTCCAGTGGTGAGGCCCACGTAGCCGGTTCCGATGATGGTGATCTTCATGGCGGCCATCGTATGTCACGAAGCTGTTAAGGCACAGCGCAAAAGCCCCAAGACGCCGGCCCGTGAGCCACACAGTGGTAGGGTTCGTCAACACGCGCAAACTGTGGCGTAATCGTCGCCACTTGGTCAGAGCTCCGCTGATGGGGCCGGGTGGCGGTCTGGGGGAAGGGCCATGCTCCGTCATGCCGGCGCACCATCTGGTAACCCTAACGAGACCTGGTACATGTGTGGGCGTTCGCTGGCTCTTGCCACGGCGCTCCTGGCCGTGCTGACGTCGGCGGCGTGGGCTTCGGGCGCAGGCGAGTCGAGCCAAGGCGCCGCGGCCGGCCAGCGCGCCGCAGACACAGGCGCCACCGCATACGTCTGCACAGCCGACCTCCTGGTGGCGCTCGGCGCCACGTCCCGTGACCTCGAGACCCGGCGCACGGAGGTCCGAAGGCGGGAAGGCGAACTGCGCCTGGCCGTGCTCGGACTGTCGGCCATGGCCAGCATGACGGCCGAGGCCGACCTCGGCGCCAACCTGCTGAGGGAGGCCGACCCGTCCTGGGCGACAGGCCTGCAGCTGGACGCGGGCCTGAGCTACCGGCACGACGCCGTGGCGATAGCCCGGGCGAGAGCGAACCTGGTGACGGCCGAGCGGCGGGCGGCCACGCAGAAGCGCTCGGACGTGCTCTCAGCCCTCTTGAGCCTCAGCCGCCTGCGCGCCGCTCAGCGGGCTTCGGCCAACACCGACAGCAGCGCCGCAGAAGCCGAGTCGCTTTTGAACTCCGTAAGGGAGAGCGCGGCCGCCGCCTTCGGCGACTGGACCGAGGCCGACGCCGACGTGCTGCTCAACATCAGGGAGCTGGACCTGGCGGCCGCGCGCGCCCGCGCCACAGCCTCGGGGCGCGCCGACGAGGCCGGCGAGGCGCAGGCCGAACTGAGCCGACTGGGCGTGGCGGCCGCCGCCTCGCGACTACTGGCTACCTCACCGGGAGGCCCCGCCGAGTGTCTGACGGCGCAGGCCGGTCCGGCGTTCCGGACCGCCGACCTGGGCCTGCCACAGCCCGTGGTGGGTTCGTCCGCCGAGCGCGCCCTGCTCGAGCTCGCCGTGCGGCTGGCTACCGCGCTGCATGAGCGGGCGGCGCTGGCCCCGCTGCGAGAACTGAGCATGACCGCGCACTACCAGGAGGGTGGCGCCCGGATCCTCGCCGAGGTCGACCTGGCGGCAGGCCGCCCAAGCGCTGGGCTTAACTTCCGGGTGCGGGACTCCAACGCCAGCAACTGGGGCATAGGCGTCTCGGCCACCATCCGCATAGACGACAGCATGGGCGACGCACTGGCGGCGAGCCGCGCACAGCTAGCCGAGGCGGAGCGGGCCCTGCAGGAGTTCGACGCAGCGTTCCCGGACAGCGTGCGCAGGGAGGCCGCGTCCGTTCAGGCATCGTGGCTGACGCTGGCGTTCGCCGTGGAGGCGCTGAGCATCGCCCGGGCCCGCCACGAGCTGGCGGTCGAGCAACGCGACGCAGACCGGGCGGCGCAGACCGTGACCCGGGCGGTGGACACGCTCGAGCGGGAGTACCAGGCGTACCTGCGCGCCCTCGCCCGCTACCTCGCGGCGTTCGACCTGGAGTGGGGCTCGCTGGCCGGCGACTGACCCATCAGACGGCCGTGCGCGGCGGCAGGAAGATGCCGTCTATCTCGTCTAGCGGCATGAAGCGGTCCGCCATGTCCTGCAGGTCCTGGGCCGCAGCCTCGCGGAAAGCCAGCACCTCGACGCGCTTGCCGCGCTCCTGGGCCAGTTCGAGGATCGGCACGAAATCGCCGTCGCCGCTGGCGAGTACCACCACATCGCAGTGCTCTAGGCTGCGCACTATGTCCGCAGCTATGCCCATGTCCCAGTCGCCCTCGAGCACCGGCACACCGTCGTCGCTGACCCTGTGAACCCGCACCTTGCGGCGCCTAACGCGGTAGCCGAGCGCCGTGAGCTTGCCGACGAAGCCGAAAGCGGTGGCGTCACCGTCACGCTCGACCACGTAGGCCGTAGCGTGAGCTAGTGCCCGGCCGCGAGCGGCTGCTCCCAACAAAGCCTGGTAGTCGACGGCTGTGCCACGGTCACGCGCGGCGTAGTACAGGTTCTGGGTGTCTACGAACAGGGCGACACGCTGATCTGCCCGTTCGCCCACCATGGAAGCCGTTAGCTCAGCCGGTGCCACGCCACGAGTCTACCGCGCCCACCCTTAGCCTTCAGTCGAACCAGAGGCCCATGATCAGGTTGTCGTCGTACTCCTCGCCGGGCAGCTCCACGCGCAGCACGTGCCTGCGCTCACGGCCCTCCAGCTCGAACCCCTCCGACAGGTACAGCTGCACGGCGGCCTCGTTGGACGACCTGACGTTGAGGCTCACCTTGCGCACACCCACGCGCCGGCACCAGGCGTACGAGGCGTGCAGCAGCGCCCGACCCGCACCCCTCCTCCGAGCACCGGGCGCCACGGCCAGGGTGAGCACCGCCACGTGTTCCAGGCGCCGGGCCGGTGACCTATGCAGCTCCAGCCAGCCGACGACCTGAGGAGAAGCGCCCGGATCCGACTCCGCCACCAGGTAGAGCGAGCGTGGGGGCCTGGAGACGACGCGCGCCTCCAGGTGCGAGTACGGCTCAACGCTGTCGTTGACGAAGTAGAGCCCCTCCCGGTAGATGCCGTCCAGCAGCTCGTGAACCGCGCGCGCGTCGGCCGCTGTGGCCTCCCTGACTCGCATGCGCCAAGTATACGGGCGCCCGCCGCCGGCCCTCGAACCGACGCGCTCTGCGCCGCCGCTACCTGCAGGGCGCCGGAACACCCGAAGCCCTGCTAAGCTAGGCTCCGCCGCCGCGCGGCGCCCCCCAACCGCCTTCAGGGCATGCCGGCAGCCGTCCAGGTGCCTTAAAGCCCGGGTGCGTCCGCGGCATCCCACCGGAGGTTCTGAGTTGCGCCGCCTCGTTTCAGCGGAATCGGTAACGGAAGGGCATCCAGACAAGCTCGCTGACCGCATCAGCGACAGTGTGCTGGACGCCATACTCAAGCAAGACCCGAACGCCAGGGTGGCGGCGGAGACGCTACTCACGCGCGGCCTGGCTCTCGTGGCCGGCGAGGTCACCACCACGGCAGACGTCGACGTGCAGGCCATCGTTCGCACCGCCGCCCGCGAGGTGGGCTACACGCACGCCGAGTACGGCTTCGACGCCGACCACTCCGCAGTGCTCATCGCTCTCAACGAGCAGTCTCCCGACATCGCCCAGGGCGTGGACAGCGCCGTGGAGGCGGAGAGTGGCGACCCCTACGACCTGGTGGGAGCGGGCGACCAGGGACTCATGTTCGGCTACGCCACCAGCGAGACCCCTGAGCTCATGCCTCTACCGATCCAGATGGCGCACGGCATAGCGCGGCGTTTGGCCGAGGTGCGCCACGACGGCACGGTCCCTTACCTCCGGCCAGACGGCAAGGCGCAGGTGACGCTGGAGTATCAGGGCCATCAGGCCGTGCGCATCGAGACCGTGGTTATATCGGCGCAGCACCATCCCGACGTGGCGTTGGAGACGATACGCCACGACCTCTACCGGCACGTGCTGCAGGCGGTGGCGCCCGAGACCATGCTCGACGGCAACACCAACTTCATGATCAACCCGACCGGCCGCTTCGTCGAGGGCGGACCCACCGCCGATGCCGGCCTCACCGGCCGCAAGATCATCGTCGACACCTACGGTGGCGCGGCGCCCCACGGCGGCGGCGCCTTCAGCGGCAAGGACCCCACCAAGGTGGACCGGTCTGCCAGCTACTTCGCCCGCTACATGGCCAAGAACGCGGTGGCGGCAGGACTAGCCCAGCGGTGCCAGATCCAACTGGCCTACGCCATCGGGGCCGCCCACCCCGTAGGGCTCTACGTCGACACGTTCGGCACGGGCGTCATGCCAGACGAAGAGCTGGCGCGACTGCTGCGCAAGGCGTTCGACGCCAGGCCGGCAGCGATAATCGCCACCCTCGACCTCCGGCGGCCCCTCTACACGCCCACCAGCTCGTACGGCCACTTCGGCCGGGCGGGCTTCCCCTGGGAGGACACCACGCCGGCTGCACGCCTGCGGGAGCTGGCCGAGAGGGTCGCTTGAACCTTCCGGAAGTACCCTGCGCCGCGCCCCAGACGCCAACTGTGCCAGTCGGTCCCCGTGGTAAAAGGTAGGTCCATATGGCCAGGATAGTTCTGGGTAACAGAGAAGGTTCCTTCGCCATCCGTCAGGGTCGCGCACTGCTGGAGCGACTTACCGACGAGTGGCCCGACTTGCATCTGACGCTTCGCACCGTCCCCGGAACGTCCGGCGCCGAGGTGGGTCCGCTGCTCGGCGCGCTCTCACAGGGCAGCGTCGGCATGGCCATAGTCCAGCTCGAGTGGCTGCCCACCGCCCTCCCCGAGGGCTTGGTGCTGGCCGCCGTCACGCGGCGGGGAGAGGCACGGTCCGCGCTGGCAGCGCGCGGCAAGGAGAGCCTGGCCGAGCTGGCGCCGGGAACCCGCGTTGCCGTCGCCTCGAAGCGCGACGCCGCCTTCCTGAGCGCCTACAAGAGCGACCTTGAAGCCGTGGTCGTCTCCGATCACCCCGAGTCGTTGGTCAACCGCTTGACGAGCCGCGAGTTCGGGGCGCTCATAACCCCTGCGCTCGCTCTCACCACCCTCGACCTGCGCAACGCCGTCGACGCCGTGCTCGAGGAGAGTCAGTTCACCCCCGCTCCCGGTCAGGGCGCCCTGGGCCTGGTGGTGCGCCAGGACGACGATGAGGCCTACGAGGCCGCCTACTCCATGCAGCACCGGCCGAGCTTCGACCGCGTGCGCGCCGAACGCGCCTTCGCGGCTGCGCTCTCCGACCTTCATGTGGGCGCCCTGGCTACCGTCACCGAGGACGGCGAGATGACGCTGTTCGGCGCTGCGCTCAAGGACGGCACCACGCTCCAGGCCACCACCAGCGGCGAGGCCCGCGAGGCGGAGGAGCTCGGTGCCGAACTGGCCGAGGACGTGAGAACGCAGCTGGCCGGGATCTGAAGACCCCGGCCAGCACCAGGTTCAGCTAAGACTCAGCCCGCGCTCTGGGCGGCCCTCCGCTCGGCCACGATCTTCTCGGCGGCGTGCTGGGGCACCACCTCGTAGCGGTCGGCCTTGAGCGAGAAAGCGCCGCGCCCGCCGGTCATGCTGCGCAGGTCCGCCGAGTACGACTGGATCTCGGCCAGCGGAACGTGAGCCGAGACCACGCTCACAGAGCCCTCGCTGTCCATGCCCAGGATGCGGCCGCGGCGCGAGTTCAGGTCGGAGATGACGTCGCCCGTGTAGCGGTCCGGCACGCGCACCTTCACCAGCATCAGGGGTTCGAGCAGCACGGGCGACGCCTGTTCAAGCGCCTCGCGTAGCGCGAACATGGCCGCGCTCTGGAACGCGATGTCCTTGGAGTCGACGGGGTGGTCCTTACCGTCGTACACCTCCACCTTCACGTCCTGCACGGGGAAGCCGCCGAGCGCACCCGCTTCCAGGCCCGCGCGGGCGCCCTTCTCGCAGCTCGACTGGAACTGAGTGGGGATCGTGCCGCCCACGACCTTCCAGTCGAACTCGAAGCCGCCGCCTCGCGGTAGCGGCTCGACGCGCAGGGCCACCTCGGCGAACTGACCGGCGCCGCCCGACTGCTTCTTGTGGCGGTAACGGGCGTCGCCCTTGCCGTTGATGGTCTCGCGGTAGGCGATCTGCGGCGCGCTTGTCTCTACCTCGATGCCGCGCTCAGCCAGGCTGGCCACGGCGATCTCGAGATGAACGTGGCCCATGCCCCAAAGCACGGTCTGTTTGGTGTCGGGGTTGCGCTCCAGCTGCAGCGTGAGGTCCGAGTCTAGCAGGCGACCGAGACCCTCCCCCATCTTGTCTTCATCGGCGCGCGTCTTCGGGTGCAGCGCCAGCGCCATGACGGGTGCCGGCAGTCTGATGGGCGCCAGCACGAAGCGGTTCTGCGGCGTGGTGAGGGTGGAGCCGGTGCGCACCTCGTCTGCCTTGGTGAGTGCGCCTATCATGCCGGCGCTCAGCTCGCCGACCTCCGTCAGGTCCTTGCCGTTAGGGGCGTAGAGGTGCGCCGTGCGGATCTCGGCGCCGGTCTCGCCGTCCACCAGCGGGGCGCCGGCCTTGAGCGTGCCGGAGAGCACGCGCATCATGGACACCTTGCCGAGGTACGGGTCGTTGACGGTCTTGAACACGCGGGCGCTGAAGGGCTGGTCCAGGCCGAGCTTCGGCGGCTCACCCTCGACGACCGGGAGCGGTGCGTGGTCCTCCACGTTCCTGACCCCCTTGGTGAGGAAGTCGAGGAGGAGCGAGATGCCCATCACCTTGGCCGCAGAGGTGACCAGCACGGGCGTGAGCTCGTTGCGGCGCACTGCAGCGTAGAACGCGGCCTTGACGGCCTCAGCATCCAGGTCGGCCTCCTCCAGGTACTGCATCATCAGGTCGTCGTCGGTCTCGACGATGGCCTCCACCAGCCGCTCGCGGTACTCCGCCGCCAGCCCCGCCACGTCGTCGGGCATGGGCACCTCGACCGGGTCCTCACCCGACCACTCGTACGCCTTCATGTTGAGCAGGTCGACGATGCCCCTGAACTTCTCGGCCTGACCGATAGGGATCTGGATGGCGGCGATGTTGCCGGCCAGCGTGGCCTCGATGTCGGCCATGGTGCGGAAGAAGTCGGCGTTCTCGCGGTCGAGCTTGTTGATGACGAACATGGTGGAGAGCTCGCGTTCGAAGCTCGAGGTCCACACGCGCTCGGTACCCACGGCCACGCCCGACACGGCCGAGACGATGATCAGCGCGGCATCGGCGGCAGCCTGGGCGCCACGGATCTCGCTGACGAAGTCCGCGTAGCCGGGGGTGTCGATGATGTTGAAGCGTTCACCCTTCCACTCGAAGGGGTGGACGGTGGACCAGATGGAGATCTTGCGGCGCTTCTCCTCGGGCGTGTAGTCGGAGCGGGAGGTGCCGTCCTCTACCTTTCCGAGCGTGGGTACTGCGCCGGCACGGTAAAGGATCGCTTCTGTGAGCGAAGTCTTACCAGCGCCGCTATGCGACAGGACGGCGACGTTGCGGATCTGCGACATCTCGGCTCCCTTTCGGTTCTCGCGGCGGCTATCTCGGTTCGCCGCACCAGCTCACTACCACGGGAAACGCTTGCTTATGTGCAAGTTTAGCACCGCGCCCTGACGCGGTTAAACTCGGCCATGGCGCTGGAACGGGAACTCAAGTACTCATCTCCGGATGGGCAGGTGCCGGCCCTCGACGAGCTGGCGGCGGCGCTGGCCAAGACGGGCGCGGGCGCCGTCGATCGCGGCCTGGCCAGCCAGACCGACGTGTACTACGACGACGAGCACGGCTCCGTGCACGCCGCCGGCATGGCCCTGAGGGTCAGGACGGTGGCCGGCGTCAGGCGCGCGACGCTCAAGAGCCGCGGCTCGGTCATGCTCGGCCTGCATGAGCGCGACGAGCTGGAGGAGGAGCTGCCGGCAGGGGCGGCCGTGCAGTGGCCCGCCGCGCTGGCTAGGCTGCTCACCGAGCGGCTGCAGGGGGCCGGTGGTACGGGCGCAGGCTTGGCCGGCCTAGGCCCGCACATGATCATCAGCACGGAACGCCACCGCTTCGACGTAACGAGGGGCGGTGTGGCCGTCGCAGAGCTCTCCTTCGACGAGGTGTTGTGCCGGCCCGCCGCCGAGGTGGCGCTCAAGTACTCGATAGACGAGGCACTCTTCCATGAGGTCGAGTTGGAGGCCCTGGCCCTGCCGGCGCGCGCCGCGCTGACGGCAGGCGAGCTCAAGGAGATCGGCAGGGCGCTCCAGGACCTCATGCCCCTCTACCCTTCCGACATAACCAAGCTGGAGCGCGCCGCCACCCTGCTGGGGGCGTTCCTCGAGTGACCGCCAGCGCGGCTCACCTGAGCGCCGGCAGGCCACACCGCACCGCCTGACCAGTTCGCCCGGGAGCTATTCGCCGGGGGCGGCGGAGCCGCGGGCCGGGGCTATACTCAGCGCCATGAAGCCAAGTGCAGACGGTTCGAACGCCACGCCCGCCCTCACGCAACCCCGGGACGAGGCCATCTTCAAGCTGATCGACAGGGAGGCCGAGCGGCAGCGTTACGGACTCGAGCTCATCGCGTCCGAGAACTTCGTCTCGCAGCAGGTGCTGGAGGCCGTGGGCTCCGTTCTGACCAACAAGTACGCCGAGGGCTACCCTGGCAAGCGCTACTACGGCGGCTGCG
>JBIQNJ010000036.1:0-26426 GCA_044462445.1 Truepera radiovictrix | reverse complement strand
GCCGATTGATTAAGTCTGCGGCGGGGCCGTAGAATCCGCTCCTGGCTCAGGCGGCCTCCAAGGTCCGCCCTCCATGCCCGCCCTTACCCCGGGCCACCGCCACCCCTTCGCCAGAATCAGGAGAACACGATGGCTCGACGCAACGCTGCGTTGCCTTTCATCTTGGTGACCATAATCATCGACGTGCTCGGTATCGGGCTGCTCATACCGGTTCTCCCCGAACTGGTCACCGAGCTGTCGGGTGGCGATCTCAGCACGGGCTCCTCGTACTACGGCTGGTTCATCGCCGTCTACGCCGCCATGCAGTTCCTGTTCGCACCCGTTCTGGGCGGCCTGTCAGACCGCTTCGGGCGCCGGCCGGTGCTGCTCATCTCGCTGCTGGGCTGCGGTCTCGATTACCTGGTGATGGCCCTGGCCCCCAACCTCTGGATCCTGTTCATCGGTCGCGTCATCAGTGGCATCACCGGCGCCAACCTGACGGCCGCCAACGCCTACATCGCAGACGTCAGCCCACCTCACGAACGTGCCAAGAACTTCGGCATGGTGGGCGCCGCCTTCGGCGTCGGTTTCATCGTAGGCCCGGCCCTCGGCGGCCTCCTGGCCGGCATCGATATAAGAGCGCCGTTCTACGCGGCCGCTGTGCTGTCGCTGCTCAACTGGCTGTACGGAGCGTTCGTGCTGCCCGAATCGCTGAAGCCGGAGAACCGGCGCCCGTTCTCGTGGCGGCGCGCCAACCCCATCGGCTCGCTGGCCTCCTTGAACAGGGTCCCGCTGGTAGCGGGCCTGGCCTTCGTGTACGTGTGCATCGGGCTGGCCCAGAACTCGCTCCACTCGATCTGGGTCCTCTACACCACCTACCGCTTCGAGTGGACGCCGTTCCTCAACGGTCTGTCGCTCACGTTCGTCGGCATACTCTCTGCGGTGGTGCAGGGCTGGCTCGTGCGCATCGTGGTTCCGCGGATCGGCGAACGCAGGGCCATACTGTTCGGCCTCACCACCGCCACCGTCTCTTTCCTCTTCTACGGCCTGAGCACACAGGGCTGGATGATGTACGTCGTCATGGCGGTCGGCGGGCTCGGCGGCCTCACGGGCCCTTCAGCGCAGGCGCTCATATCCAGATCGGTGAGCGCCGACGCGCAGGGCGAGGTCCAGGGAGCGCTCGCAAGCCTCATGAGCCTCACGGGAGTCGCCGCACCGCTGGCAGCGACCATGCTCTTCTCGTACTTCACCGGCGAGAGCGCGCCCATAGACCTGCCCGGCGCCCCACTGTTCATGGCCTCGGCGTTGGCCGCGGCGTCGCTGTGGGCCTGCGTGAGGCTGTTCCGGCGCATCCCCGAAGCGGCGCCCGAAAGTCAGCAGGAGCGGCTGGACGGAACCGAAGCCTAGTAGGGCTCTACGAGCCGAACGACGCCCTTGACCAGGTTGCCTGGCGCCTCCGCCAGGTAGACCTCCAGCTGGCCGTAGCTGCTGTTCGGCAGCTTGAGCGACACGGTCCACACCCCGTTAGCCGAGCGCCAGTCGCCGTTGCTTAGGCCTATGGCCTCGTACGAGGCGATCAGCTCCTGCAGGCGCTCCGCCAGGTAGCTGGCGCCGACAGCCTGGGACTCGAAGCACACTTCCGCCGACTGCGTCGCCACGCCTTCGCAGGGCACCCCTTTGGCGTGGAAGGCCTTGAGAAGGTCTACGAGGATAGGGCCGAACGGCGTGACCTCGATGTTGTCGCGCGCGCTCGCCAGTGGTGCCAGCACGCACGCGGTGCAGAGAAGGAGGGACAACGCAGCGCTCTTCATGGTCAGGTGGCGCCCGGCGCCCGAGGCGCGACCGGCGCAGGTATATTACCGCGGGCCGTCGCAGGGCGCTTTAATGCTCGGGGCGGGTATCCTCTCATCATCCAACGCCCAGCCGCATGCGGCCCAAACCGCGTTCCTTAGTCTCGAACCCAGCCCGCCCTGGTTACAGTGGGTGAATGTCCGAGCCGAACCGTGAAGTGAGCCTGCCCGCAGTGGACGCTTCCCCAACCCATACCCCTGCGGCCGAGCTTGAGCTCCTGAAGGAGAAGCTGGAGGCGACAGGCGAGTTCCGGGTGTTGCGGCGGCTGCGCGAAGTGACGGAGTACAGCCCCGCCAACTCGGAACCCAAGCACGTGGCCGTGTACCTCGACACGGAGACCACCGGCTTCGAGGTGGGGCGCGACAAGGTCATAGAGCTCGCCATGGCGGCGTTCGAGTACGACCTGAACGGCAACATCTACCGCGTCCTTCGCACCACGTCGCAACTGGAGGACCCTGGCTTCCCGCTCGCGCCCGAGATCACCGAGCTCACCGGCCTAACGGACGAAGACCTGGCCGGGCAGCGTATCGACGACGCCGGGGTGGCGCAGTTCCTAGACCAGGCCAAGCTCGTCATCGCGCACAACGCCGCGTTCGATCGGCCGTTCGTGGAGCGGCGGCTGCCGCTCTTCCGCGACCTGCCCTGGGCCTGCTCCATCTCCGACGTGGGTTGGCGTTCCCTCGGCTTCTCCAGCTCGAGCATGGAGTACCTGGCGTTCCGGCACGGCTTCTTCTTCGACGGGCATCGCGCACTGGTAGACAGCCTCGCGGGCATCGAGATCCTCGCCAGCAGACCGAGCCCCGACGGCCGCGCCACCATGGCGCTCCTCAGGGAGAGTGCGCTTAAGAGCAGCGTGCGGCTATGGGCCGAGGGCTCGCCCTTCGACAGCAAGGACGCGCTGAAGGAGCGGCGCTACCGCTGGAGCTCAGAGGCGCGCGCCTGGTGGAAGGACGTGCCGGAGGAGTCACACGAGGCCGAGCTGCAGTGGCTGGCAGAGAACGTGTACAAACGCCGCGTTGCCCTCCCCTACTTCAGGATCACGGCCAGGGAGCGCTACTCGAGCCGGGTACCGACCTCCATACCCGCCAACGCCCAGAGGCTCTAGCCTGCGCCATGCCGTTATTGCGCGCGCGTTTCGCCAAACTGCGCGCGCAGCAGCAGGCACCAGCGTGCCGGTGCCCACATGGCCTTGGTCGTATGGTCAGGCGTCTTCCGGTCAGATCCCGGCGCGAGGGAGCGGCGCGGCTACTCGCGCCAGATGGGCCAGGTGGCCTGGTCGAGCGCTTCCATCTCGTCGAAGGTGCGGCCGTTCTGCCGCAGCAGGCTCACGACCTGACCCCGGTGGTGCGCGTCGTGCACCACCGCGTGAACGAGGAAGTTGACAGGGTTGCTCTGGTAGACCTCTTCGAACGCCCGACCCTCGGCCAACGCCTCCTGTACCGCCGCGAGAGCGGCGGCGTCGCCTTCTCGGAAACCCTCCGCTATCTCCTCCACGGTGGTGGCCAGCGGGTTGAAGTCCTCCTCGCCCACGAACTCGATGAGTGGCCTGAGGGCCTCGGCCCGGGCGGGCGAGATGACGTACAACCACCCCTTGCGGAAGCTGGCCAGGTGGCAGAGGTGCTTCCCTATGCTCCAGCCGCCGCCGGTGGCGAACGTCAGGTCATCGTCGGATATAGCCGCCAGCACAGCGGCATTGACCCTGCTGTTGCGCTCGAAGGCCAGCAGCAGAGGATCGGCTTGTGACAGCAGCAGGTCGCTCATGCCGGAGCCTAACCGTTCAAGGGGCCGCACCCTGTGACGGGTACGGCCCCTTGTTACTTGGGTCTTGGCCCTAGAGTCCGAGCTTCGGCTCAGTCGAGGCCGAGCGTCTGACGGCGCTCGTACACCTCGGAGGAGCTCCACATGCCGCCGCGCTGGGCGCCGACCTCGTCAGCCGTGAAGGCCAGGAAGCCGTCTGGCAGTTGGGCGGCGTTGTCCCAGGCCGTGGCCACGTAGTTGAGGACGTCGGCCACCTGCTGGTCGTCGAACATGCCCACGTGCGGGGTCATGACGCTGTTGTAGGGGATGTCGTTGACCGTGATGGCGCCCATGAGGCCGAACAGCACTACGTCGATGACGTACTCTCTGCCGCCTTCGACTGCGACCAGTTCAGGGAAGTGGTTGTTGAGCGGCGGGAATGCGTACGGCGTACCCTCACCGGTCATCATGTGGCACGCCAGGCACACAGAGTTGTAGATGGTCTCGCCGGGCGCCGTGTCTACCTCACCGATGGGCGTGCCCTGAGCGGACACGAGGGGGATGGCGATGATCAGGCACAGCACGGCCGGGGCGAGGATCTTGAGTAGTCCTTTCATTGGTTACCTCCTATGGCAATCTTGGTCTCAAGAGTTGGCAAGAAGGGCCCTCGGATGCCCCTTCGCACAGCAGGCCTAGGATACCCCGCACGAACTCGGTTCCGCGGCCGACTCTCGCCCTTTTTCGTGGACATGAAGGTACGAGTAAAAAGCTCTCACGATTCGGAGCCGTTATGACTTAGGACTCGCTTGGCGAGGAACGCGCGCAGCCGCTCGAGCGGCCAGGTGTTGATGACCTGCTCGGCCGTGAGCCATGCGCGCCGCGCCTGCTGAACGCCCAGGACCATGCCGCCCAGCTCCTTGGTGGCGTGCGCGTCGGTGCCGATGCTGACCAGCAGGCCCTTCTGCCTGGCAGCTATCAGGTTGACATCCGACAGGTCGAGGCGCTGGTAGGAAGCGTTTAGTTCCACCGCCACACCGTTCTCCTTGCACGCGTCGAACACCTCGGGCAGGTTGACCGCGTAACCGTCACGCTCGCCCAGCACCCTGCCGGTGGGGTGACAGAGGACGTTCACCTGCGGGTGACTGACGGCCCTGACGATGCGGGCCGTCTGCTCCTCGGCGCTCAGGCCGAAGTGCGAGTGCACGCTCACCAGAACTATGTCGAGCTTCTCGAGCCACTCGTCAGACAGATCGAGGCTGCCGTCCTTCAGGATGTCGACCTCGAGGCCGCGTAACAGCGTGATCCCGGGGTTGGCGGCGGTGACGCCGTCCAGCTCCCGCCACTGGCGGGCCAGCTTCTCCTCGTCGAGCCCGCCGGTCATAGCCAAAGCCTTCGAGTGGTCGGTGAGGGCCATGTACTGGTACCCGCGCTCTGCGCAGGCGCGCATCATCTCCTCCACGGCGGCCTTGCCGTCTGACCAGGTGCTGTGCATGTGAAGGTCGCCGCGGATGTCGGCCTCGGTCAGCAGGTCGGGCAGGCGGCCCTTCAGCGCCGCCTGCACCTCGCCCCGGCCCTCGCGCAGTTCGGGCTCTATGTAAGGTAGGCCGAGCCTGGCGTATATCTCCTCTTCGGTGCGGCCGGCCAGGCGCTTGCCGCCGGAGAGGGGGGTGGCCCCCTCTTCGCCCGTGCCCTCGAACAGCCCGTACTCGGTGAGGTGCCAGCCGTGGTCCAGCGCCAGCTGGCGCAACTCGACGTTGTGCGCCTTCGAGCCGGTGAAGTACATGAGGCCCGCACCGAACGACTCCTGCTCCATCACGCGCAGGTCGACCTCCAGCCCGTTCTTGAGCCGCACGCTCGAGCGCGTGGGGCCGCTGCCCAGCACCTCCTCCACGTCCGTGTAGCTGGTGAACGCGTCAGTTATGGCGACGGCGGCTTCGCCCTTGGCTATGACGAGCAGGTCTATGTCGCCTATCGTCTCCCTGCGCCGGCGGTACGAGCCGGCCACTTCGACCCGCTCGGCGCCCTTGACCGACCTGAGGGCCGCTACCAGCGGGGCGATTATCGGGTCCACCTCGCCTATGCGGGCGCGCTCGACGTTACGCCTATGCGCCTCGATGCTCTTCAGTATCGACTCCTGCCGCTTGGCACCGAAGCCCGGCAGGGCACCCAGCCTGTTCTCCCTGGCCGCCTTCTCCAGCGCGTCTACGCTGTCGACCCCCAGCTCGCTCCAAGCGGCGGCGGCCAGCTTGGGGCCCATCCCCTTGACACGCATCACCTCTGCCACCCCCAACGGGATGGTCTTGGCGATCTCGGTCAGCTGCGGCAGCTCGCCCGTGGCCACCATCACCTGTAGCTTCTCGGCGATCTCCTTGCCCACGCCGGGGATGCTCGACAGCTCGGCCCCCTGCGCTATCAGAGACCCGACCTGCTCAGGCAGCTCGAAGATGTTGTGCGCGGCGTTACGGTACGCCCGGATGCGGAAGCGGTTCTCCCCTGCCAGCTCCTGCAGGTCGGCGAACAGCTCCAGGTGACGAGCGAGTTCTGCGTTGGTCACTTCTTCCCTCCCTGACCGTGTCTGCCGCACCGCGGCGCCGGTCTTGGCGCTAGCGGGCGCCGCATGCCGGCGCGCCCGCTAGCCTGCAGCGGCGCCGTCGTCAGCGACGATAGCTACACCATGCTCGGCTAGGAAGGTGATGAACTCGTTCTCGCTCAGCACCGGCACGCCGAGCTCTTCGGCCCGGGTGAGCTTGCTGCCGGCGCTCTCGCCGGCCACGAGGTAGCTCGTCTTCTTGCTCACCGAACCGGACGCCTTGCCACCGAGGCTCTGCACCAACGCCTCGGCGTCTTGGCGCGTCAGGCGTTCCAGGCTGCCTGTGAACACGAACGACAGCCCCTCCAGGAGCGTGGCAGTGGGGCTGGTGTTCACCTCGACCTCCTCAGGTGCCACACGGGCGAGCAGCGCGTTCAGCACCTCGACGTTGTGTGGTTCGTTGAAGAAGCCGTGTATCTGCTCGGCCATCACCTGGCCGATGCCGTCGACCCCCTGCAGCTCCTCCACCGTGGCGCTGCGAAGGCGGTGGACGCTGCCGAACGCGGCGGCCAGGCTTCTGGCCACCGCGGCGCCCACCTCGGGGATGCCCAGTGCGTACAAGAAGCGCGGCAGGGGCGGAGTGCGGGAGGCCTCGATGGCGTCCCACAGCTTGCGGGCGGAGCGCTCCGCGAAGCCGTCCAGCGGTTCGATAAGCTCGGGGGTCAGGTCGTAGAGCTCATGGAAGCGCGTGACGAGCCGCCGCTCGACCAGCTGCAGCACGGTGCGCTCGCCCAGGCCCTCGATGTCTAGACCGCCCCTGCTGCCGTAATGCGTGAGCCTGCCCACCAGCTGGGCTGGGCAGTCGAACGAGTTGGGGCACACGGTGTAGGGGCCGCGACGGCCGAGCTCGGTGCCGCAGCTGGGGCAGGTCGTGGGCATGGCGAACGGCTGGCCGCGCACCGCACCCGTCTCTACGACCTCTACCACCTGGGGTATGACGTCTCCGGCGCGCTCGACGCGCACGGTATCGCCTTCGCGGATGTCTTTGCGGCTTATGTCGTCGATGTTGTGGAGGTTGGCGCGACTGACCGTTACCCCACCGATGTTGACCGGCCTGAGCATGGCTATGGGGGTCACGACTCCCGTGCGGCCCACGCTCGCGACGATGCTAAGCACTTCGCTCACCTCCTTGCGCGGTTGGAACTTGACGGCGTACGCCCAGCGGGGGTGGTGCGCCGTGTTGCCCAGGCGCCGGCGGAGACCCAAGTCCTGGAGGTTGACGACCACACCGTCGACCTCGTACCAGAGGTGGTCGCGGCCCTCGACCATCTTCTCGAAGTAGCTGAGTATGCCGTCCACATCGGCGGCCGCGCCGTTGTCGGGGTTGACGGGCAGGCCCCACTGGGCGAGCGCGGTCAGCAGCTCGCTCTGCGTGCCTAGCTCGGGGCCGGCGAGGATGTCGTAGCAGAAGAGCGTGAGCGGCCTGGAGGCCGTGAGGGTTGGGTCGAGCTGCCTGACGCTGCCTGCAGCAGCGTTGCGGGGGTTGGCGAACGGCTGTTTGCCCTGGTTGATGAGGTCGGCGTTCACGTCGTCGAACGAGTTGATCGGCAGGAATATCTCGCCGCGCACCGCCAGCAGAGGCGGTACCGCGCGCTGGTCGCCCCTCAGCCGCAACGGCACGGAGCGTATGGTGCGCACGTTGGCCGTGATGACCTCCCCCTCCTCACCGTTGCCTCTAGTTACCGCCCGAACGAACTGCCCGTCCTCGTAGACGAGTTCGGCGGAGAGGCCGTCTATCTTGGGCTCTAGCGAGTAGGAGACCGTGGCCTCGTCATCAACAGCGGCGACCGCGCGCCTTAAGCGCTGGTCGAACGCCCGCAGGTCTTCCTCGCGGGCACTGGAATCAAGGCTGAGCATGGGGCGCAGATGCCGCGCGGTCTCGAAACCCTCCAGCGGCGCGCCGCCGACGCGCTGCGTGGGCGAGTCGGGGGTGATGAGGTCCGGGTTGGCCTCTTCCAGCGCCCGCAGCTCGTGCATGAGCTGGTCGTACTCGGCATCGGCTATCTCCGGGGCGTCGAGCACGTGATAGCGGTAGTTGTGGTGGTGGATCTGCTCGCGCAATGCGCTTAGGCGCGTGGCGGCGTCAGGCTGCTCGCTCATGGGTCAATCCTACGAAAGGAGGGGGCGTGAGCAACGGCACGTGCCCTCTGGCGGAGAGCGCCCGCCTTATAAGCGGAGGGCCGTACCGGACCGGCCAGTGACGCAAGGACGAGCTTGAGGCGCAGCGTGGCGCAGAGCGGCGCAGGGCCCGCGAGCGTCAGCGCTTGGCGGGGCCGGTGTTCATGAGGTCGCGCCGCGCGATCTCTACCCAGGCCGGCGTTGGGCTCGGCTCCACGGTGTAGGTGCTCTTGGCCGGCACGCCGGCTGTGAGGGCGGCTGAGGGCACCCGGCGGCCGCGCCGCGCGGCACGCCTCGGCGTCGAGGCTGCCAGCGGGACACCGCCCTCTGCCCCGCCAAGGTGGGCGCCGGGCCTCATCTGCCGGCGGTGAACCATGGCTTCGATGGCGTCGTGAATGGCTGCCAGGAGGGCCGTGGCGAGGCCGAGTGACACGAAGAGGAGGGTTACGCCGAGTGCTGTGATGACCATGCGGAGACCATACCTTAGTTTTTAAGGTAGAGATGTGAGGGGCGCCACAGACGCGTTGGTGGGGCGGGCGGAGCATGGGTACAAGGTAAGCCTGACTCCACCCACCGCGCCCGCCTGCCGCCACAGAAACCCACACGCTCTAGGCTAGACCCTAGCCGCGTCACCCACTGGCGCAGGCGCGGTGTACTCTCGCATCACTACTAACCGCTGGGGGCAAAGCATGCACCGCTCTACCTTCGTCGTCTCAGATCCCCTGGCCGGGCGCCGGTTGCGCGACCAGATCGCCGGCCAGAACCGGCTCGGCCAGCGAGTAGTTACGCTGCAGGGCCTGGCTGCGCGGCTGGCCGGCGGTCTGGGTGGTGCGGCCACCAAGAGCGCGGTGCGGCAGGCGCTCCAGCACCCGCCGGTGAGCGAGCTGACCAGCCTGGCGGCCATAGCCCTCCTGCCCGGCTTCGCCCGGGCAGCCGCCGACACCCTGTTCTCCGCCTGGAACGCGGGGCTGAACCCGGCGGAGCTGGCGCGGGCGCCGGGCGCACACGCCCGCTGGGCCGAGCTGGCGGCGTTGCAGCGTCACGTCCGCCAGCACCTGCCAGCCGGCACGACCCTGCCACACGAGGTGGTCGGCGCAGCACAGGCACGCGTGGCGCTCGCCCCGCGGCTGCTTGGCGACGTCACCCTGGAGGGCATCTACGACGTCCCGCCGCTGTACCGGCACCTGCTCGAAGAGCTGGCATCCAGGGTGCCGGTACGGTGGCGGCTGCCCGCCTCGGCCGCTCCGGCGTGGTCGCCCGCCATCATCGAGACGCTGCCGACGGAGGCACTCGTGCCTTCCCTCACCCTCGAGAGCTGTGCAGACCCGCACCACGAAGCGCTGGAGGCGCTGCGCTGGGTGCGCAGGCTGCTGGTCAGCGGCGTGCCCGCCGGCGACATCGCCCTCGCCGCAGTAGACATGGGCACGTACGACCACGCGCTTCACACGCTGGTTCAGGCCTCGGCGCTGCCCGTTCACTTCGCTCACGGGGTGCCCGGGCCGGCCACGGACGCGGGTCAGTTCGCAGCCGCCATGGCCGAGGCCCTGCTCAACAGGCCCACACAGCCGCGCGTGAGGCGCGTGGTCGAGGCGGCCAGAGCCGCCGGCGACCGCCGCATCGGAGGGCTACCCGAGGACTGGTGTCAGGAGCTCGAGCCCGATGCCGCGTTGGCCAGGCCGGCGCACTGGAGTCGCGCCCTAGGCCCGCTAGAGGAGCGTGCACCCGAGTACGCCGCCCTCGTCATGCGTCTGGTCATGGACCTGACGCAAGGCCCGAGCGCAGCAGCTACGGTCGGCGAGAGGTGGCTCACCGGCACCGCCAGGGAGGCGTGGCGCCGGGCGCTCACAGACGGTGCGGCTGACGCGCTGCCGACGTCGCTGCAGAGGCTCCGCTTCGCCGACAGCCGCGACCCGGCATGCTCCGTGCTCTGGTGTTCGGCCGCCACGCTCTGCGCGTGGCCCAGGTCGCACGTGCGGCTGCTCGGCCTCTCGGCCCGCGCCTGGCCCCGCCACGGCAGCGACGAGGACCCTCTCCTGCCGAACAGGGTGCTCGGGTCGGCCACGTTGCGAGAGGTGAGCCGGGCGCGCACCGATGCCGATCACCTGCAGATAGTCATCGCTCAGACCGGCGGCACGGTCGTGCTGTCGCGCCCCAGGCGCGGCAGCGACGGTCGTGTGCAGAGCCCGAGCCCGCTGCTGCGCAAGTACGCGGGCCTGCCGCTGACAGAGCGTCTGCCGCACGACGGCACTGATCACGCCATGAGCGAGGCTGACCGGCGGGCGTCGTGTGCTCGCGAGCTCGCGGCCGATCCCGCACTCCAGCGCTGCAAGCAGGCCTACGACTCGGCTTTCTCTAGCGAGCTCACGCCGCACGACGGCCTGGTGCGGGCGGGCCATCCGGTGGTGCAACGCACGCTGCAGAGGCGGCATTCCGCCACCTCGCTCAAGCTGCTGCTACGCAACCCCCACGGCTTCGTGGCCACCTACGGCCTCGGCTGGGCCCAGCCGCAGCCCGAGCACGACCTCCTCGAGCTGGACGCCCTGCAGCGCGGCCAGTTGCTGCACGAGGTGCTGGAGGACACGCTGGCTGGCGTACAGGCCGCTGGCGGGTTCGCCCGCCTACAGCAGGCGGAGGTGGCGCACCTCGTGACCCGGGCGTGCGAGAGCGCTGACGTACGGTGGACGATGACCAGACCCGTCCCCCCGCCGCTGGCCTGGCAGGCGGCTCTGCGCCGGGCCGAGACCATGGCTGTGCACATGTTGAGCGTCACGGCGGCGCCGTCAGGTCACGTCCGCAGTTTCGCAGAGCTGAAGTTCGGCTACGACGATTCATACGCGCACGAGGGGGCGCACCTGCCGTGGCCGCCGAACGCCGTGGTCACGCTGCCCGGCACAGACCTACGCCTCAGGGGGGTCATCGACCGGCTCGACATCGACGACGAGCGTCGCCGCATCACGGTCATCGACTACAAGAGCGGTCGCCCCAGGAAGCACACGGGCGACCTGGACAACGGCAACGAGCTGCAACGCACGCTTTACACCATCGCCGTGAGGCAGCTGCTCGGCAGCGACTACGAGGTGGCGGCGGGCCTGCTGTACGCGGGGGCCGCAGAGCCGCTAGTCCTCTCGCAACCCGATCAGAGCGTGCAACGCCTCGCGCAGGCCGCCGCTGCCGCAGTGGCCAAGCTGGCGAGCGGGCGCGTGCTCCCCGGTCCGGGCATAACCGACGCGTTCGAGGCCACGGTCCTCGCCTATCCCGCGTTCGGTCCCGGCTACTACTACCGCCTGAAGGGTTCGGCGTTAGATGCCGAGCGCATAGATATAGACAGCCTGCTCGCCGGCCCGGTCGCGGCTGACGCCGGAGCCGGCGCATGAGCGCCGCCCAGCCGACGACCGCGGCGCCGCCCGACCAGGACGCGCGCCGCGAGGCTCTCACCAACCGTCAGCTCGGCCTGATAGTCGAGGCTGGAGCGGGCTCCGGCAAGACCGCCATCCTCGCCGGAAGGGTGGCGCTGCTGCTGGCAGACGGCGTCATGCCCGCCTCCATCGCCGCCATCACGTTCACGGAGCTGGCGGCCGCAGAGCTGGCCGCGCGCGTGCGCGAGTACGTCGAGAGGTTGGCGGCGGGAGAGGTGCCGGCAGAGCTTGGTGCCGCGTTCCCGGCCGGCGCGCCTACCGCGGCGCAGCGCGTGAGTCTGACCGCCGCGCTCGAGAGCATCGACGAGCTCACCTGCTCCACCATCCACGGCTTCGCGCGCGAGCTGGTTCGGCCCTACCCGGTCGAGGCCAACACGGATCCGGGCGCCGGCGTGCTAGACGCCGCCCAGCAGCAGCTCATGTTCCGCGACGTCTTCGAGGAGTGGCTGCGCGAAATCCTGGGCGAGAGCACGGGAGGCGAGAGCGAGCCCACCCTCATCGCCCGGCTGGCTACCCTTGAGAGCGGCATCGGCCGTGAGGCGCTGGAGGAGCTGGCGCGCTTTCTGCATGACAGGCCGGACGCCGACAGCGGTCCGCCGGCTGACATCGCCGCTGTGGCCACGACCACCGCGCACCACGCCAACTCCTACTACGAGCTCGTGTGTGGCGCTCCTCCCGAGGCGGCGGCCCTCGTACCCGGGCTCGAACAGCTGCCACAACTGATCCGGGACCTCCTCGGCAGCGCCCGTCAGGGTGAGGGAACACGGTGTGCGCTGTCCGCCGCCACGCTCGAGCGGCCGGACGCACTCTTCACGCAAGCGGGCTCACTGCGGAAGCTGCGGGTCAAGGGCAAATGGGTCCAGTCCCTGAGGGAGGCAGGCGCCGACAAGGCCGAAGCCGAAGCGTCGTACGAGGAGGTGCTGGCCGCCTTCGACCGGTTCGACGAGGCTCTGGCCCGGCTGGCGCCGGCCGCCACCGATACCCTGCTGCATCACGTGGCAGCCGAGCTGCGCGAGGTAAGCAGGCGCTATCAGGAGAAGAAGCGTGCCGCCGCCAGCCTCGACTTCGACGACCTCATAACCACGGCGCTTGGCCTCCTGCGAGACCACCCGGCCGTCAGGGACGAGCTGGCCGACCGCTACCGCTACGTACTGATCGACGAGTTCCAGGACACCGATCCGCACCAGGCAGAGATAGTGTGGCGGCTGACGGGCGAACCTAACGATGATCACTGGAGCACGTGGCCGTCCAGGCCCGGAGCGCGCTTCGTCGTAGGCGACCCGAAGCAGTCCATCTACCGCTTCCGTGGCGCCGACATCGCCACGTACGGGCTGTTGACAGACCTCGGAGCGCAGCACGGAAGGGCCAAGGCGCTGTCGCTCAACACGAACTTCCGGTCGCGGCCCCACATCCTGACTTGCGTGAACGAGTCGTTCGCCGAGCCGCTGGCGGCCCCCGGCCAACCCGGCTATGTGCCGCTACGCCCCTGGCACGCGCCCGCGGCGGTGCCCAACGTTCGCATGCTCAGCGTGCCGGACCCCACCGGGGGCCAGGGCAAGCTGTCGGCCGACGACGCGCGGGAGGCCGAGGCCGAGACGGTCGCTACGCTCGTAGCGAGCCTCGTAGCGGGCACCAGCGACCTATTCGACCAGCCTCTGGCGCCCAGCCAGATCGCGCTACTGGCCCCCGTGGGCAGCGGCCTCGCGCTGTTCGAGCGTGCGCTCGACCAGCGCGGCATAAGCGTGGCCAGTCAGGCGGGCAAGGGCTTCTACCGCCGCCAGGAGGTGCAGGACCTCGTGGCCCTCACGCGCGTGCTCGCCGACCCGCGGGACCGCCTGGCGCTCGGGGCCTTGCTCAGAGGGCCGCTGATTGGGGCCACGGACGAGGAGCTGCTCGACGCCGCCCACGCCCTCAACCACCTGGAGGGCGACGCGCGGTTCCTTAGCGTGACCACCGACCCTCACCTGCTCGCACCAGGTCCCATCCGCCGTAGCCTTGAGCGCATAGGCCCTCTGACGCGGCTGCGCTTCGCCACCACCCCGTTCGCACTCCTCGGCCGGGCCATCGACGCGCTGGAAGTACGCGCCGTGCTGGAGCATAGGCACGGTAGCCATGCCGACAGAGCCCTGGCCAACGTAGAGCGCTTTCTAGAGCACAGCCGCGCCTTCGACACGAGGGGTCTCGCGGAGTTCGCGCACCACGTCTGGGGAGCCTGGGCAGACTCAGAGAGCGAGCTGGAAGGTAGAGCCGATTCGGCCAGCCAAGCCGTGACACTCATCACCATCCACTCCGCCAAGGGGTTGGAGTGGCCCGTCGTCATACCCGTGAACACCACCTCGCGTGCCTCGGGTGCCAAGGGCGTTCTGTACGACCGCCGCTCGAAGACCTTCGCAGCTCAGCTGCTCAGGCAGCCCTGCAGCAACTACGAGTCGGTGAAGGCAGCGGAGGATGAGGAGCAGGCGCTCGAACGCATACGGCTGTGGTACGTCGCGGCCACCCGCGCGCGTGAACTGTTGATAATCCCGCGCCACGAGGGCAATACAGACCAGTCTGCCTGGTGCAATATGGTGGCTTGGAGACCAGACGATATACCCGTCTTCGCCGTCACGAGCGGCGCTGCCAGGGCGCGGACACCGGAGCGCCACGCTTATACAGCTCAGACACGCCAGCAGTTCGTCGAGGAGCAGGACCTCATAGAACAGGGCCTCGTAAGCGTCGAACGGCGCGCTCCGAGCCGACGCGAGGACCAGACCCTAGACATGCTGGCCACGGGCGAAGCGCCAGCGGCGGCGGCCGAGCCGGACGTCCTGACGGTAGCCGCGGCCGCGGCCATCCTCGAGTCGCTCGATGAGGTGCCGGAAGATCCTCAAGGCCCCCAGGGCGTCCTCGCCGTGGGGGCCGCCCGCGGCATCTTGTTGCACAAGATCATGGAGGAGATCATCAACGACGAGGTCGCTCCGACAGCCGACGAGCTCGCTGCGCGCGCAGCTGTTCTGGCGGCGCAGTTGCAGCCACTGCAGTCAGACGCCGCCGTGGACCCGAACGAGGTGGCCGAGTGCGCCCTGCGCGCCTGGAGGCTGCCGGAGGTGGCGGGCCTTCACGGGCGCCTGGAGGCGGAGGTGGAGGTGGCCGGCGTCGACGAGAGCACCCCAGGGAGCCGAGTGGTGTGGGGCGGCATAGCAGACGCCGTAGCAGTGGCCGCCGACGGCTCGCCCGACGTCGTCATCGACTGGAAGAGCGACCGCTACCTCAGCGACGACCGCATACGGCACTACCAGGAGCAGCTAAGCGCCTACCTCCACCTCACCGGGGCGCGCGAGGGCATGCTGGTACTGGCAACCACCGGGCAGGTCATCCGCATCTCACCTGATTGAATAGCCTATGAGCCCGCGTAGCGACAGACCCCGGTTCTTGAAGCCCCCACGTGGTCGCCCCGTTAGGCTGGGCGGTCCGAGTAGACCCGGCGAGCAAACGTATCGCCAGCCTGGAAGCAGCGGTGGTCTAGCCGACCGCCTCCTTGACGAGCCGGTACGACTGCAACCTCTCCGCATGGTCTGCCATGTGGGTGGTCACTATCAGCTCGTTCACCTGTAGCTCCTGCACCAGCTCATGCAGGCGCCGGCGCACCGTCTCTGGCGTGCCCCACACGAGCATGCGCCTGGACGCGCGGGCCATCTCATCTTCCTCGGGCGTGAAGTCGTACGCGGCCGCCTCCTCGGCGGTGACCAGCAAGCCGCGCTCGTTACGCCGTATGCGCAGCCACATCAGGTCGTGCGCCCGGGCCAGCGCCTCGGCCCTCTCTTCCGACTCCGAGCACACCACCGCCACGCCGAGGATGACGTACGGCTCAGGTATCTCGGCCGACGGCTGGAAGCCCTCACGGTAGGCGCGCAGCGCAGGCACAGCGTAGTCCGGGCTGAAGTGATAGGCGAAGGAGTAGCCCCGGCCGGTCTGGGCCGCATACTGGGCGCCGTAAGTGCTGGAGCCCAGGATCCAGAGCGGCGGTAGCTTCACACCCGGCAGGGCGGCCGTGACCTTACCCAAAGGGTGGCCGGCCAGGAAGTCCGACTCGCCGGCGTAGGCCCTTAGCATCTCAACCTGTTGCGGGAAGTCATCGGCGGCCAGCAGCTCGCTGCTGCGCCTGAGGGCGAAAGCCGTCACCTGGTCGGTGCCGGGCGCGCGGCCGAGGCCCAGGTCTATGCGCCCCGGGTGGAGGGCCTCCAGCGTCAGGAACTCCTCGGCCACCTTCAGGGGCGAGTGGTTGGGCAGCATGACCCCGCCCGAGCCCACACGGATAGTGGAGGTGGCGCCGGCCAGCACGGCGATAAGCGTGGTGGTAGCCATGGACGCGAAGGCCGGCGTGTTGTGGTGTTCAGCTACCCAGTAGCGCCTGAAGCCTAGCTTCTCGGCCAGTCGGGCAAGCTCCACGCTGTTGGCGAACGCCTGTTGGGCCGTGCCGCCCGGCGGCAGCGGCACGAGGTCGAGGACAGACAGCGGCACGGTCACGGATAGAACTTAACCCCGTGCGGCAGCGCCCGTCGTATCCGGCAGGGCCGGCGCCTACCCGGCAGCGTGGTCACAGTCCATCGGTGCCCTTGAGCACGACTGAGCTCACCAGCTTGTCGTGCCAGCTCTGGCGATGACGGTCGAAGACTAGCCATAGGTACCCGAGGCCCATGGCCGCGCCGCTGATCCACTTCCCCACCGTCTCGCGGAACAGCATCGGCCAGAAGCCCAGCCTTCGGCCCGTCTGGCTGCTGTAGACGTACAGACCGAGGGTCCTCTTGCCGGGACTGGTGCCCTGCGCCCAGAAGTACAGGCCGACCAACGTATGGGCCAGGCCCAGGAGGCCCACTATCACCGCACCTGAGTCGGTGCTCGGGAGGATGATCACGAGGAAGATGGCGGCCATGAACGAGTACACGGTGTCGATGAAGTAGGCCAAAAGGCGGGTCGCCGGTGAGGCTATCGCGACGCTGTTCTCTGGCATCGTTAAGGTCAACCCTCCAACTCGGCCGTCGGCCTGCGGGCCGCTGCCAGCCATAGTTGCACAGGGGTCGAGCAACGCGCCGTCACTTCCTCGGCGCGGCGGCTCCCTCTTCGGCTGCCAGCTTGATGGCCAGCAGGCGCCTCTCCCACTGCTTGCCGAGCTCTGCCAGCCAGCGCTGCGACCGCTCGAGCGCCGCCGGGTCCAGGGCGTAGACCACTTCACGACCCCGCCTGCGCGGCTCCACCAGCCCGGCCCCGGTCAACACCCGCAGGTGCTTGTTCACGGCCTGGCGTGAGACGTGCGCCGTGGCGGCGAGGCGCGTGGCGGTGCTGCCACCCTCCTCTGCCAGGCGCGCCAGCAGTGAGGTGCGAGTGGCGTCCCCGAGCGCCGCGAACACGGACGTGACATCGGCCGCCCCTGCCGACGGCGGAACCCCCGGCATCACGCGCCCTCGATGTACCTGCGGGCCGCCTCCAGCTCCTCCGTCCACCCTTCGACGTTGGCGTCGTAGTTGCGGCGGCGTGCGTCCTCGTCCTCGTACAGGGCGATGAAACCGCTCTCCCGCACCTTGAGGGTCACTCCGCCGGGCCTGTCATCCACCCAGAACTCCACCAGCGCCGTGGGAGCTTCGGTCTCCTTCTCCCCGGCAGAATCGCCCCCGAGCCAGCGGAACGCCACGTAGCGGGGCGGCTCGGCTCGCTCGGTGCGTATGCGGAAGTCGCCGTACTTGGGGTGGTTCACGGTGGTGACGTCGCCGTCCACGGACACGATGTTGTCGGTGATGGCGCCGTCGTTTATCCACCAACCGGCACGTGCCACCAGCTCGTACACGCGGTGGGCGTCAGCGTCTATGTCGATGGAGCGTTCGATACGGTCAGGCGTCGAGTTCATCCAGGCCTCCAGAGCATGTGCAACCATACTGTTGCACATGGATGCGAGAAGCGCAACCTTGAGGTTGCACATAGAGGCTCAGGCCACCTCGCGAGCAACCGCCGGCCGAGGGCTGGGGCTGGTGAGCCGCGCGGCTCACCAGCGCGGCGGCCCGCTCAGCTGAAGTAGACCCCGATCTGCCGCCCGTCGATCTCGTGCACGTTCACGTCCATGTCGTATATCTCGCGCAGCACGGGCGGGGTCATGACCGTGTCGGGCGAGGCGTGCTGGACCACCCGACCGTCCTTCATCGCGATGATCGAATCTGCGTAGGTTGAAGCGAAGTTGATGTCGTGCAGCACGATGACCACGGTCTTGTTCAGCTCATCGGTAACGCGCCGCATGCGCTTCATCATGGCCACGGCGTGGCGCATGTCGAGGCTGGCGAGGGGCTCATCGAGCAGCACGTAGTCCGTGTCCTGGCACAGCACCATGGCCACGAAGGCGCGTTGGCGCTGACCGCCCGACAGCTCGTCCAGGAAACGCTTGCGTAAAGGCCCCAGCTCCAGGTAGTCGATGGCCGCCTCGATGTGCTTCTGGTCCTCTATCGTAGGCCGCCCCTTGGAGTGCGGGTAGCGGCCGAACGCCACCAGGTCTTCCACCGTCAGCCTCACGGCCAGGTGGTTGTCTTGCCTCAGCACCGCTATGCGCTTGGCCAGCGCGTCCGAAGGCATCCTAGTTATATCGGCCCCGTCGATCTTGACGGTGCCCGCATCGTGCTTCATCAGCCGGCTGGCGATGGACAGGAGCGTGGACTTGCCCGCGCCGTTCGGACCGATGATGGCGGTGATGCCGCCGCGCGGGATGGTCACGCTGACGTCGTTTACCACCGCGGTGTGTCCGTATCTCTTGGTTATGCCCTGAAGCTCTATCACCGGACCACCCCTTTCACGAGTAGGTAGATGAACACGAGTCCGCCGACGAACTCGATGATGACCGAGAGGCTGGTGTCGAACGAGAACACACGCTCCAGGATCAGCTGACCGCCGACCAGCGTGATTATGGCCAGCAGGGCCGCCGCCACGATTATCACCCCGTGCCGGTAGGAGCGCACGAGCGCGTAGGCCAGGTTGGCCACCAGCAGCCCGAAGAATGTGATCGGCCCGACCAGCGCGGTGGAAACGGCCACTAACGCCGTGGTGGCGGCCAACACGGTCATCACGCTGCGCTGGTAGTTGACGCCCAGGTTGACGGCCATGTCTCTGCCCAGCGCCAGCAGATCGAGCGTGTAGCGCATGCGCCAGATGCCCACCAGCACCAGCACGAGTATCACGGCGGAGACGGCGAGCAGGTTACGGTCGATGGAGTTGAAGCTGGCGAAGCCCGTGTCCTGCAGCACTGCGAACTCCACCGGGTCCATCACCCGCTGCAGCAGGTTGGTGAAGCTGCGGATCATGAGGCCGAACACGATGCCTACCAGCACCAGCAGGTGCAGGCTGCGCTGCCCCACCACGAACAGCAGGTAGTAGAGCAAGCCCGAGAACAGGATCATCACCCCTACCTGCAGGGCGAAGCGCGCGTTCACGCCCATGACCACGAAGCCGGTAGACCCCAGGGTGTATATGAGCACCGTCTGGATGAGCATGTACAGCGAGTCGAAGCCCATGATGGACGGGGTGAGGATGCGGTTGTTGGTGATGGTCTGGAACATCACCGTCGAGGCGGCGATGGCCATGGCCACCAGCACGATGCCCGCCAGCTTGCGACCCCGGAACGGGATGATGAAGCTCCACGAGCCGCGTGCGTCGATGGTCATGAAGACGATGACTACGGCGACGGCCAGGAGGGCCATGATGGTGATGCTCCAGGCGGGCGAGAAGCGCCCCCAGCGCCGGCGTCCTGGCCGCACGACCGGCTGGGCCGTGTTAACCGACACGCGACGACCTCCGAAGTATGAGCATGAGGAAGAGCGCCCCGCCGACGAAGCCGATGACGGTGCCTATCGGTATCTCGTACGGGTAGCGCAGCGTGCGCCCCAGGATGTCACAGGCCAGCACGAAGCCGGCGCCGAAGACCGCCAGCCACGGTATGGCGCGGCGCACGTTGTCACCTATGAGCAGGCTCACCACGTTCGGAACGACCAGCCCGATGAACGGCACGGCGCCCACGGTCACGACGTTCACGGCCGTCACCAACGACACGATCACCAGCCCCAGGGCTATGACGCGCCCGTAGTGCACACCAAGGTTCTTGGTGAACGCCTCCCCCATGCCGGCCACGGTGAACCGGTCGGCTGCCAGGTACGCGAGGACCGTGAGCCCGCCCGACAGCCATAACAGCTCGTAGCGCCCCCTGAGCACGCGCGAGAAGTCGCCGTTGGTCCAGGAGGCCAGCGATTGCAGGAAGTTGTAGCGGTAGGCGAGGAACGTAGTGAGGGCGGCTATGACCCCGCCCAGCATGAGCCCCAGCAGGGGCACCACCAGCGGTGAGCGCAGCGGCACCTTGCGCAAGATAGCCAGCAGCAGCGCGGTGCCGGCGAGGGCGAAGCCCGACGACACCACTATCTTGAAGAACACGGACGAGTTGGGCGCGAACATGGTCACGACCAGGATGCCCAGGCTGGCGGCCTCCATGGTGCCGGCCGTCGAGGGCGACACGAACTTGTTGCGCGAGAGCATCTGCATGAGCATGCCGGCCACGGCCATCGAGGAGCCCACCAGGACGATGGCTATAGTGCGCGGCACGCGGCTGGCGAGCAGCACCAGGTTGGCACGTAGGTTCTCGAAGTCGAGCAGCTCAGCCACCGAGAGGCTGTAAGCGCCGATGGCGACGCTGACGAGGGCCAGAACCAACACGACCAAGACAGCCATCACAAGGAAGGCTGTCGCCGCTCTGGGTCGCGGTTGGTTGGTCAACTTCTCCTCCGCTCGGCTCCGGCGGGCACGATGCGGTGCTCGCCCCATCATGGCCAGACACACACGGGGCGAGCGGTGCTCCTACCGACACACCGCTCGCCCGCGGGCTTCCTAAAGTAGTCCTAGCGCCACAGTTCTCTTACTCAGCGTAAGCAGCGGCGATCTCGTCGAGCATCTCGTTGGCGCTCGTGAGACCGGCACCCGTGATTATGTACCAGTTGAACGGCGAGAGGTAGACGATGTTGCCTTCCTTCCAGGCGGTCGTCTCGTGCATGAGCTCGTTGTCGAGCACCTGGGCGGCGGGCTGGGCGTCGTCCGTGCCGATGGCGGCGTCGCGGTCGATGATGAACAGCCAGGTGGGGTCGTTCTGCAGGAGGAACTCGAACGAGATGGGCTCACCGTGGGTGGCTTCGGCCACGTTCTCGAGGGTGGGGACCAGGCCAAGGGTCTGGTAGAGCAGCGCGCCGCGGCCGCCGCGCTCGTTAACCGGTGAGAGCACCGACATGCTGCCGCCGCTGACCATGACGACGAGGCCGTCGCCGCCGGCCGCGACCGCGTCGCGCAGCGCGTCGATCTTGGCCTGGATGGCGGCCAGTTCGGCTTCGGCCTCGGCCTCCTTGCCGAAGATGGAGGCGAGGGCACGCGTGTTGTTCTGGAGGCTCTGGTAGAAGTCGGCACCGAACGACACGTCGATGGTGGGGGCCATGCGCGCCAGCTCACCGTAGACGGTTGAGGAGCGGCCACCGACGATGATCAGGTCGGGCTGAGAGGCGTTCACCTCTTCGTAGTCGGGTTCGAACAGGCTGCCGATGTTGATGAGGTTGGCGGGCAGCCAGCTGGGAGCGGCGCCGGCGAGCGGCGGCGCGCCGTCGACCTCGATACCGAGCGTGTGCAGGGTGTCGATGGCGGCGTAGTCGTAGCTGAAGACCACGGCCGGGTTGAGAGGGACCTCGGTCTCGCCCTGAGCGTGCTGCACGGTCACCTGCTGCGCGAACGCCACCGCTGTGAGCAGCGCCAGCGTCAGGAGCATGGCTGCCAGACGGGTTATGGGGGTACGTGACATTGCTGCCTTCTCTCTTCCCGGTGTGGCCGCGTATCGCCTAGCCGGGAACTAAGGTAGTAGGTGCTCGAGCAACGACGCGTCGCTGCTCCAAATCTTGAGTACAGGGCTCAAGATTGACGTGTAGAGATTCGCACATGGATACCCTGGCGTCAAGCTCAGGAATCAAATCTACTACAGTTGGTTAAGGCGGCCAAGGTGCCCGGCGCCCCGAGCCACTCTGCCACCAGAGAGTTCTGCCATACTCAGCCCATGGCCAAAGCCGCGAAGCACCCACATCAGGACGACCCGACCGAGGAGCAGCTGCGCAACGCGCTCGCCGGCAGGTCTGACACGGTGGTCGAGCTGTACATCAGAGTGCACGAGTTGGTGCTTTCTACCCTGCCTGACATGAACAGCTCCGTGGACCTGGTGGACGGCATGACCGGCTACGGCTTCCACCAGTACGGTTACGGCGGCTGGGGCATGGCGGCGCTCGGCGCGCACGCGAAGTGGGTCTCGTTAGTGTTCATGCGTGCTGTGGAGCTGAGCGACGAGACAGGCATATTGGAGGGCACGGGCAAGAGCCTGAGGCACGTCAAGATCCGCTCACTAGAGCAGTTGAGAGAGCGTGAAGCCGCCATGCGTTCGCTCCTGCAGCAGGCCTCGCAGCTTGACTAGCCCTCGGCTGCCAGCACGGCGCTGTTCCCTCACACCGAGTACGCGGGAGTAACGGGTCCGGCTGTCGCCGGCGCTACTTATGGCAGCAAGGTGACAGCAACCCTGACGGCTGCGTCGTTCTCGGGCAGGTCGGACGGGTTATCGCGCCTCAGGACGAGGTACGCCGCGGTGGCCTGCGCCACCTCGAACTCGATTGCTCCGCCGAAGCCCACGAAGTCGGTGGTCATCCATTCGCCATCAGCCGTGACGTAGCCGGTGGCTACGAGCTCACCGTCCAGGGTGACGATCTCGAGCGGGAAGCTGCCCTCGAAGAACCACGGCCCGACCGCCTGGCCGGAGACGGTCAAGGGGCTGGTCACGTCCTGCCCCGGCGCCGGGGCTTCGACCATCACGAAGGCACCCAGGTCGGAGGTGCGCGCCAACGGCCATTCGATCGTCTCGCCACCCACCAGCGAGACCGACTGCAGCACGGCCAGGAAGCGCGCCTCCAGCTGCCGCTGGTCTTCCGCGCTGAACTCTGCTACGGCGCCCGGCTCGTAGTTCTCGAAGCGGGTCATCACCTGCCGGCTCTCAAACTCGTAGCAGCTCTCTCCCGTCCAGAGCCTGTAGAGCTCGCCCTGGCTGTAGCTGCCAGCGGCCCCTTCGCCTACGTCACCGAAGCGCGCGGTTGACGCGGTGGCGGTCCGCACCAGGCCGGGCTGCAGGTCGCTCCAGCCTGCGGGCTGGGCCAGCAGGCAGGACAGCTCGGCAGTCAGGTCGCCCCTCCTGCTCACGCGTAGACCCGCCGAACTCAGGTTCGTGCCCCCGAACTCCTCCGCCGGGAGGTAGAGGCAGTAGTCGAACGGTTCGGAGCATGCGGGGATCATCGACCTCACCTGCAGCTGCTCGGGCGTAACCGCTAACGCCAGGTCCGGCGGGTAGGTCATCTGTACTTCGCCGCCGGCGAGGTCCAGGCTGTTCAGCTCGGGCACTACGTCGAGAGCGTGGGAGTTGTTAACCCCAGTACCCGCCTGGGTAGCTGATGCCGGTGGTGTCTCCGGCGTCTCCGGCGGTCTCGGCTCCTCCCCTCCCCCGCCAAAGGCGAGACTGGCCCACGTGGCCAGCCCGATGACCAGGACGATGGCGATGATCGTGACTCGTTTCATGCCCCGAGTATGGATGGGGCGAACGTGAGAATCCGGGCCTGTTAACGAACGGTTACGAGCCGCGCGCGCAGCGGTCGGGGTCCCGCGGAGTAGGTTACTGACCGAGTGGAGTCGTTACGAGCCGCGCGCATCGTCCGGGAGCTTCATGCACCACCGGCGCCCTTGAGCCCCAGGCCGCGCCTAAAGCAGCGAGGGCTGCTCCGGTGCGGGCTTTATCAGCTCTGGAGAGTCGACGCGTGCGTTACCCACCTGCTTGCCAACCCGGTACCAGTCGAGAGCATCCTCCGCCGGCGCGTCGAGCAGGTCCTCGACCTCGGTGGGCTCCACCTGGCCCGGGTCTAGCCACCTCTCCCACTCGTCCTCCTCCAAGATCACGGGGACCCGGCTGTGCAGCTCGGTCATCGCGCCCTTGGCATCCGTGGTGAGGATGGCGCAGCTCATCAGGGGCTGCGAGCCCTTGGTCCAGGCCGAGTACAGCCCGGCGAAGGCCATAGGCTGCCCGTCCCGACGCTTGATGAAGTAAGGCTGCTTGGCGCCCGCTTCCGCTTTCCACTCGTAGAAACCGTCGGCTGGTATGAGGCAGCGGCTGGACCTCATGGCGTCCCTGAACGAGGGCTTGTCGGCCGCGGTCTCGGAGCGTGCGTTGAACAGGGGCGCTTTTAGGCCGGCAGGGTCTTTGACCCAGTGAGGAACGAGCCCCCAGCGCATGAACGACATGTCGCGGTCTCCGCTCAACCGAGCGGTGACGACCGGTACTTCTTGCGTCGGAGCGATGTTGTAACGCTCGGTCAGCGGCAACGGTTGGACCCCGAACAGTTTAGCCAGGTCATCGCCAGAGCTCGAGAGGATGTAGCGACCGCACATCAGCCCAGCTCCTTCAGCTCGGCGAGGATCCTCTCGATGTCCTCTTCGCCGTACTCGTCGAGCCGATCGTAGGTCTCGACGAACGAGTCCAGGTCTTGCAGGTTAGGCGGGAACGACACGAAGTTGTGAGCCGCCATGACGTCCATGCGGCTCGACTCGTAAAGGGGCCCGGTCCAGTTGGCAGCCTCGATGCGCTCGAGGCTGAAGCGGCGCAGGGTGGCCTGCATAAGCGTGTGTATGAGGTCGCGCTGCTCGGAGGTCAGCTGCTCCCAGGCGGCGTGTGCCCTCCGCAGGCGCTCCTGATGCAGCGCGTCGGCGATGGCGGCGGCTAGCGCCCGCGCCTCTTCGCGCGTGAGGGGTCCGTCCCTCTCCCCTGCCTCGTCCGTCTGGCTGCTGGGCGGCTCTACACCCTGCTGGAGCAGGCTGTTGACGAAACCGGCGAGGTTGTAGATAGGCCTGCCGGCCTGCTCGGCTCTGGCCTGGAGAACGCGCGCGTACGCCACGGTGTCGAGCACCCGCTGCGGGCCGTAGCGCGTCACCGTGCGCTCGGCGTCCTGCGCCCAGCCCACGTCTCGCAGGGCATCTACCGCCTGCAGCTCCTTGAGCAGCTGTTCCTTGTCGGAGGCTCTAGCGACCCGACTGGCCAGGCTGGCCGGCAACCGCACCCGCGGCTTGAACACGTCGTTGCGCCTGATAGCGAAGCGCACCCGCTGCAACTTGCGGCCCACCTTGAGCGGTTCGTACTCGTAGGTGAGACAGGTATACGCCTGGAACTCCTCTTGGGCCTTGTCGAGCACGTAGCGGAAGTCTTTGAAGCGTTCGTACTTGCCGTCGAGCCCCAGGCGCAGCTTCAGGTCGTCTACGTCGAAGATGAGCTCCGAGCGTTCGCCCGCGTAGGAGGCCGTGTAGAGCACCTCGAAGAGGCGCATGCTGTTGAAGCTCTCGAAGCTGAGTAGCTGCTCCGTGGGGATGATGCTGAAGTCACGCCTGAGCTGCAGCAGGTACGGCTTGAGGCGGTCGTGGATCTTGATCTCTATGGCGGCCATCTGCCCGCCCTCACGCCCGTTGTCGTAGCGCGCCTCCGACACCCACTGGAACATGACCCAGTCACCGTTGGGTTCTTTGATCTGGATGGTCTGCTCCAACAGCTCCCGCGCTGACTCCTCGATACGTGAGTAGATGCTCTTACCGCTGATGTTGAACAGCTGGGCGTACTCCCAGGCGGTGATGCGGATAGGCTCCAGCGTCAAGTCCTCTTTGGTGATGTCCGACAGGGCCAGCACCAGTAGGCGCTTGGTGAGTATCCCCATCTCCTGGCGGCTGAGAGCGAGCGGGTTGCCTTGCGTAACGGCTAGGCTACCCCCCCGACGTTCGTGGTTACGTTTGGGTTGCGCCCTGCCAGGCCGCTTGGACTTGGAAGCGCCACCATGGCGACCGACCGGCTTGCGCTGCCCGATGAGCGGTTCGACCATCGTGGTCTCCCCTGCGGGCGGCTCGGTGCCGAGGTCTTCCAAGTTCGGCTGCTGTGTCACACTTACCTCACGCTTCTCGTCTTTGGGCTCACGCACTGAGAACACGGTGCGTGCGAGCGGCGTGCGCGGTTAGCTCCAGGCACCGACCCCTCCTTGCCTTTGCGTACTTCGTTCCACCGGCAACCAGACCGCCCAGTTCAATGCCGGCATGATACGAGATGTGGGAACAGGCGGTCAACGTTTCCCCTATTTGTCCCACATCTGCGGGAGTCGCCCCACGCAGTTCCCCCACTTCCCCACCTCGGTACCGGGGAGTTCCCACACGGTCCCGTCGCGCTCCCACCGGGGTCCCGCTTCTTCCTCACACAGGTACCTTCCCCTTCCCGGCTCGGTACCTTCGACTTCCCTCCGGAGTCACGGTTATAGCGTGCTGCACGGTCTTTCTACCGCACCCATTAAAGTAAAGATAATGATCTTTGTAGAAAACACAGCACATGAAACGTTAACCGGGCTGTTGTTGATCCTTCTGGTGAAGCCATATGGCCGGACCAACTGAGTCGGCAGATCGCTCCGGCCCCCCTGCCCCGTCATCCCTACAGCTCATAACAGGGCTCGCCATAGCGCAGCTCGAAGTCCATACTCCCGAAACCAGTTCTTTCAAGGCGATCATGCGCCTCGAGGACAACGCTGAGCGACCCCGAGTACCATCTGTTTCCCACATGATGATGGCTACATGCTGGCTACGCCGCCTGCCGTTTC
>JBIQNJ010000035.1:18744-26987 GCA_044462445.1 Truepera radiovictrix | reverse complement strand
CTTCCCGCGCGGCTTCTCCGAGCGCTACCTGCTCGACCAGCTGCGCGCCTGCTACACGCTCAACGTGCACCAGGACGATATAGCCCTGATCTTCGGCGGCAACGCGGCCAGGCTCCTGCAGCTCGATGAGCCGGCTGCCCCACCTGCGGCCGCCAAGGGCGAGCCGACCTCGGCCGGCGGCGGGGGCTACAAGTGAGCACCTGGCACCCCGCCTACCGCAACGGTGTCCTGGCTGCGGACTTCCGCTACGCAGCCGAGCACCTCTATCACCACTTCATCGATGCCATGACCGCGCATCTCGACACGGTGCTGCGCATGCCCTCGTACGCGGGCGACGCCGCCACGCAGGCGAAGGGTTCCGCGCTGCGTGCCGACCTGGTGGCGCTCCACGACCAGTGCGCGCCGGCGCAGGCCGACGACGTGCCCGACCTCTACTTCGCTCTGCAGCGCAAGCTGGAAGATAAGCATGGCGACGCCGTGGGCCTCATACGTGTGGGCCTGTCGCGCAACGACCTCGACATGACCGTTTACAAGATGAACGGGCGCGAGTACCACCTCGAGGTCGGCGACAAACTGCTGGAGCTGCGTGAGCAGCTGCTGGGCATGGCCGAGAGCCACGTGAACACAATTCTGATAGCCGAGACCCACCATCAGCCGGGCCAGCCCTCCACCGTGGCGCACTACCTGGCGGCGGTGGAGGAACAGCTAGCGCGCGACAGTGAGAGGCTCAAGCAGGCGCTCGACCGCATGAACCGCTCGCCCATGGGCGCAGCGGCGCTCGCGGGCTCCAGCCACCCGCTCGACCGGCACTACACGGCCGCCAGCCTGGCGTTCGACGCGCCCGTGGCGAACACCTACGACGCCGTGGCCTCCGCCGACTGGGAGTTCGACCTCGTGAGCGTGGCGCAGAGCGTGGCGCTGGGCCTGAGCCGGTTCGTTACGGACCTGCTGGCATGGGCAGCAGCGGGCAGGTACCGTCTGGGTGACGACCTGGTGCAGGGCTCATCGATCATGCCGCAGAAGCGCAACCCGGTATCCCTCGAGCACACCCGCACGAAGCTCTCACGCGTTGCGGGCGCTGCCAGCATGTTCTTCTTCTCCAGCCATAACATCCCGTTCACCGACATCAACGATGTCGGCCCCGATATCCAGGGCGCGCTCACCTCGCAACACAGACAGCTGCTCGGCGCCCTTAACCTGTTAGATGCCTGTCTTAAGGGCGGTAACTTCGATGTCGAGAGACTCGAAGCGCTGGCTGCCGCCACCGACACTACTGCCACCGAGCTCGCGGACGTCCTGGCACGCGATCACGGGTTATCCTTCCCAGCCGCGCACTCCGTAAGCGCACGGCTGGTCAAGTCGATGGGTCAACAGGGGAGGCCGCTGACCTCGGCCACCCCCGCCGACATAGAGGCCGCGGGCGGACCGCGGCTGTCGGCGCACGAGGTGACGGCGGCACTGGACCCCGCCGCCTTCGTGAGGCGCCGCTCCGGGCTCGGAGGCCCGGCGCCGGAGGTCATGACCACTCAGCTCGCTCGGGCACGGCAACGGTTAGAGACCGACGCCGCAGCCCTGCGGGAACGAAAAGGCGCGCTCGGCCGCGCGAAAGCGCAACTGCGCGGATCAGAAAGGGAGTAAGCATGAAGCGAGTCCTTCTACTTTTGGCCGTGATGGTGGGGTTCGGCGTAGCCGCAGCCCAGACGACCATCACCTACTGGCAGTACGAGTTCGCAACTCGAGTCGATGCCATGAACCAGCTCATCGCTCAGTTCGAAGCTGCCAACCCCGACGTGAAGGTCGTTCAGGAGACCTTCCCGTACGACGGCTACCCCGCCCAGATCGCCGCTGCCATCAGCGCCGGCCAGGGCCCCGACGTTGCCCAGCTCTTCTACGGCTGGCTCCCCACCTGGGCGCGCAGCGGCTTCGTCGTTCCGCTCCCCACCGAGTACTTCGATGCCGCTGAACTCGATGCCTCCTTCGCCCCCGTGGTGCAGGCGGCCAAGGTAGACGGCACCTGGTACGGCCTCCCGACCGCCGTGCGCAGCCTGGCGCTCTTCTACAACGCCGACAAGCTCGCCGCGGCCGGCTACGACGCTCCTCCCGCCACGTGGGACGAGTTCATCGAGATCGCCCAGGCCCTCACCGTGAAGCAGGGCAACCGCTTCGAAGAAGTGGGTTACGGCTACGCCCCTACCGGCCAGGACCACCACCTCGTGCGCGAAGTGCTCATCCGTCAGTTCGGCGGCACTCCGTACAGCGATGACAACCTGACCGTTACCTACAACAGCCCCGAAGGCGCCGCCGCCCTCGAGTTCTACACCGACTGGGTGACCGAGTACGAGATCGGCGTGCCCGAGTTCGTGCCCGGCAACAACGGCTACCGCGACGGCTTCCGCGTCCTCGAGAACATCGCCATGATCATCGACGGCAGCTTCGCCATCGGCGACGTGCAGCGTCTCGCCCAGTTCAACTGGGGCGTGGCCGAGCTGCCCACGCTCGACAACGGCGTGCGCTCGAACTTCGGCTCGTTCTTCATGAACGCCCTCACCCCGAACGCCGTCAAGGACCCGGCCAAGGCCGAGGCCGCCGCGCGCTTCCTCAAGTTCGTCACCAGCGACGACGCCATGAAGCTGTGGCTCGACGTGGTGGGTGAACTGCCCGCTAGCAGCAGCCTCATCGCCGACCCCGAACTCGCCAACGACCCCGTCTACGGCCCGTTCGTGCGCGCCCTCGACTACGCTCACGCCACCGTGTTCGTGGACGAGACCGGCCAGCGCGACGTCATGGTCGACGCCATCAACGAAGTCGTTCTGCAGGGTGTGAGCCCCGCCGACGCCTTCAACGCGGCCGCCCTCGTCGAGCAGCTCCTGCTTGACGCGAACCGCTAAGCAGTAACTAAGCCGGTAGTGGGCCCTTGACCAAGGGCCCACTACCCTCCTCTCCTACCCGCTCCGGCCGACTATGCGGCCAGCGCAAGGCATCCGGAGGTGCCATGAGCTCGCCCCCTGTTAAACCTCGTCGCAAGCTGTCCTTGAGCTCGCGGGAGGCGATCTGGGCATACATATTCCTGCTGGTGCCTCTGGGGTTCTTCCTGTTCTTCAGGCTGTGGCCGGCTCTGCAGTCGTTCAGGCTGTCGTTCTTCAGTTGGCACGTCGACCCGGAGATGCGCACCTTCGTGGGCCTGCAGTACTACCGCGAGATGTACGCGGAGTTCGTGGCCCAAGGACCTATCTTTAAAGCGCTTCGGAACATGCTGTTCTACTTCCTGTTGGTGGTGCTCGGCCAGGTGAGCATAGGGCTCATAAGCGCCATGCTCCTCAACAGCGTGACCAGGTTCCGCTCTATCTTCCGCGCCATCTTCTTCGCCCCCTACGTGACGCCGGCCGCCGCGGTGGCCTGGGTGTGGGGCTGGATGTACTCGGTCAACTTCGGTATCTTCAACAGGCTCTTAGGCGACTGGACCGAGTGGGTCACGAGCATCGGTCTGCCGTGGCTGGCCATAGACCCGCAACCGTTCCTCACCAGCCCCACGCAGGCGCTGGTGTCTGTGTCGGTGGTCATCATCTGGCAGCAGCTAGGCTTCCAGGTGGTCATCTTCCTGGCCGGCCTGCAGGGCATACCGCGGCAGTTCCATGAGGCCGCAGCCATCGACGGCGCCAACGGCTGGCAGCAGTTCTGGAAGGTCACCTTCCCGCTGCTCAACCCCGTGCTCGTGTTCTCGCTCATCATCTCTACCATCTCGACCCTGCAGATCTTCGATCAGGTGGTCAACATCAACTTCACCGATCAGGGCGGGCCGCTCGGCAGCACCCTGACCATCGCGCTCTACACTTACCAGCAGGCGTTCGAGAAGTTCCGCCTCGGCTACGCTGCCGCCGTGACCGTGCTGCTGTTCGTCATCATCCTGATCGTCACGCTCATTCAGCTCAAAGTCACCCAGAGGGAGGTGGAGTACTGATGGTGGTCGGTAGTAAGCGCTTCAGTATCGGACGCCTGTTCACCTACCTTGCGTTGGGTGTGGCTAGCGTCGTCATGGCATTCCCGTTCGTGTGGATGATCCTGTCGTCGTTCAAGTCGCTGCGCGAGATCTTCAGGTTCAACTTCTGGCCGCAGACGTGGTCGCTCGCCAACTACCAGGAGGTGCTGCTCACCACACAGTTCCCGCGCTGGTTCTTCAACTCGCTCGTCGTGGCTGGCATCTCCACCGTGTCGGTGCTCTTCTTCTGCTCGTTGGTGGGCTACACCCTGACCAAGCTGCGCTTCCCGGGCAAGAACTTCATCTTCTTGCTCATCCTCAGCACGCTGATGATCCCTACCGAGATGCTCGTCATCCCCTGGTACGTCATGGCGGCCGAGTACGGCTGGCTCAACACCTTCTGGGGCATCGCCTTCCCGGGCCTCATCCCCGCGTTCGGCGTGTTCCTCATGCGGCAGTTCTTCCAGTCGCTGCCCAGGGACCTGTTCGATGCCGGGCGAGTGGACGGGGTGAGCGAGTTCGGTCTCTACTGGCGGGTGGGTCTGCCCCTCGTGGGGCCGGGACTGGCAGCGCTTGCCATCTTCAACTTCGTAGGTAACTGGAACGCCTTCCTGTGGCCGCTCATCGTGGCCAAGAGCCCCAGCATGCGCACGATCCCCGTAGGTGTGGCGCTGTTCTCAGGTGAGGCCGGCACGGCCTGGAACCTCATCATGGCCAGCGCAGCGCTGGCTGTGATCCCGGTCCTGATCGTGTTCTTCATCTTCCAGCGGCAGATCATCGAAGGGGTGGTGCTGACGGGGGTCAAAGGGTGAGCGCCGAAGAGGCCGACCCGCGACAAGACGCACGGCGCATCTTGGTCATCGGCAACGCCAACGTAGACGTGCTCATGGGCCCCGTCGCCCCCTGGCCCAAGACGGGCACCGAGACGGTGGTGGACCGTTACGAGCTGCGCGTGGGCGGTGCGGCGGGGAACACGGGTCTGGCCCTAGCGGCGCTGGGTGGTGGTGCCGGCGCGGCCTTCGAGCTGATCGGCACGGTGGGCGATGACGCGCTGGGCCGCTGGCTCGAGCAGGAGCTCGAGGACGTAATGCGCCTGACGCGCGTAAGTGCCTCGACCGCCCTCACCGTGGGCCTCAACCACCCGGACGGGCAGCGCACGTTCGTCTCTCACCTGGGACACCTGGAGGAGCTGCCGGTGGAGCGCATAGAGCGCGCGCTGGAGTCCTCCCGCCCGGGGGACCTGCTGCTGCTATGCGGCTACTTCCTGCTGCCACAGCTACGCGAGCTGGCGCCCGAGCTTCTCGCGGAGGCGCAACGGCATGGCGTCATCACCACCCTAGACACGGGCTGGCCCACCGACGGCTGGACGCCCGAGGTGCGCGCCGAGCTTCAGGGGCTGCTCCCCAGCCTCGACGTCTTCCTTCCCAACAGGGAGGAGCTGCTGGGGGTGGTAGGGCTGGACGATAGAGGAGATTACTGCCCCGAGACCACGACAGCCGCGCTCGAGCGCCTGATGCAGAGCGGCTGCAGGAGCGCGGTCGTGAAGCTGGGGCCGAGCGGGGCGCTCTACGTGGGGCCGGAGGGTGAGCACCGCTGCCCCGCCCCGGCGGTGGCGGTAGTGGACACGGTGGGTGCCGGCGACACGTTCAACGCCGCCCTGCTGACCGCGGTTCAACGTGGCGCAAGCTGGCGTGAGGCGCTGGCCCCGGCGGTGAGCGCCGCCAGCCTGGCCATAGCCAGCTCGCCGCGCCGCTACCCTAGCTGGGACGAGCTGCTGGCGCCCAGCGGCCTGAACCCCAGCTCTGTCACCAGGTAGTCAACCGCCAGGTCGTGCGGGCCGGTGGGCAGCTCGGGCAGCACCAGCGCCTCGAGCGCCACCCCTAGCGTCGTGGGCTTGCCGCCCGTTCTCTGGGCCAGCAGCCGGTCGTAGTAACCCTTGCCGTAGCCGAGGCGGGCGCCGCGGCGGTCGAAGAGCAGCCCCGGGACTATCAGCAGGTCTATCTCGGGAAGGGGCACAAGGGCTGCAGCGGCAGCGGGCTGCCGCACGCCCCAAGGGTGTTCCTCCAGCAGCTCCGAGGCCAACACGTGGAAGGTCAGGTGCGGTTGCGGCTCATCGTGCATACGCGGCGCCACGAAGCGCTTGTTCGCCGTGAGCAGCGGCTCTAGGTCCACCTCACCCGCCATGGCCAGGTAGACGGCCACGGTGCCCGCGTACTGGAAGAGCGGGCTGCGCTCTATGGCGGAGCAGATGCGCTCGTCTGGTGTGGCCGCGGGACCTGCGCCGGGCCGGTTGGGGCCCTCCGCCAGGGTCTCGGCTCGTACCGAACCAAGCTCGGCGCCCCCCGCCATGGTCTCGGCTCGTGCCGAAACGAGCTCGGCGCGAACGTGGTCTCGCGCGGCCCTCGCCCAGCGCCTAAGCTCACGCTTGCCGGCAGCGGGTGGGGGCGCCAGGTGGGTCTGCGGCGTCGGGGCTTCGCGGTCGGTCATCCTTACGGAGTGTAGCCCTGGCGCCACGCAAGTTGCGCGGGAACGTTCGATACTTGGCATATGGCAAAGAACCTGACCACCACGCTCCACCACATCACTGGCATGCGCTTCATGGGCGAGACGCCCGAGGGCCAGCGCACGATGGTCGACAACGAGAGGCACGCGCGCACGGGCCCGAGCCCCATGCAGCTCGTGCTGCACGCGCTGGCCGGCTGCGCCGCCATGGACGTAGTGACCATGATCGGCAAGCGGCGCCTTACCATCCGCGAGTACCGCATCGAGGTCACCGGGGAGCGCCCGGACGCGGTGCCCGCACCCTTCGAGCGCATAGTCGCGCGGCACATCTTCGACGTTCCCGGCCTCGATGAAGCCACGGCCTATCGCTTCGTCGAGCTGGCTACCACCAAGTACTGCTCGGTGGGCGCGAGCCTGAAGGCGGAGCTGGCCTTCGAGGTCGAGGTGCTGAAAGAGGATCCGGTAGCCGGTAGCTAAGCAGAGCGGCTCAGGCCTGAAGGGGCCCGTGACCGGGCTCCGGGTGCGGACCTAGCGCTCCGGCGTGCGCCGCCGCGAAGCCGGTCTGCAGGCCCATCAGGTAGCTGAGCTTCAGCAGGAACTCTACGGCCTCGGGGTCGCCCAGCTCGATGAGGTGGGCGATGTACTCGTTGGAGCCCTCCGGCAGCGAGACGGCGGCGATCTGCTCCGAGTAGCGCTCCCGCATCTCGTTGATGAAGCGCTCTATGAGGTCGCGGTCCATGTCAGACATGCTCCGCTCTACCTTGCTGCGCGGTGCGCGCGCCCGCTTCTGGGCCGGTGGCGATCTCTTGGTTCTCGGCGTACTCCTCGAGCCACTCCATGATCGCCTCGGCGGTGGCCAGGTTGGTGGCCAGTGGCACCTGATGCACGTCGCATATGCGCAGCAGCGCCGACACGTCGGGCTCGTGCGGCTGGGCGGTCAGCGGGTCACGGAAGAAGATGACGGCCACCACCTGGTTCTCGGCTATTAGGGCGCCCACCTGGAGGTCGCCGCCCAGCGGTCCGGACTGTACGTGCTTCACCTCTAGGCCCGTCTTCTCGCTCAGGATCTTGCCCGTGGTGCCCGTGGCCACAAGCGAGAAGCGGCTGAGCAGGGCCTTGTGCTGGTTAGCGAACATGGCGAGGTCCAGCTTCTTCTGATCGTGAGCGATGAGCGCCACATACTTCATTCCTCTAGTGTAGTTGGTGGCGGGGCGGCGCCGCCTATCGTCAGGCCCTTGACACCGCGCGCCGGAGGTGCGCTCATCACCCAACGCGCGTTAAGCCGTTCTTAAGCAGCTCGCAGCTACCTTGAACGTGTTCACGTGGAGGTAGGCATGCGTTTGGCAATCAAGGCGGTCGCATACTCACTGCTGCTCGCGCTGGCGGCAGCCGGGTTCGCGCAGAGCTTCTCGGGCACGTTCGTAGACCCGCAATCCGGTCTGCAGCTGACCATCAACCAGGATCAGAGCGGTGCCCTCACCGGCGCCATCACCAGCCCCAACGGCCAGTTCCCGCTGCAGGGCGAGGCCAACGGCACCTACGCGTACGGTGCGGTGGCCTCGCAGCAGGGCACGCTGGGTTTCCAGGCGCAGTTGAGCCCGGACGGCCAGATGATGCAGATAGCCTTCTTCCAGGCCGACGCTAACGGGCAGCCGGTCCAGTCTGGCCCGCCGCTGATGTTGCAGCGCCAGGGCGGAGGGTTCCCCGGTCAGGCTTCTGGTCAGGTTCCAGGTCAGGTTCCAGGTCAGGTTCCAGGTCAGGTTCC
>JBIQNJ010000035.1:5503-18644 GCA_044462445.1 Truepera radiovictrix | reverse complement strand
GTCAGGTGCCGGGTCAGATGCCCGCGATGCCCGGGTCGGACTGGGGCGGCCTGTACTCCGACGATACGGGCACGGTGGCGCTCTTCGTCCAAGGCGCACAGGGGGCGTACACAGGTGTGCTGCAGTTCCAGGGCAGGCAGTTCCAGTTCGAGGCTCATCTGGACGACCTGACGCTTCACGGCCTGTTCACCGCCGACGGCGGACAGTACGAGTTCTGGGCCGACCGCGACGGGCCGATGGTGCTGCTGTACCTGGGCGATAACACGTTCGTTCTGCAGCAGCGGCAGGGCTCGGGTACGGGCGGCGACCCGAGCCAGCAGTGGGGTGCCCAGGCGGGCTACGGCACCGACGCCATGTACCCGGCCTACCCCATGTACCCGGTGACTGCGGGCGACATGAACTCAATGGACCCGATGGCGCAGATGGACGCCATAGGCCAGCAGATCCAGGCGCAGCTGGCGTTCTACGAGCAGCAGATGGCGGCCTACGACCAGCAGGCGCAGGCCAGGCTGGCCGAGATCAACAAGTACTTCATCGACCTGTACCGCTCCACGACGGGCGACTACACGAGCTCGGACGAGGTGGCGCTGTACTACGGCCAGGCCATCCACTGCCAGCAGTACCCGGTGGACTGCCAGATAGCGGCGCAGAACTCGGCCGCCTCGTCGGCTGCGCTGGCCGCCAACAACGCGGCGTTCCAGCAGCGCATGGCGGAGCAGGGCGCGGCCTGGGACGCGCGCAACGAGGCGTGGGCCGCGGGCCAGGCGTCCCAGGAGGCGGCGCACCAGAACTGGCTAGACACGACCATCAGGGGCGTAGACGACTACAGCAGCGGGGCCGGCGGCCCGACCTATCAGCTACCCTTCGCCCCCGCGCAAGGCACGTACTACCAGACGCCGGCCGGGCAGCCGCTGGTGTTCGACTCGTCTGCCAACGTGTGGTACCAGGTCAACCAGGACGGCAGTTACACGCCTTACTACCAGGTGCCTTGAGGCGAGACTCTATGGCTTCGGCGGTAGGCATGGGGCCAACCCTTTCACCGGGTGCCCTGAGGCGAGGCGGCAGAAGCGGTCAGCGCTGCCCGACCAGGGTGGCCGTGGCCGGTTGCGGCTGCAGGCCCATCTCCTCAGCGAGCAGCCTGGCGAAGCGCTGGTACACGCGCCGCGCCTCGCTCTCCCTGCCCTTCGCCACCAGCCTCTGCAGCAGTAGCTGCACGGCCTCCTCGTACAGGGGGTCTATCTCGAGGAGGCGCCGTAGGTACTCCAGGGCGGCGTCGCCCTCGCCCGCAAGGGCCGACCGGTAGAGCAGCGAGACCGCGCGCTCCCGGAGCTGCTGCGCGTGGTCGGTGAACTCCTGCAGGTCCAGGCCGCCGAACAGGGGCTCCTTGAACGTGCGGCTGACCGCTGCCGCGTCGCCCGTGTCCAGGGCGCGCTCTAGGGCCTGGTGATCGGATACGCAGTTACTCACCCCGTCCTTGTGAACGTAGGTGGGCACCCCCCACGGCTCCAGCGCCTTACGCAGAACGTTCAGCTGCACGCCCAGGTTGTTGCGCTGCCTGGCCGCATCGATGTCGGGCCACATGGCGTCACCGATCTGTTCGCGCGAACGGCCGAGGAGCAGCAGGGCGAGGAGCTGCTGCTGGCGTTCGCTCAACGCGACCTCGCGCCCCGGCACTTCCACGCTGAACTCGCCGTGCAGGCGCACCTTGAGCGGGGGTATCTCGGCCAGCCTCAGAGCGATGGCCTCCTGCCAGCCGCTCTCGAGCACTTGGTCCAGAGGGTAGTTGAGGGTCAGTTCGGGTCTGTGTCGGGGCAGGATGTCGAGCGCCAGACCCACGTAACGCATGATGGCGCCCGGCCGTGAGGAGACCACCACGAGCGAGAGCAGCTTGTCGAGCGCGGCCTCGTGGCGGCTGAGCATGTAGTCAGCCGCATGCCAGTGCATGCGGAACTCGCGGTACGGGTAGGCGTCGCGCGTATCGTCCAGCAGCGCCTGTGCGCGCTGCCTGTCGCCCGCCGCCTCGGCCACCCACACCTGCTCGAGCTTCGTGTAGGGGCCGTCCTGTAGGGTGGGCGCGATGCGCTCCGCGGTCTGCAGGTCGCCCGTGAAACGCAGGGTCCTGAGCCACAGGGCGCTGACGCGTTCGCTCAACTCGTTCTGCTCCCACCGGCGCGCGGCTGCTAGCAGGACCGGGTAGCGGCTGACGTCCTGCTCGAGGAACGCCAGCATGGCCTCGATCATGATCCGGTGGTAGGGCGCCGCCCGTGCCAGCGCCTCGCGGCACAGCCGGGTGGCCTCGCCTATGCGCCACAGCTTGGTGAGGTACACGGACGCGTTCTGCCTGGTGATGACGTAGGCATGGTCGTCAAGGCCGCCGCGGCGGATGACCTCCAGCAGCCCCGAGAGAGGCTCCTCGACGTTGCCGTTTATCTCCCAGTGGATGAGGTAGAGGCTGTAGCGCGTCTTGGTCTCCACCAGGGTGCGGGTCGGCCCGGGCTCCAGCCTCGAGTACGCGGCGAGGGCCTCCCGGAACAGCGCTTCGGCTTCGGCGTAGTGCGCCTGCATGTAAGCCATGTACGCGAGGTTCTGCAGGGCGCCGCCTCGCAGTAGGGGTTCGTCGTCATGCATCAGACCCCGTAGCTGCCGGGCGAACCACTCGCAGGTCTCGAACCGCTTGGCGCTCGCCAGGGCGAACACCGCCAAGGAGGCTAGGGAGGTGCGCTCGGCTCTGGGCAGCTCCTCCTGCTGAACGAGGCGTTCGGCCTGCGGCAGGGCTTCGTCGTAACGGTTGAGGAGCAGAAGCGCCTCGGCCACGTACGCCTGCCGCCTGAGCGAACCGTCGTCGGGGGCCAGCTCGTGCCAGCGCAGGAAGTCGATGGGCGCGCCGCGCTGCAGGCCGTGACCGGCCGCAGCCAGCAGCTCGGCCAGCGCGGTCAGGCTGCCGGAGCGCTCGAACGCTGTGCCCTGCTGGAACGGGGTGAGCCTGGCCGAGCTCGCCCGTACACGCTCCTGGACGTCAGGCCGGTACCTCTCGAGCGCGCCCTCCGCCACCATCGGGTGAAGGCGGAAGCTCCCTCCTAGCTGTTGCAGGAACCCGGCGCGCGCGAGCTCGCGGGTGGCCTCCACGGCGGCGTCCTCGGGCAGCTGGTCTAGCGCCGCCACGAACAGCAGCTCGTTCCAGGCCTGCTCGCTCACGCTGCCGCGCACGCCCTCGAGCAAAGTCGAGTTCGTCGGGAACGAATCGGAGAGCGAGGCGAAGTGCAGCGGCAGCGGCCAGCCGTTGGTGCTCCTCCATACCTGGCTGGCGCGTGCTGAGTGCTCGAACAGCTGCTCGGCCTCATCCTCCGTGAACGCCAGGTGGGTGGCGGTCAGGTGAACGAGCCTGCCGGAGGTAGCCAGCTGGGCCAGCGACGGGTACGGGAGGTGCTGCCTGCTGGCAAGCAGTATCAGCCCGCCTACGTTCTTGAGGAGGTGTTGCAGGTCCTCGTGCCCCTCAAGCTCCTCCAGCACCAGCAGGGTGGGCGTGCCCCACAGCTCGTCGAGAACAGCGCCCCACGGGGCCGTGTCGGGAAGGTTGAGGCCCTGGGCGATGGCGCTGCGCGCCTCGCGCCCGGCCAGCGACAGCCACACTACGCGCCTGCCGCGCTCCTCCAGCTCCCATGCCCATTGGCTCGCCAGCACGCTCTTGCCGTAGCCGTAAGGCGCCTCGAGCCAGACGACGAAGCCGTCCTTCTCGGGCAGCGCTGTGAGCAGGCGGGAACGATTGAGGTGGTGAGGGCTCGCGGCCGGACGTACGTTGAACATCGCTCCAAACCTTGCTTCGTTGTTTGGCAGAGTATACGAGCGCGCCTGTCAGGAAAAGCACGTGACCACCAGTCAGCGCGGTGCCGCGGCAGCGCTTGGTGACGATGGCCGGGTGCGGTCAGGGGCGGTGGACCGCTCTGCCGCGTACCGTCGTCAACCGCACGTCGCCGCTCGGTCCGAGCGCCACCAGGTCGGCGTCCTTACCGACCTCGATGCTGCCCCGCCTGTGGCTCAGGCCTAGCACGGTGGCCGGGTTCAGCGCCGTCATCTGGGCTATCTCCGGCCAGGTGGCGCCTACCTTGTGCTTAAGGACCATGCAGTTGCGGTTCATGGGGCTCATGCTTTCGGCCAGGCCGCCGTCCGGCAGCGTACACACGCCGTCCTTCACGGTCACGTGGCGGTAGCCCTCGTCGTAGACGCCGTTGGGCATGCCGGTGAAGGCACCGGCATCGGTGATGGCCGCAACGCGGTCGACGCCCTTGGCTCGTAGCGCCAGCCTTATGACGGTCGGGTCCACGTGAACGCCGTCACAGATTATCTCCACCCAGGTGTCGTCGTTGGCCAGCGCCCAGCCGGCCACGCCGGGCTCGCGGTGGTGGATGCCGCGCATGGCGTTGAACAGGTGGGTGGCGCCCTTGAGGCCGGCCTCCGATGCCCGCTCCATGTCTGCGGCCACGGCGTCGGTGTGGCCGGCGGAGACGAAGACGCCGAGGCCGGTCAGCCAGGTGGTGAACTCGAGCGCCCCGGCTATCTCGGGCGCCAGGGTCATGTAGCGAACCGTGCCGCCGGACGCCTCCCATATGGGCTCGAACTCCCGTCTGCTGGGCGGTCTTATGTACTCTCCGCGCTGCGCCCCTTTCTTGGTGATGTTGAGGTACGGGCCCTCGAGGTGGGTTCCCAGCACGTCGGCGCCCGGTAGGTCACGGCCCACCAGCGGCGCCACCTGGCGCACCGTGGCCAGCATCTCCTCCACGGACGCGGTCGAGAGCGTGGGCAGGAAGCCGGTGACGCCGGTGGTGGCCAGGAAGCGGCTCATCTCGTAGATGGAGTCGGTGTCGGCCGTGGCCGTTCCCTGGAGGTCTCCATGCACCCCCACGCGCCAGCCGCCACCGCCGTGCACGTGCAGGTCGATGAAGCCGGGCAGCAGCGTGGCATCTTCCAAACGGTAGTGTTCGCCCTCAAACCCGGTCAGGGGTGTGTCTGAGGGGAGGATCTCTATCACGCGCCCACCCGCCGCCACGACGGTGGCGTTATCCAGTACGCCCGTGGGGGTGACGACCCGTGCCGCGGTCACGGCCAGGCCGGGTCTCGGCGCGGCGCCGGGCGTTTCATTAAGGTTGGCTGATGTGCTGCTGTCGGGTCGGCTGCTTGCCATGTGCGTGCCTTTCGTGGCGTCGTGGTCGTGACGAGGGGCGTGTCTGCACCTAAGACGCTATACCTAACCGGGCGCCCCTGTGTACACGTGGCGTGACGGCCACAGTTGACACGTCATGACGTAGACCCTAACCTGAACCTACGCAAAGTAAGTAACGCTGCTTTACTAACCTGCGAGGGAGGTGGATCCATAACGGAGCCATGCAAGCCACGCCACCCTAAGTACTCTCAGCACAGCAGCACTGAAAGCCAGTGGAGGAACGAATGAAGAAGAAACTACTGATGTTGGTCGGCCTACTCGCCTTCATGCTGGGCACGGTGAACGCCCAGCGCACGCTCGAGATCTACATCACGGGCCTGACCGAAGACACCATGACCTGGTTCCGCGAGGTGGCCTTCCCGGCCTTCGAAGCCCAGCACGACGGCGTGACCGTCGAGATCCTCACCGGCGGCTGGGGCGACTTCGACGCCGCCGTTGCCGGCTGGATAACCACCGGCTCGGGCCCCGACATCGTGTACCTGGGCTCCGAGTACGCTTCCACCTTCGGCCACCTGCTCTCTAACCTCGACGAGTACCTGGCTGGCTGGGAAGAGCTCGACGCCTTCCTGCCCGCTGCTCTCGACGTGGCCAAGTACGACGGCCACATGGTCGGCCTGCCACTCCTCATGAGCCCGCGTCCCATGTTCTTCCGCACGGACATCTCGGCCAACGCCGAAGAAATCCCACCGCTCACCTTCGAGGACTCGCTCGAGTTCGTGCGCGCCAACTCGGCCGTCGAGAACAACGCCATGACCAAGATGGGCTTCATGGATATCGGCGGCGGCCTGTTCGACGCCCAGGAGTTCATCGCCTACATCTGGAGCGCCGGCGGCGAGCTCTACTACGAGGACGGCAGCAGCGCCTTCGACAGCGCAGCCACCGCCACCGCCCTGCAGTTCATGTACGACCGCCGCCGCGCCGTGCAGCCCACCGAGCTCACCGCCGGCCTGCCACCGATCAGCGGTTACCCCATCGCCTCCGGCCTCGTGGCCAGCGGCATCTTCCCCATGTGGAACATGCCCCCGACCTCCGACCCGCTGTGGGAGAACATCGCCATCGGCCCGTACCCGGCTGCCGTGACCGGCGAGCCGATCATCCAGGTCTTCACCGACTGGCTCTCCGTGCCCGCCTACGTGCAGGACAAGGAACTGGCCGCCGACTTCCTCAAGTTCATCGGCAGCCGCGAGAACGCCATCGCTCTTAGCAACGTCGCGGGCTTCACCCCCGTGCGCACCGACGCCTGGGAAGAGCTGCGCGCCAACCCCGTGTGGAACGCCATGCTCGACGCCGCCGTCAACTACGGCCGCGCCTTCTCCGACATCCGTGCCAGCGCCGAGCTGCGCCCGCTGCTCGTAGAACAGGTGAGCATGTACCTGTCTGACCAGCAGAGCCTGGAAGACACCCAGCAGTTCCTCAAGGAGGAGTACGACGCCATCCTCGAGGACAACGGCTACCTTTAAGTAGCAGCTAGTCGCGGGGCCGCCACCTTAAGGTGGCGGCCCCCACCGCACAGGCACTTATCTTTGTGATTGGTTGGTCTTAAGCTGTGGACCCCGCAGTCGCCGCAAGGCTCCACAACCTCTATTGGTCCATCGGCACGGTGGCGTTCATCGTCCTCGGCAGCTTCCTGGTGGGCCGCCTGGCCCAGACCGTTGCCAGCGCTCGCGGCGCGGGCGTGCTGCAGCGCCGGCGGGTGTTCTGGGGTTACGCGCTGGCGTCGCCCTGGCTGCTGGGCTTCGTTATCTTCGTCGCGGGACCGGCAGTGCTGTCCCTCTATTACTCGTTCACCGACTACCGGCTGGGCCGTTCGATGGAATGGATCGGCCTGGAGAACTACCGGGTTCTTCTGGGCGGCATAGGCGCGCAGGGTCGGCGCTTCGTGAACGCCATGTTCAACTCGGGCTACTACGCCATCGTGGGCGTGCCTCTGCAGATAGCCACGGCGCTGCTCATGGCCGTGCTCGTGGCCAGACCCCTTAAGGGTATGGCCTTCTTCAGGCTCGTGTTCTACCTGCCGGTCATCCTGGCGGGCGGGCCTGCCATCCTGCTGGCCTGGCGCTACATGCTCGCCAGCAACGGCGGCTTCATCAACGTCACGCTCAAGCGCTTCGCCGAGGCGTTCCCGCCCTTCGACTGGCTGTACCGGTCTTTCATATTCGTGGTCGAGAGCTTCAACGCCTTCTTCATCGGCATCGCTCGCGCCGACCCGGTGGGGCCGCTGATGTACGTGCTGCCGGCGCTGCTCGGGGCCGGCCTGGTGGTGTTGCTGCTAGCGACCGACGGTGTAGTGCGGCGCCAGGTGGCCCAGTCGGCCATAGAGATCCTGGGTGCCGTCCTGCTTGTCACGCTGGCCGTCAGGGCCGTAGTGGGCGGCAGCTTCGCCCCCCACGTGCACGAACGGCTGGGCACCTTCGCCGACCTGGTGACCATAAGGAGCAGCCTGCTGGAGCCGGGCAACGCCGACTACCTACGCCAGGGGTTCGCGCAGCACGCGGCTTCGCCGCTGTGGATTCTCGCCCTCATCGTCGCGGTGTGCGCCGTGGTCGGGTTCGCCCGGCTGTCCGCGGCGTGGCGCCGTGGGGTGCTCATCGCCTCCGGGCTCTTCTTCGGGCTGCTCACCGTGGGCGCCATGCTCGACGGCATCCGCTACTTCCAGGCCTACGACGCGGTGACCACGGCAACGGGCACGGTCCAGCATCACTTCTCCCTCTTCCGCCAGGTAGTTGCGCAGTTCCCCGACGCCAACCGGGTGCCCCTGTGGTTATCAAGCGAGCTGTGGTCCAAGCCGTCGCTCGTGCTGATAACCATGTGGAGCTCGGGCGCGGGCATGCTCATCTTCCTGGCAGCCCTGAAAGGCGTGCCGCGCTCCTTCTACGAGGCGGCGAGCGTGGACGGCGCCACCGGTTGGCAGAAGTTCACCAAGATCACCCTGCCCATGATCTCACCGGCCATGTTCTACAACGTCGTGATCGGCCTGATCGCCGCGTTGCAGACGTTCGAGTCGGTGTACATCATCCAGAACACGCAGACGGAGCAGAGCCTGGCATCGGCCGCTTACTTCCTCTTCGTCCGCACGTTCCGGCAGCTAGAGATAGGGCAGGGCGCCGCGGCGAGCTGGATCCTCGCCGTGCTGATCGTCCTTCTGACGGTGGCGCAGTTCCGCTACAGCAGGTGGGTTCACTATGAGTAACGCAGCCCCTCCAACGCCCGTCTTAGCGCCCAGCCGCAGGCGGAGAGCGCCACTGCTCAAGCGCGGCTGGAAGGCCACGCTGGTGTTCGTGTTCTATGCGCTCCTTGTAGGCGCCGGCATCTTCTTCCTCTTCCCCGTGGCATGGATGGGTGGCACGTCGCTCAAGACGCTCGAGGAGGTGGGCCAGGCACAGCTCACTATCTTCCCCGAGACGCCGCAGTGGGGCAACTACACCAAGCAGCTGGCCGAGAAGAACTTCTACCGCGCCTACGGCAACAGCATCTATACGGTGATGGTTGTGCTACTGGGCACGGTCTCCAGCCTCGTGGTGGTGGCGTACGCCTTCAGCCGGCTGGAGTGGCCCGGCCGTAACATCGTGTTTGCGCTCATGATGGGCACGCTGATGCTGCCCGCCCAGGCCACGCTGGTGCCGCAGTACGTGCTGTTCTACGAGCTGGGGTGGCTGCGGACGTTCAACCCTATAACGCTGCCGGGCTTCTTCGCAGGGGGCGCGTCGCTGGTCTTCCTGTTGCGGCAGTTCATGCTCACTCTGCCCCGGGAGCTCGACGAGTCGGCGCAGATAGACGGCGCCAACCCGCTGCAGATGCTATGGCTGATCATCATGCCGCTCTCGCGGCCCGCCATCGCCACCGTGACGGTGTTCCTCTTCGTGGGCCAATGGAACAACCTCGTGCAGCCGCTGCTGTACCTGCAGAAGGCGGAGCTGTTCACCATGCCCATCTACGTGGCGCAGAAGAACAACCTGCAGGAGTCGCCCATCCCCTGGCACGACATCATGACCGCCAGCGTGCTGTTCGTCATCCCCGTGCTGGTGGTGTTCATCCTCACCCAGCGCTACTTCACCGAGGGCATAGCCCTAACAGGCTCGAAAGGGTAGGCCATGGTTCCCTGCATGATCAGCTTCCGGGGGCTAGAGGCGCCCGCGTGGGTGCTCAGCGGCCTGCGCAGCGGCAAGATAGGCGCCGTCTGCCTCTTCAACTACAACTTCGGCTCGGCTGAGCAGTTGCGGAAGCTAAACCAGTCGCTCATGGCCGCCGCGGCCGAGGGCGGTCACCCTCCGCCCATCATCGGCATAGACCAGGAGGGCGGGCAGCTCATGGCAGTAGATAAGAGCGCCACCGAGCTGCCGGGCAACATGGCGCTCGGTGCAGCCGGCTCGGCCGAGCTTGCCAGGCGCACCGGCGAGGTGCTGGGGCGGGAGCTGCGGGCGCTGGGCTGCAACATGAACTTCGCGCCCGTGCTCGACCTGGCCACCCGGGCTTCCAACGACGCCATGGGTGTGCGCGTGTTCTCCACCGCGCCCGACCTGGCGGCGCGCCTCGGCGCCGCCCTGATAGAGGGCATGCAGAGCGCGGGCGTTCTGGCCACCGCCAAGCACTTCCCGGGTCACGGCGACACGCAGCTCGATAGCCACCATGCCGCTCCCGTCATAGCGGCGAGCGCCGAGCTGCTGGCGCAGCGCGAGTTAGTGCCGTTCCGGGCGGCGTTCCAGGCCGGGGTGGCCGCCGTTATGACGTGCCACGCCTTCTACCCGGCCATCGATCCAGACAAGGTAGCCACGCACTCCTCAGCCGTTCTCCGTGGGCTCCTCAGGCGCGAGCTCGGCTTCGAGGGGATCATCGTCACCGACGCCCTCGACATGAGCGGTGTGGGCAGCATGCCCGGGGTGGAGCGCGCTCGCCTGGCCGTACAGGCCGGCGCGGACCTCGCCATGCTCGGGCACCTGCCGGACCAGCCGGCCATAGTTGAAGCCTTGGCCGCGAACGTAGACCCGGTGAGCGAGGCGCGGGTGATGGAGGTCAGGCGGCGTCTGCCGGCCGACCTGCTGCCGCTCGGCGTCTTAGGCTCCGAACCGCATAGAAGGGTGGCGCGCGAGAGCTCTGAGGCGGCCATCACTGCCGTGAGGGGCCAGCCGAGGCTGCGCAACCTGGAGAGGGTGCTGGTGGTCAGCGTTCAGGCCGGCGACCTGACACCCGCCGAGACGGCGGCCGGCGGCCAGCTGGCGCTGGCCGAGCAGCTTGGCAAGCGTGTGCCCGACGTTACAGATGTGCGGCTCACCAGAGGAGCCGGCGCTGACGAGATAGACGCCGCCGCCCAGACGGTGGCGGAGTGGCTGGCTGCCGGCGAGGGTGAAGTCGTGGTAGCCGCCGTCAACGCCTACGGCGACGCCTCCCAGCTCGAACTGCTGGACCGGCTTTCGCGCCTGGGGGCCGACCCCGTGCTGGTGGCGCTGCGTGCGCCTCTCGACGTCGTAGCGGCCGGCTTCGTGCCGCGCGCCCTCTGCAGCTACGGGCGCAGACGGCCGCAGACGGAGGCCGTGGCGCGGGTTCTCTGCGGCGAGATCCCCGCCAAAGGCGTCATGCCCGTGGTGCTGCCGGAACCGAGCCCGGTGCTGTCATGACCAGGGTTGCGCCGATGTCGCTGATCGTTCTGGCGGTCGGTGCGCTGTTAGGCTCGGCCTTCGCACAGACAGGTGGCGACGCCTGGCAGCCTGGCTCCGGCCCGCTGGGGTGGTGCGTGGCGGTGTGGCACCCTTCGTCCGAGCATCCAGGTGGGGCCGATTCGCTGCTTGCCAACGCCGATGTCATAGACATCGTGTTCCCGTTCTGGTTCACGCTAGACGCGGAGGGGCGCATACTCGTGCGCGCAGGCGACAACTGGCGCGAGCAGGTGGCTGCCTGGAAGGCGGCCGGCCTCGTCGTGGTACCCAGCGTGTTCGCCACACACTCGTCCTACCTGGCCGAGCCGATGGTCACCGCGCACATCGCCGGACTGGTCGCGCTGGTGGAGGAGAACGACTTCCACGGCCTCGACCTCGACTACGAGGAGTTCCCGCTCAACACCAAGGACTCGTTCAGCAGCTTCGTCGAGCGCCTGGGTGCCGAGCTGCGGGCGCGGGGCAAGATCCTCTCCGTTACCGTGCACGCCAAGACCGAAGCAGACCCGCCCTACCCCAGCGCCGCGGCGCAAGACTGGCCGCGCTTGGCGGCCGCCGCCGACATGTTCAACGTCATGACGTACGACTGGACTAACCGCAACGAGCCGCCCGGGCCCATCTCCCCCCGCTCCTGGGTGGCGCAGGTGGCCGAGTACGGCCTGGAGGCGGTAGGGCCTGACAAGCTGCTCATAGGCATGCCGTTCTACGGCTACGTGTGGAAGCGCGACCGGCCACCGGCCGTGGCCACCACGTGGCAGGCCGTGCAACTGCAGGCCGAACAGTTCGGCATCGAACCCGAGCGTGAGCCAGACAGCGGCGAGATCAGCGTGCGGCTGGCGGTCACAGGCCTGCCGAGGCAGGTCTCGTACGTGTCAGACGCGGCCACCACTGCCGGAAGGCTGGCCACCTTGGCGGAGAACGGTCACCTTGGTTCCGGCGTGGCCATATGGGGAATCGGGGGCGAGGACCCGGAGTCGTGGGACGTTCTACGTAGAGAACGGCCCGGCCCGTGTAACCTTCGGAAATGACGTCCAGCAAGGCCACACGCGAACAGCTCCGGGAGCATAACCGCAGGTTGGTCCTGCGCATGCTCTACCAGGGCGATGTGAACACGCGTGCGGCCCTCGCTACGGTTACGGGGCTGACCAAGCCCACGATCTCCAGCCTCGTCGGTGAGCTCATTGACGAAGGTCTGGTGATGGAGGAAGGACTAGGTCGCTCGAGTGAAACGGGCGGTAAGCGGCCCACGTTGTTGGCCTTCAACCCCCGCGCTCGCCACATCATTGGGGTTGCGCTGGGCGCCAGGCGCGTGAGCGCCGTGCTCTCTGACCTAGCGGGCCTTACCAGCGCCGTGCACGTAGTGGAGCTTGCCGCCACAGGTCCGCAGGCTGTTATGGCTGCGGTGGAGGACGTGGTGTCTGCCCTGCTGCCGCAGCTGGACGCCCCTCTGCTAGCCGTGGGGGTGGCCGTGCCCGGACGAGTGCGGCCGGGAGACGGTTTCGTGCGGCATTCGGCCGCGCTCGGACTACACGATGTGCCTCTCGCCGCCGATCTTTCTCGGCGCCTCAGCGTGCCCGTACACGTTGGCAACTTCGCTGAGCTGTGCGCCCTAGGCCAGTTCGGCTACGGCCTAGATGAGGACGAGCCGCCGGGCACGCTCGTGACCATGACCCTAGACGAAGACCTGGAGCTTGGCGTGGTGCTTCACCCCAGCGGGGCACACTTCGGCAGCGAGCTGTCGGGGCCGATGGTTGACCAGCTGCGCCTGGGCTGGAGCGCCATGAAGGAGCGCGCGGCGCAGATCATCGACGCACTGCCGGCCAGTGAGCTGGCTAACGGCAACCTCAAGTACCTGCGGGTCAGGCGGGCCTCGGCCGACGGCGACGAGGCGGCGCTACGACTGCAGAGCGAGCTGGCCGCGGGCCTAGCCGTACCCCTGGCGTGGGTCACGGCGGTGTTGCAGCCCGCCAACGTCTCGCTGGCCGGCGGTGTTACCGATCTGGGCGAGGGGTTCCTCGAGCTGCTTAAAACTGAAGCCGAGAAGCTACTCGGCGCAGGAGCCCTGAGCGACGTGTGGCTGAGCATGGCGTACTCCACCAGGCTCGGCGCTATGGGAGCGGTAGCGCTGGCCAACCTGGCCGAGCTGGAGCTGGTGGCGTGAGACCTGGCCCGCTAGCGGCGCCGCTGGGGAGCTTGGTCGGTGCTCTGCCAGGCCTGGCCGAGTCGGAGTTGGTGGCATGACGGCGGCCAAGCACGGCGCCACCGTCATCGCGCT
>JBIQNJ010000035.1:0-5403 GCA_044462445.1 Truepera radiovictrix | reverse complement strand
GACGGCCAGGAGCGCGAGAGGGCGTTCTTGGACGAGGCCGTGCGCTACGGCCTGCGCGTGCCGCCCGCCAACCTGCTGACGGCCGATTTCACCCCGCGTCGTGCGGGTGAGGCGCTGGCTAAGTTCGTGGCTGCGGGCGGCGAGTTCGATTCGGTGATAGCGGCCGACTACCTTATGGCGCTGGCAGCCCAGAGCACCTTGTGGGAGGCCGGATTGCGCGTGCCCGAGGATGTCAGCGTTGTGGGCTTCGGTGACGGCCCGGAAGCCGAGGCCGGCGGTGTGACCACCGTGGCCGCAGATGTGGTGGAGCTAGGCACGCGCGCGGCGCGGCAGCTAGTGGCGCAGCTTGGTGGGCGTAGGCTGACCGGGCGCACCCTGTTGAGCACGCATTTGGTAAGGCGTGCCAGCAGTTGCTGAAAGAGCCGTGGGACGCCAAGGTTACTACAGCGTCCCACAGGTCACAGGTGTCCCTTCAGGCCTGATAGCGCCTAAGGCCTAATCGTGAAGGTCAGGTAGTCTTCAACAACATGCGTGTCTACCGATAGAACTCTCCAGTACAGGGCGTAGCTCCCAGGTGGGAGGGCGTGTTCGAGCTTGAGTTTGAGGATGCTGGGTCTGCCGGACGCTGGGTCAAGCGTGAAGGCGACGTACTCCGGTCCCGTACCGGCCGCGGCGAGGGCTTCTTTGAACCTCCCTGCAGCCAGCGCGTTCAGCCGTAGTCTGAACCTGTCATCAGCGGTATCGAAGTCGTGTTCTAGTCTGAGCAGCCTAAAGGTCGAGAAGAGGACCTCGAGCCCCTCGCTGAACTCGAGTTCGATCTCAGTTACGCTGCTCCCTGCAACAACCGAACCCGCACCAGGTTCAGACCGGGTCAAATTCGCATGAGCAAGCCCGACACCAAGCAAAGCTGCCGTAACTAAAGCTAGTAGGACCTTACTCACGGAACAGAGATCGTCGTTGCGTCCATTACTGCGGGATCAGAGTGCGCCGGGTGGTCGAAGTGGAGATCTATCTCTACTTCACCAATGAATCCGCGCACTCGGAAGGTGTAGTTGCCAGCAACGGTCGGAATGAAGTTTCCGGTGTACCAGCCCTCCTTGGCGCCGTTGGCGCGTAGCGTGAGCTTTACCTCCGTGCCGTCGGGGCCAACGACCCATGCTTCGAGGCTCTGCTCAAGCCCTGTCAAAGCCTCATTGTTGGCGTTACGCACGGCGAGGTCGATGCCGTTCATCTGGCCACTGTAGGCAGGGTTTACAAGGTATCCGACAATGACCCTGTACTCGCCGCCATTTACTTCTATGGACTGGTGAGCAAGGGCACATGTGCCGACGAGAAGTGCGAGGATTGAGGCGATGAACGATAGTTGCAGTTTCTTCATGGCGTTTTCTCCTTAAAGTATCTGATTAAGTTGAAAAGGTTGCGTACTATGTCGCTGCCGCCTTCGCCGGAGTGGGGTAGCGCACTCGTGGTCAACCGGCCAGTGGCTATGAAGACGGTTGAGATGACCACCAACTCGAGCAGGATTCCATGCCTTAAGGCAGCAGACTGACTTCCATGCATTACCTGCGGAACAAGCCGAACTCGGTTCCACGCAGCGCAAACGACAACAACTGCGACCAGTAGGACCTTGATAAGCCACGCGCGGGCGTATGGAGACGGAACGAAGGTCTCAGGTTCTGAAGTATGGATCAAGGTGTTTATCACCCCCGTGGCGGCCATCAGGAGCACGGCTGTAAGGGCTGTTCGGGAGAGTCGAACGACGACGCGTCGCCTTAACGGAGCTTGCTCATCTGTCCAGAGTGAGGGCGGGTAGGCGAATAGAAGGACTCCGACCCACGTCGCTACTGAAGGGAAGGCTACCCTTCCTTACAAGCCTGAAGTGGAGAAGCGGTTCGGCTAGCCATGCCGGATGCAGCGCTTTGCGAAAGGGCATTTGGCTTGATAGCAGGCTCCCGGTTTCTAGCCTAGGAGTTCGGTGGGCCCCTGGCGCGCACGCCGTCAGGAACGCCGTGCGCTTCGGCAAGGGGTTCTGCCGGCGCGAGCAGTGTGGCTACGGCCTCGTCTGTACTCTCCATAAGTAGTGGAGAAATAGTGACGAAAGTTGTCAGGCTGACGTCTTGGATCCTGTGGGTGTGCTCGGGGGCCGCGTCCGGATGTCGGTGACCGGGGAACTCCGTTTGGGCGGCGAAGAGCGGAGCCGTGATAAGGAGAATCAGGAGTGTTGAGGTGAAGTAGGCGCTTAGCCCTGCACGGCATGCAGCCCTAAGTCTCTCGTGGCCAAGGCTCCACATCTGGCAACGAGTATATCTGTTGTATCTTGTTGTAATCAACAAATATTAACAGGCCCATGTGGCGCCCGGTTGGATAGGCTGGCGCGGCGTCTTGTGTCAGCCACCTGAGACAGAATGCCCACTCTGCACATGGCTTTCCCACGCCAGAGGCGTCTAGCTATGAGTGATGTCCGTGTCGACCGCCTTCTAGAAGGTTGATGACGACGTTACGAGTTCTGGCCATGTCATCACGGTTCCCCCAAAGGCTGTGCTGAAGTCTTGAGCGTCCTCAAGGGAGAGGAAGGGAAGAATACTCGGGGAGCAGCAGGCGGTAACCCGGCTCTCGATCACGTAGAAGGCCTGTGTAGCGACCAGCACCCTCCCATACAGGAAGTCGGTCGTTATAAGGTCACGTGGCGCGGGCGCCTTGCCTAGAAGGATAAGTGCGCAATGACCGCAGCATGCATGCGCTCTGCCAGAGGACTCGGAAGTCCACATGAACCTCAGGCGTTCGGTTGCAGGTGCGCCACATGCTGAGCACACCTGCAGAGTTATAGAGGTGTGTCCGGCAAGACGAACGGCGCCATGTAACCTATCCACGAGGCCTTTCTCTGCCAGAACAGTGATGTCTCGGTGTGCTGTCATCTGAGACACCCCAAGCCTGTTTGCCAGTTCAGCGATGCGAACCGTTCCCTCGCTCCGCAACCACGCAAGCAGCTGTTCTTGTCGTTCGGGAGGTGTGCTCACGAAACTAATCCTACTTGGTGGGTCTTACCGGTCAACCGTGCTGAGATTGCTTGACGAACGGCTGTGATGACCGCACCAGCACCTCCGGACCGCCGTACCTGTTTCGCGTTATGGCGTACATCCTGACGCCCTCCCTTGATGCCGTAAGGCTAACCTCACATTGCCAAAGAGTTGTCAGCCCATGTGTGCTCGACAGCCAGAGCCGATGTGATGGCGCGCGGCCTATGCCAGCGGGCCCCTACGCGAGGCGGCGTTCGCTATGTCGTACTAGAGTTGATGGATGAGGAACAGTTCCCCGTCACGCACTGCGCAGCTAGCGCTGCTCACGGACCGAGTGCTCCTCCAGAACCCCTACGTGCGGCTCGAGCCGCTGTCGTTGGACCATGCGGAGGGGCTGGGGCGGGCTTGCGAAGGGCTTCAGCAGCTTTGGTACACGTCTGTGCCCAGTGCTGAAACGGTGGAGGAGGACATAAGGCAGCGCTTAGCCTGGCGCGACCAGGGGTTGATGAACCCATGGGCCGTGCGCGACCTGTCATCTGATCAGATAGTGGGCGAGACCACGTTCTGCAACATAGACCAACCCAACCTGCATGTGGAGATCGGGCATACGTGGCTGGCGCCGGCAGTGCAGGGCACGCGGGTGAACCCCAGCGCGAAGCTCCTGATGATGCAACACGCGTTCGAGACATGCGGGGTGGTAGCGGTCGAGTTCAGAACGCATTGGCACAACCGTCAGTCGCGGGCGGCCATAGAGCGCCTTGGAGCGAAGCAGGACGGCGTGTTGCGCAACCATCGGCTAGGACCAGATGGCAGTATTCGCGACACCGTGTGCTACTCCGTGTTGCCGCACGAGTGGCCTGCGGTGCGGTTGGGGCTACTGCACCGGTTGGCCGCAGACCGCCACCACTCCGAAGCGGGCTAGGTATCGGATTGCCCCGATGGCCACGTTGCCGTACGGGCGAACCGCTTAGGGAGTCGCCGCAGTTTCGGCTATCTCCTCTACCAGCTTGCGGTTGAAGGCCGGCAGATCGTCGGGGCCGCGGCTGGTTATAAGGCCCCTGTCGACGACCACCTCCTTGTCGACCCACTGTCCGCCGGCGTTACGGATGTCGGTCTTGAGGCTGGCGTACGAGGTAAGCGTGCGGCCCTTTAGAGCGTCGGCCTCCACCAGCAGCCATGGACCATGGCAGATGGCGGCCACGGGCTTACCCTCGTCGAAGAAGCCTTTGACGAACGTCACCGCGTCGGTGTCCATGCGGAGGCGGTCGGAGCCTACCGTGCCGCCTGGTATGACCACGGCGTCGTAGTCAGAGCTCGACGAGTCTGCGAAGGTTCGCTCTACCTTCACCTCACCGGAACCGCCAGGGCCCCGCTTCGTCGTTACCGTGCCTACTTGGCTACCGAGGATGACGCCCTTGGCGCCGGCCTCCTCAACAGCGTTGAACGGCTCTACCAGTTCGCGGTGATCGGTGCCCTCGTTGGCGACGAGGAACGCAACTCTCTTTCCCGTCAGGTGATGTGTCATGGCTGAACGGTAGAGGCTTAAGGCGTGAGTAGCGTGGCATACGCATGAGCCGGCGCTGCCTAGACGTGACGCGTGGCTCGCGCGGTGCTGCTGGCGGTGGACCTAGCGGCGCCCTAGTGGAACCTCACGATGTGTTCATCGGGGCGCTGCATCGTTAGATGCGAAGGGCGTAGAGGATGCCCTGAGCCGACTTAAGCACGCCGACGCCTATTCGGTAGAGCCTGACTGGACATAGAGCGAAGGAGGTTCGGATGCTTCTCATCATCGCGGTAGTCTTAGGGATCCTGTGGTTGCTGGGCATGATCATGTCGTTCACGTTCGGGGGCCTGCTCCATGTTCTGCTGGTAGTGGCCGCGATAATCGTTATCGTTCGTCTGTTCACCGGGCGGAGACCTGTGTAGTCGGCGAGGCGGCCGCGCGTGAATGATCTGCGCGCCTGGGCAGGCCGCTCGGCCGGCGCCGCCAAGCGCAGGTCCACATCTGGTATGTAGGTTCTCGGCTCGTGCCATTAGGCGCACCCATCCAAGAGCCGGACCCTCTGAGCCTAGGAAAGTGGCCCCGAAACGCAGTTGTTGCAGCGGTGGGGGTTGACACTCTTTCTCTTCCAGGTGTACACTCTCCTTTGCCGCTCGAAAGAGGGGCGCGAACTTTGACAAGCGAATAGAAGACAAGACATCAGGTCTCAGACGACTAGTTTGTTCCGTCAGGAACGCAAAAGTCGACTGAGGCGCGAATCGGGTTTTTTCGGTAAAACGATGAAACTTAAGAATCGCGTGTCTGCTCATACACATCAAAGAAACAGAAAAGGGTCAAGTTACTAAGGGCACACGGTGGATGCCTTGGCAGTCGAACCGATGAAGG
>JBIQNJ010000034.1:0-27118 GCA_044462445.1 Truepera radiovictrix | reverse complement strand
GGGGCAGCCCTGGCCGATGGCGACCTGCGGGAGAGCGCCGCCTACGACGAGGCGCGCCTGCTGCAGAGCGCCAACGAGGCCCGGATAGCCGACCTCGAAGAGCTGGTGCACCGCGCCGTGGTGGTGGAGCACGAAGAGGGCGACGTGGCCGTAGCCCGCCTGGGCGCCAGCCTCACACTCACCGATCCGGACGGCGACAGCCTCGTCTTCCACCTGGTGGGCACCCATGAGGCCGACATCCTCGAGGGCCGCGTGTCCGACGAGTCTCCGTTGGGCCAGAGCCTGGTCGGCAGGAAAGCCGGCGACACTGTAAAGGTCCTCAACCAGGCAGGGGGCAGTACCACCTACAAGGTGCTAGAAGTAACGTTCGAGTGAGAGAAACCTCGCGTCTGACGTGAACGCCGTTTAACGTAATCCGTCATCCTTCTCAGCGGGGTTCGCTGGTACATTCAGCCCATGCTTCGCCTGGCGTTCATACCGTTCACCTTCGTGGTGGCGGCGCTCGTGTTGCTGGCCGTATTGCCCAGCCGCGAGACCGTGGTGCCAGGCGGTACCGTTGAGCTCTCCAACGCAGCCGTGACCCTCTACCCCCGCACGGACCCCGACGCCGTCTGGTACTTCTCCGCGCCGCGGGTCGATTACTCGCCTTCCACCCAGGAGGCAGTGCTGCACGCCATCCAGGACGGGCGCCGCACGGTGGCGGGGGAGACCGACTTCACGCTCGACTCGGAGCTCGTCACCATCGACCGTGCCGAGAACCTGCGGGGAGACGAGATGCGCGCCTACCTTATAGAGGACGAGCTGGACCTGCTAATGCAGGCACGGGCCGGTCGGCAGGTGCTCATCGACCAGCGCGCCGGCAGGTTCGAAGTGCCACGGGCCGTGATGTCGGGCCCAGACCTGGGGGAGAGCGTGTTCGAGGACATGCGCATAAGCTTCGACTTCACCGAGTTCGAGTCGGGCGGCCCCGGAACGGTCGGGTACGCTCAGTTCATGGTCGACCGTCCTGGAGAGCCCTAAGTGAACCCACCCCGTTCGCGCTCCGTACTCGCTCGCAACCCTCATGTGACCGGTCGTCATGGCCGCACACTGGCGCAGTTCCTGACGCTCCTCCTGGCAGCGGCCCTGGCGCTCACCTCCGCCCTGGCCCAGGAGTCGTCAGGCGCTGACGCCCAAGGCGACCAAGCGCAAGAGGCCGCCCAGTCCGAGCGCCGCATCATCACCATCGACGGTTCGGGCGGCACCCAGCGCGGCAACCTGCGCGCGGGGCCCATCATCTACGAGCACCCCGACCCGTATGGCGTCACCGCCACGGTCTCGACTCTGAGCATCTTCGGCAACTACGCCGAGTTGGCCGCACCCGAGGGCACCTCCATCGGCACGGGTGGGCAGCGCACCGCGTCGTTCCAGAACGGCGTGCTCGTCGAGCGCGGCCGCATGACCGCCTCCGGCCCCTCGCTCACCTACAGCGAGGCCACGGGCCTTGGCGTTCTGGCCGGTCCGGCCGTCATCACGGTGGCCGCGGAGGACGAAGACGGCGAGCCCGTCGAGATCCTCGCTGATTCGGTCGAGTTCGACGTCGACACCGACCTCTCTACCTCATCCGGCTCGGTCAGCCTCACGAACGGCAACCAGACCGCCACCGCAGAACAGCTGATATACGAAGAGGTGCGCACGCTCGGCGTGTTCACCAGCGCCGGAACCCAGGCGCGCATGACCCGCATCGACGAGGATGGCAGCCAGATGGTCATCACCGCCGACGAGATTAGGGTGCTCACAGACGACAAGCTGCTCTACGCTCGCGGCAACGTGACAGTGGTCGACGGACCCATCACCAGCTCAGGGCAGTTCGTGTTCTTCGACGACACCACCGGCATAGCCGAGATCATCGGGGTGGAGGGGCAGCCCGCCAGAGCCGTCGATGCGGACAGCGGCGCCACCCTTACCACCGACCGCATACGGCAAGACATCGAGTACGACTTCTTCGAGGCCATCGACTCCTCGCTACCCAGCTCGTTCACGGCCGACGCCTTCGACCTGACCACCGAAGCCGGGCGATGAGCCGACGGGGCGCCAGGCGGTCCGTGCTGCCGGCGTCTCGCGAACACGGGCGGCGGCGCAGTGGCCCCATGGTGCCGCCCCGCGCGGCGGCCACGTGGTCTGCCTTCGGACTCTTCACGACGGCAGCGCTGTTAGCTGTGCTGGTCTCGCCCGAGGCCGCGCGGCGGCTGGTGCAGCCGGCGGGGGCTCAGTCGGCCACCACGTTCAGCATCCAGCGCGAAGACACCGAGCTGGTCATCGCTAACCTCGCGCGCGCCGCCGATGGTGCGCGCACCATCGGCAACAACCGCAACTGCGAGGAGGGCCAGCGCCATACGCTCGTCTACGGCCCCGCCCCGGGGCGGGTGGAGACCCGCGTCGAGGACGCGCTCCTCACGTCCACCCTGGCCGTCATCCGTGCCCCCATCAGCGCCGAGGAGGGCTCCGACGAGGAGACGCTCGAGCTGAGCGACGTCCTGGTGACCTTCAACAGACCCGGCTGCATCGAGGGCACCGAGAACGTGGCAGACCCGCGGGTGACGCTGGTTCAGGGGCGCACCGAGGTCGTAGGCAGCCGCTTCTTCCTCGACAGGAACACGGACGAGGGCGTTATGGACGGGCCCGTGGTGCTCGAGCGCGCCGACATCGAGGGCGGGGAGCCCCTGAGGGCGACGGCCGATCAGATGTTGTTCGCGGTGGGTAAGCAGCGGGCCACGCTGTTAGGCGACGTGCGCGTGACGAGCCAGGAGCGCGTCACCAGCGGCACCTCGCTCGAGCTCGACGAGGAGGCCGGCACCGCCGTGCTGGTGGGCAGCCCGGCCCGCAGCGTCAAGGGCAACGACGTGCTGGAGGGTAACCGGCTGCTGTACTACCTGGATTCTGACGACGTCGTGGTGATCGGCAACGTCATGGGCGACCTGGAGATCGACCTCGACTAGCCCAGTTGCATCGGGCCGGCGCTAGCCGCGCTTGGGCAGTGTGACCACGAGCACGCCGGAGGCAAGGTGCGCGCTGGAGCCCTCGGCCTGAACAGGCTCTGGCAGGGTGATCGTGCGCTGGAACGGGCCCACGGGGCGCTCCGAGAAGACGACGTTGCCAAGGTCGAGGGTCGGCTCCCGCAGCCCCGCCACGTGCACCTCGTTCTCGTCGGTGGCTATCTCGAGGTCGGCCAGGCCAATGCCCGGAACCTCGAGATGAAGCTGGAACGCATGGCCAAGGTCGATGAGGTCGGCCTTCGGCGCGAGCGGCGCGCGGTTGTCGTGCGATTGCAGCAGGGCGCCGAGGCTGTCACGTATGTCTAACAGCTCCTGAACGTCGGCCCCGGTGCCGTACTTCTCGATCTTCATGGCGGAAGTGTAGCACTGGATAGTTTCGGCTTCTGTTAGCGTTTGGCATGCCGCTTAAGCGTCCTCTGCCCATGCTGGCCGGCCCCACAGCCTCCGGCAAGAGCGCCGCCGCCATGCGGCTGGCTGAGGGGTTCGGGCTGGAGATAGTGAGCGCGGACTCCATGCAGGTGTATATAGGCATGGACATAGGTACGGCGAAGCCAACCCCGGCCGAGCGGGCGCGCGTGCCGCATCACATGCTTGACGTGGTTCTGCCTTCGCAGCCCTACTCGGTGGCAGACTATGTGCGCTCGGCCGAAGCCGTCATCGATCAGGTCCTAGCCCGCGGCAAGACACCCATCGTCGTGGGCGGAACCGGCTTCTACCTACGGGGTCTTATCTCCGGCCTACCGACCGTGCCGCGGGCTGATCTGGAGGCGCAGGCGCCGCTATGGCGAGAGGTGGAGGCCGGCGGGCTTACCGCCCTGATCCACGAGCTGGAGGAGGCCTCCCCGCCGGACGCGGCCCGAGCCGCGCGCAACCCTCGGCGCGTGGTGCGCAGCCTGGAGGTGCTGCGGGCCACCGGCAGGCCGCCGAGCGCGTTCCCGAACCTGCCGCCGCGCCACGGCTTCGAGCTGGTCGTCCTGAACCCTGACACCCAGGCGCTGGCGCCCCGCATCGAGCAGCGCGGGCGGCGGATGTTCGAGCTTGGGCTGGTTCAGGAGGTCAGGGGGCTGCTGGAGCGCTACCCCGATCAGCCCACGGCCTTGCAGGCCATCGGCTACAAGGAGGTCGCCGCCCACCTGCGCGGCGCTATCAGTGAGGAGGAGGCGCTACGGGCCGTGATAGACGCCTCACGCCGCTACGCCAAGCGCCAACGTACGTGGTTCCGGGGCGAGCCGGCCGCCCGTCTCCTGGCCGGGTTCGGCGAGGAGAACGTGCCGGCGTTAGCGGAGTGGCTAAACAGCCTGCTGCGAGGGTGATGAGCCAGGTGGCCGGGCGGCTAGGCGGTTAGGCCCTCAGCCTGGCGGATGGGGAGCCTCGTCCTTGTGGCCGTCAGCTGCTGGCGCGTCGCCCCGAACGTCTGCGTGAGCTCCCCGCCCCTTCTTGCGTCTACCCTGGAAGAACCCTTTCACCTTATCGGCCACGGTCTCAGGGTGCTCCAGGTCCTCGCCTGCGACCGCCGCGTACGTCTCCAGCTGCTCGCGCGCCTGGACGCTGAGGTGGGTAGGCACCTGCACGTTGACGGACACGATCTGGTCGCCGTTACCCGTCTGCCTCAGGCGCGGCATGCCGCGGCCCCGCAGGCGGAACTCCGTGCCGGGCTGCGTGCCGGGAGGGATCACCAGCTCCTCCTCACCGTCCAGCGTGGGTATGACGAAGCGGGCGCCTAACGTCGCCTGGGCTATGCCGATGGGAAGCTCGTAGTGCAGGTCGTCGCCGGCGCGTTCGAGGAAGGGGTGCTTCTCAAGGTGTAGGTAGAGGTACAGGTCGCCGGCCGGCCCGCCGTCTACGCCCGCGTTGCCCTCCCGCGGCACCCTCAGGCGGTAGCCGCCGTCGATACCCCGAGGCAGCGTGACATCGATGCTGTCCTTGGTCCTCTCGCGCCCGCGGCCGTTGCACACACGGCACGGCTCGGTTATCACCTGGCCGTCGCCATGGCAGTCGGGGCACGTGCGGGCCGTCACCACCGCACCGAAGATCGACTGCGCCTGCACCCTGACCTGGCCGGCGCCGCCGCAGCGCGAGCACGTGTGCTTGCCGTTGGAGCCGGGCTCCGCACGGTCGCCGTGGCAGTGTCGGCAGGCCGTGAGGCGCTCGACCTCCACCGTGACCGTGGCGCCGTCGCGCGCCTGCTCGAGCGAGATCGTCAGTTGAGACTCCAGGTCCTCGCCGGCCTGGCCCTGGCTACGCGGTCGCCCACCCCCGAACCCGCCGCCGAAGTTCTGACCGAACACGGAGGCGAAGATGTCGAAGATGTCGCCGCCCATGGGCATGGTGTCGTCGACACTGCCGTAGCGGTCGTAGCGACCGCGCTTGTCTGGGTCCGACAGGACCGCGTAAGCCTCGTTTATGGCCTTGAACTTCTCCTCGGCTTCGGCGTCACCGCGGTTGCGATCCGGGTGGTACTTGAGCGCGAGCCTGCGGTAGGCGGCCTTGATAGCCTGGCCGTCGGCGCTTCTCTCGACCTCAAGAACTGCGTAGTAGTCCACCATGCGGCGGACAGTATAACGGAGCCGCTTAGGTTTCTTAAGTCGCTCGATCTTAGGCTTGAGCGCTCACGCGGCACCTGGGGGAGTTAACCGCGCCGCGTGAGCGACTGAAGCCTCTTAGATGCATCCTCGGCGCTGATCTCGCCGCGCTCCAGCAGGTCGAGCACGCTGGCGCGCTCCTCCGCCGGGTCTGGGCCCACCTCGTAGCCCAGCGCTAGAAGGAGCTTCTCGAACCTGAGCCTCACCGTCGGGTAGCTCACGCCGAGTATGCGCTCCACTTCCTTAAGGTTCCCGCGCACCTTCACGTACAGGCGCAGGAACTCGAGGTTCTCCTCTGGCAGCACTGCGAACTCGTTCGGCTCGAAGCGCCCCTCGATCTTCACGCCGCTCTCTTCGCACTCCAGGCGAGTGACGATGAGCGGCCCGCCCGTCACGGGGCACTCGGTTGGCATGGGCAGTCTGGGCATCAACTTCTCCTGTTACGGCGTTCAGTACGCCACTATCTCTACGAATGCGGTGTCTGTCTGCACCTTCACGTACGGCTCACCCGGGGGCAGGCGCAGCAGGTCGCGAAGGCCGCCGCCGGCCAGGTCGTTAGCGGTCGAGAGCACCCGCACCAGGGCTCCTGTCAGCGTGGCGTCAGCGCTCGCGCCATCTTCAGCGGTGGCGCTCGCGCCGAGATCGAAGCTGTAACCAGCGATCCTTATGCCGGGCGCCAGCCTGTCCCGCCAGGCCGCGGGCATGAGTGGCAGCACGCCCCTCAACAGGGCCGCGGCGCCGACCGCGAACGCCACGATCTCCTCGGCCGCCCACAAGGGCACGCCCCAGATGATGTTCGCCTTGTCGGCCCGCACACGGAGAACGAGGAAGCGCGGGCGCACGTCGTCAAGGTACGCCTTGAGGCCCTCCTCGTCGAACCGCCGCGGGCGCAGCATCACACGACCTCGACGACGATGTTGGTGGTCTTGCTGGCATCCTCGTCCGAAGTGGCGGCGATGTCTACCAGCCGGCCGTCGGGGAGTTCATCGCCCAGTGAGGAGATGATCTCGGCCAGGTCGATGCCCTGCTCGGCAAGCTCCACGCTTGCCTCTGCCGGCAGGAAGCGCGTGGCGAAGCGGGCCAGTGAGAGGGGCACATTGACGCGCACCTTGGTGCCGGCGCCACCCTCCCGGCCGCCTGTCTCGTCGATGGAGATACGGAGCAGACGCGCCGGACCGCCCGTGCGAGCGGGGGCGGGCAGCCTGGCCGGGGCGCTGGCAGGGCCGCCCCACACGGCCTTGAGCAGGTTGGTCGCCTCATCAACAGATATCGAGCCGGCGGCCAGCATGTCCAGGATACGGCGCCTCTCGTCGTTCTCAGCCATCGTCCACCTCCAGCAGCAGGTTGCCCGTGGTCACTACGATGTCGAGCTTCGCCTCGCCCGCGCCGAGCGTTCCTGATAGCTGCTCACCCAGCCCGCGGCCCTTCTTCTTGGTACCCGGGATGCGGCTGGTGATATCGCCGATCGAGGCGCTTGCCGTCACGGCGGCAGACGAGCCATGCGCCAGCACGGCCTTGATGTTGCCCGCCACCACGTTCATGCGGTGCTGACCGCCCGTGAGGTCGAGGGCGACCCTCGTGTCGCCAGCGCGGCTGGTGAAGTCTATGCCCTTCAGGTCTTTTGCATCGAGGTTGCCGGCCGTCATGTGGCCGAGCAGGTACGGCACGCCGGTCATGGTGACGTTGCCGGCAGTGGCCCGAAGGTCGAGCCCCAGCCCCTTGGGCAGTGTGAGTCTCAGGTTGCCGGCCTTGAACTTACCCAGCATCTTCTCCACGAACGAGCTACCGGCGTGGTCCCGGTTGGGGTTGTCCCAGCGCACCTCGAAACCGTACGTGGTGCGCTCGATGATCACGTCTACCGGGCCGTCGCACTCTGCTTCGGGCTCCTCGAGAGACTCGTCGACGTTGACCGTCAGGTCGCCAGCGAGCATGTGCAGCTTCACCCACTGCGTTCCGGCGGGTGCGGGGCCGGCCGGCTGCGCGGCGCCGCCGGCCGGCGGCGTCTGGGCGGACTGCTTCGGTGGCTCCGGCTGCTTCTGCTGGGCGAGCTGCACAGGTTGTGCGGCCTGCGCAGCCTGCGCGGGCTGTTTGGGCTGCGCTGGCTGTGCGGCCTGTATGGGCCGCGTAGGCACGGCCGGAGGCAGCGGAGCATCGAAGCGAGACTCGGCGACCATCTGCCTGTCTGCCGCCTGTAGCTCCTCGTCCGCCGCCTCGGCGCCCTTAAGGACCTCGATCAGCTGGTTGCCCTCGGCCTCGGTGATGCGGCCGTCCTTGACCATCTGCTTGACTCTGTCTATCTCGGTCACGGTGTGCTCCTCGGGGGTCAGGTGTTGGCCCGCTTCGGGTAGCCACCCGCGACGGATGAGAACGCGACAGTTGCGCCCGTGGCGCCCTTGTCCAGGCGGTTGGCCCAGTTGCGCAGCGTGCGGGCCGCGCGTTGTGCCATGCGCGGGGTGACCGACCGCGCCAGCCGAGCGTTGTCCGCCTCCTGCCAGAGCCTCTCCGTGTGCTGTTCAGCGTAGCGAGACAGTTGGTACTCGAACATGTCCTCGCCTCCTCTGACAGGATGATAGGCGAGGCTTATAAGAATGTCAAGTGCGTATTTCTATTCTCTATGTTTCGCCTTTATAAGAAGGGGGGTGGCGCCTTACGACGTAGGCGCCCCCGCGGAACCCTACGGTCGCGTAGTTACCGTCCAGCAAGCGCGACATGGTCACTCCAACCGCCGTACGCCAGCGGCGCACGAGGTCCGGCTGCTCTACGAGCAGCCGCGTCACGTCCGCCGGCACAGCCACTCGAACGACCGCGGCGTCTTCGGGCGGCGTAGCGATCAGCGGCTCCGCCTCGGGCGAGGCGTTGGACGGGCTCACGGCCCAGAACTGCGTCTCGTCTGAGCCTGTCTCGGGGTCGTTCGGCGCCATGTCGTGCCCCTCGTCTGCCGGCGTGGCAAGGCGCGGTTTCCGTGAGAGCACGCGGCGCGAGTCCAGCAGCCACATGGCCAGCATGCGGTCGCCGCTCTGGCCACCGCCGAGCGGTCCCGTCATGTTGCCGTAGAAGTCGACGTGGTAATCGAACACTACGGCGCCCAGGTGCTCCAGGTTCAGCCGCGCGTTGCGAGCCTGCAGCGGGTCGAAGGTCCAGCTTATCCACGAGTACCCTTGGCCCTTCGCCCAGTCGCGCTGATGCCACTTGAGAGCCTGACCGACGCCCAGTCCACGGCCCTCGTTCCGGACGGCGACCATGTGAGAGTGCAGCCCTAAGCCCTCCGCACCGCGCCCATGCGGCTTCGATAAGAAACCGTAGGAGAAGCCGATCATGCGGCCGTCGCGGAACGCCCCCGCCAGCTGCCCGCCGGCGTGCTCAGCTGCGCGCAGCTGCGTGGTCGGAACGACGTCATCAGGACCCCAGATCTCGCGCTGTATGGCCTCGATCTCCTCGAGGTCCGCATGCGTCAAGGTGCTCCTGATCTCGAACGGGAGGCGGGCAGACGTTTCGTCGCTCATGCGCATCGATTCTACTGGTTGCTGGTCGACTGCCGGCTTACCGGGCTTCTAGCGTGCCGCGCTGCATGGCGGTGGCGTACTGCCGCGCCGCCTGTGGCACGGGCTTGTGACCGGCCCTCAGGCCTTGGCAGCCGGCTCTACATCGGCGGGCTGGCGCACGGTAAGCGCGTCGTGCTCGGAACGCGCACCGGCCGATACGCCCGTCAGGCTGAAGCGTGGTTCGTCGACCTGCCAGCCTGTCATCTCTTCCACGTAGCGCTTGAGGTACAGGCCGAGCGGAACTCCGTCGATCTCGGGGGCAGGAACGTCCATGACGGCGCCGGTCTCGTTACACACGACGTGGTAGTGGGGCGTGACGTTGCTGTCGTAGAACGACTGTCCGGACGCGGTCTTGTACTCTCGCACCAGGCCGGCTTCGGCAAGCGCGGAGAGGTTCAGGTACACGGTCGAGAGGCTCAGCACCTCGCCACGCTGCTTGAGGTCCAGGTACAGGCCCTCTGCGCTCACGTGGCGGTCGCGCTCCAGGAGGTAGCCAAGGATGACCTCGCGCGGCTTGCTGTAACGCAGGCCGTGGTCCTTAAGCACCGAGCGCATGGCGGCAGGGGTGCGCTTGCTACGCTCTCCCTTACCTCTGCCCTTAGGGCTCTTCGCCTTGGGACGTTCTCGGCTCATCGTGTGGCAAGTACCTTCCTAAGCATGGCCGCTCGGTGTAGATGCTAACACCAAACAGTTGCGCTTAGCCTCGCCGAAAGAACGAACTCTTCCGGCGAGGCCATGGCGTTCGCTGTGTGCCCGCCCACGGCGCCCTAGAGCAGGTCTGCCACCGCGTCGCGCTCTTCCTGCAGTTCGCGCTCGGTGGCGCGCATACGTTCCTGGATGAACTCGCTGTTCGTGAGGCCCTCTACCACGGTCACCTGGCCGTTCGCGACGGTGACGGGGAACGAGTAGATGAGCCCTTCGGCCACGCCGTACCAGCCGCGGCTGGGTATGCCCATGCTCACCCAGTCACCCTCCGCGGTGCCAAGGACCCAGTCGCGCACGTGGTCGATGGCCGCGTTGGCCGCCGACGCAGCGCTGGACGCGCCGCGGGCCTCGATGATGGCGGCCCCGCGCTTCTGCACGACGGGGATGAACTCCTGCTCTGTCCAGGCGTTATCGACGAGCTCCGTGGCGGCCTTGCCGCCCACGCTGGCGTGGTTGAGGTCGGGCACCTGGGTGCTCGAGTGGTTACCCCAGATGATCATCTTGCGCACGTCAGACACGAGGCTGCCGGTCTGGCTGGCGAGCTGGCTGAGAGCCCGGTTGTGGTCCAGGCGCGTCATGGCGCTGAACTGCTCGGGCTTCAGGTCGGGGGCGTTGTTCATGGCGATGAGGCAGTTGGTGTTGGCGGGGTTGCCCACTACCAGAACCTTCACGTTGCGCGCGGCGTGGTCGTTGAGCGCCTTGCCCTGGACCGTGAATATGGCGCCGTTGGCCTGCAGGAGGTCGTTGCGTTCCATGCCCGGGCCACGGGGACGCGAGCCCACGAGAAGGGCGTAGTCGGCGTCCTTGAAGGCAACGGCCGGGTCGTCGCTGGTCACGACGCCGTGCAGGAGCGGAAAAGCGCAGTCGTTCAGCTCCATGACGACGCCCTCAAGCGCCTTGAGGGCGGGTGTGATCTCCAGGAGTTGCAGGATGACCGGCTGGTCCTTACCCAGCATGTCGCCCGAAGCGATGCGGAACAGGAGCGCGTAACCTATCTGCCCGGCTGCGCCGGTGACCGCCACACGAACTGGCTGTTTCATATCGAACACCTCTATGTTGCTTAGGATCGCGAGTTGCGCCGGGCCCCCATCAGGTGGTGCGGCCTACGCGTCTTCACCGGATGGTACCACCGGCGCAAGGCGGCTAGCCCTGGTAGCCGAGCAGGTCGAGTAGGCGCTGCAACTCGTCCTCGTCGTGGAAATAGAGCTCTATCCTGCCCTTCTTCTCGCCGCTGATGGCCACCCGCGTGCCGGCGAAGCGGCTCAGGTCCTCCTCCAGGCGCTGGTAGACGCGCTGGGCGGGCTTGGCCGCGCCGGCGCCGCTCTCCTTCGGGCGCCTGAGGGCCTCAGACTGCCGGACAGTGAGGCCGCGCTTCAGGATCTCGCCGAGCGCCCACTCCCGGTCGGCTTCGGGCTGCTGGAGGATGGCGCGGGCGTGCCCCGCAGAGATGGCGCTCGTCTCCAGCGCCTCTTGCGCGCTCGACGACAGCGTCAGAAGGCGGAGGGTGTTGGCCACGGCGCTGCGGCTCCTGCTGACGGCGGCGGCCACCTTCTCCTGCGTCAGGCCGAAGTCGAGCAGCTGCTTGTAGGCCCGAGCCTCCTCCATGGCGTTAAGGTCCTCGCGCTGCAGGTTCTCGACGATGGCTATCTCCAGGGTCTCCTGGTCGGACAACTCGCGCACTATGGCAGGAACGGTGACCAGACCCGCCTGGCGGGCAGCTCGGAACCTGCGCTCACCCGCGACGATCTCGTAGCCGTTGTCGGTCGGCCGAACGACTATCGGCTGCAGCACGCCCTTCGACGCGATGGACGCGGCCAGCTCGGCGATGGCCCCTTCGTCCATGTGCAGTCGCGGCTGGTACGGCGACGCCCTCAGTTGAGCGAGCGGAACCTGCTGGACCTCTTTGCCTACCTTGGGGAGGAGCGCGTCCAGGCCCCTTCCCAGTCCTCTAGCCTTGGCTGACACGCTCGAGTACCTCCTCTGCCAGAGCCCTGTACGCCTGCGCCCCCTGCGAGCTGGGCGCGTAGCTCAGGACCGACTCTCCGTATGAGGGCGCCTCCGCCAGGCGAACGGTGCGCGGGATCACCGTCCTGAACACCTGATCGCCGAAGTGGCGCCGCACGTTGTCCTCGACCTCCTGGGAGAGGCGCGTGCGGCCGTCGTACATGGTGAGCAGGATGCCGAGGATGCGCAGGTCTGTGTTGATCGAGCCCCTGACGCGCTCGATGGTGTCCATCATGCTGGCTATGCCCTCCAGCGCGTAGTATTCGGTCTGAAGGGGCACGATGAGCAGGTCGGCCGCCGCCAGCGCGTTGAGGGTGAGCGCGCCCACCGACGGCGGCGCGTCTATGACGATGAAGTCGTATTTGGGCCGCACACCCATGAGGCCGCGCGCGAGCAGCAGCATGTTGTCTCTGCTGGCGTCGAGCTCGACGGCGGCGCCCGCAAGGTCCGCGGACGCGGCCAACAGGTCCAGGCCCTGGATGGTGGTGCGGCTGACAGCCTGCCTCGCGCTAGCGCGGCCCGCGATGACGTCGTAAACGGTCCTTTCGGGGTCTGTCATGCCCACACCGCTGCTGGCGTTCGATTGAGGGTCAAGGTCTACGAGCAGGACGCTGCGGACCTCGGCCAGCGCGGCTGAAAGGTTCACGGCTGTGGTTGTCTTGCCGACGCCACCCTTCTGGTTGATCACGCCTATGGTAGGCACGCTGAGCCTCCGGGTAGCTCTACTGCCACGAGGCTACCACGCTCTTCCAAGGGCTCCTCGACCACCTTGGCTTGAGCCGATAGGGACACGGCCCCTGCGCCCACGGTCGCGCTTCCCAGGTCTGCCGCGCGCCAGATATCGGCAAGCGGAACCGTCGCCTCGTCGCCCCGACGGCTGACGATCCAGCACGTTCGCCGGTGCAGGTGACGGCTGATCGCCACGAGCGTCGGGATGTCTGCCACCGCCTGTGCCGTTACGGCGTCTGCGCAAACACCCTGCAGGTCACGTACATCACCGCCGAACACATGCGCGTTATGAAGCCCAAGGTTGGCGACCGCCAGCCCGAGGAACGCGGTCCGGCGGCGCCTCCGCTCCACCAGGTGAACGGTGGCGTTCGGCAGGGCCGCCGCGATGACGATTCCGGGAAGGCCCGCGCCGGAGCCCACGTCGACGACCACAGCTTCGGGCCCGCACTCCCGCTCGATCACGCGGGCGTAGCTCTGCCCATCCCGGATGTGCCTGGGCAGCGCACGCAGGCCCGCATCGGAGACGAGGTCCAGCGTGCGGTGGTAACGCTCTATCAGGCTCGCATAGCGGTTCAGGGTCTGGTCAAGATCTCTCGTCACGTTAGTAGCCGGTCACCAGCCTAGCCCGAGATTGTTTCACGTGAAACATCTGGGCGGGGCCTCGTTGCCTAGGCGTCGCACTCGGTAGGCCCTAGGCTGGCGGTTGTCTATTCCGGCCTCCCGCTAAGCGGCTAGTGGGCGACCAGCCCAGCCTCATCGCCGCCTAGCGGCATTCCGGCCTCTCGCGAAGCGGCTAGTAGCCTCACGAGCATGCGTGAGGTTGGCGTACCTTTCGCCGTCAGGATGTTTCACGTGAAACATCCTTCGCCCCGCGCCGCCTCTTCGCATCGTCACAGGCTGACGAACCGGCGCCGCCTCGCCAAGAACACATTCGCGTGAGCCGGTAGTCTTCTAGGCGAACGGCATCAACGGTGTGGCCGTGTCAGCGCCGTGGGGCCAGCGGCCACGGGCGCCACGCCCTTGCCGCCACGCCGCGTCTTCAGGTGCACCAACAGCGCTGTTACGTCACTGTCGCGCACGCCGCGCATGCGCTGAGCCGCGCCGAGCGAAGCGGGAGCGCCCTTAGCCAACGCCTCCGCCCCCTCCTTGGAGAGGCCCGGAACCTGACTGAAGTCGATGCCCTGCAGGCCCATGCACTCGTAATCGGCGCGCCCCTCCAAGTGCTTGCGTGACCGCTCGATATAGGCGGCATAGCGCACCAGGGTCTCGACCTGGGAGATCTCCTCCCTTGTAAGCGGCCACTCCGCCGGCCCGATGAGCGTGACGACGTCGGCGTAGTCCGTCCCTGGCCGACACAGCATGGTGGCCGCCAGATCGCCCTGGAAGCGCGTACGGCCGAAGCGGTCGGCCTCAGCGCGCACCCGTTGCTCGGACTGCCGCTGGAGCTCCAGCGCGGCCGCGTCCACCGTGCCCCATTCGAAGCCAAGACCCATCAGCCTCTCCTTGGCGTTGTCCTGCCGGTGCAGGAGTCGATACTCGTTGCGCGAGGTGAGCATGCGGTACGGCTCCTCGATACCCCACCTGACAAGGTCGTCCAGCATGACGCCGATGTAACCCTGGTCCCGCCTGACCGTGACGCGCTCCATGCCAGCCGCGTAGCGGGCAGCGTTGACGCCCGCTACGAACCCCTGAGCCGCGGCCTCCTCGTAGCCGCTGGTGCCGTTTATCTGACCGGCCGAGAAGAGCCCGGCAAGCCGGCGGGACATCAGCGTTACGTCGAGCTGGGCAGGGTCCAGCGCGTCATACTCCACCGCGTAGGCGTAGCGATGAATAGCCGCCCGCTCGAAGCCCGGCAGCGTGCGGATCATCTCGTCTTGTATGCGCGGCGGCATGGAGCTCGACAGCCCCTGGAGGTAGAGCTCGCTCGTGTTGACGCCGTCGGGCTCTACGAAGAGCAAGTGGTGGTCCTTATCGGCGAACCGCACGACCTTATCCTCGATCGAGGGACAGTAGCGTGGGCCGGTGGCGTCTATCTCACCCCCGTACATGGCCGACTCCAGCAGGTTCTCCTGGATGAGCGCGTGCGTCTCCACGGTGGTGCGCGTGAGCCACGTCGGCGTGCTAGTCATACGCGGGCCGGGAACGCCGCTGAACGTGCCGGGCGGATCGTCCGACGGCACCTCCTGCAGCTGGCTCATGTCTACGGAGTCTGCTCGAATGCGGGGTGGTGTCCCAGTCTTCAGCCTGAGCAACTGGTGACCCGTCTGCCGCAGACTGGCCGACAGGTGCCTGGCCGGCGCCTCGCCCTGCCGTCCTGCCGGACGCTGCTGCTTGCCGTACCACACCACGCCCGCCAGAAAGGTGCCGGTGCACAGCACCACCGTCGGTGCCGAGAGCAGGCGCCCGTCGGTGGTGGCGACCCCCGTGACGCCGCCGTTCGAGGTCTCCAGGCTGGCGATCTCCGCCCTCACCACTTCGACGTTCGCCGTTGCCTCGACCAGTTCGCGGGCGGCCGCTGCGTAGCCGTCGCGCTCGTTCTGAACACGCAACGACTGGACCGCCGCCCCCTTCGATGCGTTAAGGGTACGGGTATGGATGGCCGTCTGGTCTGCCAGAGAGCCCATGACCCCGCCCAGCGCCTGCAGCTCGAACACCAGCTGCGACTTGCCCGGGCCGCCGATGGCCGGGTTGCAGGGCATCAGGCCGATCTTGTCAGGGTTCGGCAGCACCATGGCCGTTCGTGCACCCAAGCGTGCGGCGGCCAGCGCGGCTTCTATGCCGGCGTGCCCGCCTCCCACTATGATCACATCGAACTCAGGCTGCATGCTTAAACTCCAGCTCGTCGAATGACACCGCGGGCGCACGCCCACGCTCCAGCCGCCAGACTACTGCCCGGCGGGCTCGCTTGCGGTCAAGTAAAGTACCACGCCCCCTGCGGCGCGCCCGGGTAACCGCACTACCTGTACGCAAGCCGTGAACAGCGCGGCCTTGGCGCCGCCAAGACGCCGCGAGTTGGTGTAGGGTGAACATCCTGCATCTGCTAGACTGCTGGCCCGGCGCAGCACCCACCTCAAGGTCTCGCTGCCCAGTCAACGAACCCACTTGGCTCACGGTCGCCTGGCGCGACCAAGGCCGATCGCAAGGCCTCTGGCACCCGCAGCAGGTGCCAGGGAGAGTCCCTTAAGCCGCTGGCAGCTTGAGGGCCGACGCACACACTCGGTGGCCGGAGCCCTGCGGTACTCGAACCCCCGGAGCCCGCGGCCAGCACTCGGTAAGGTCTTGAGAGAACCCGACACCCGGTGGTCGCGCCGAGGTGGCGAGAAGGACGGTAGAGAACCATGTCAGGCATCGACGGAGGCATCTGGGATGACGTGATCTCGCGCGTGCGCGACCAGATCCCTGACGTCGAGTTCCGCACCTGGTTCACCAACGTCACACCCATGGGCATCGAAGACGGCGCGTTCGTCATAGGCGTTCCCACCACGTTCGCGCGCGACTGGATCAAGGCCCATTACGCTTCGCAGCTCGAGAACGCCCTGCACAGCCTAGGCGTAGCCACCCCCCGGCTGACCTTCCAGGTCGTTCCCGGCAGGCCGCCGGAGCAGCAAGACATCTTCAGCGCCCAGCCCGAAGCCCTCGCCAAGCCGGCCGTTCGTCCGTCAGCGCCGCAGCTCAACCCGAAGTACGTGTTCAACAACTTCATCGTCGGCGAGAACAACAACTTCGCCCACGCCGCAGCCCTGGCCGTGGCCGAGGCGCCGGGCAGGGCCTACAACCCGCTCTTCATCTACGGCGACGCCGGCCTCGGCAAGACCCACCTGATGAACGCGGTCGGTCACGCGGTGGCCGAGCGCTACCCCCACATGACCATCGAGTACGTCACCACCGAGGCGTTCACCAACCAGATGGTCTCTGCCATCGGCGAGAAGCGCATGCCGCAGTTCCGCGACCGCTACCGCAGCATCGACCTTCTGCTCATCGACGACATCCAGTTCATAGCCGGCAAGGAGCACACGCAGGAGGAGTTCTTCCACACCTTCAACGCGCTCTACGAGTCGGGAAAACAACTCATCCTCTCCTCCGACCGGCCACCCAAGGACATCCCAACGCTGGAGAACCGCCTGCGCAGCCGCTTCGAGTGGGGCCTGATCACAGACATCCAGGCGCCCAAGCTGGAGACGCGCATGGCCATCCTCGTCATGAACGCCGAGTACCGCGGGGTCAAGGTACCGCCCGACGTCATCGACTACATCGCGCGCCACGTCACATCTAACGTCCGCGAGCTGGAGGGCGCGCTGGTCAGGGCCATCGTCTACTCCTCCATGAGCCAGCAGCCCCTCAACCGGCAGACCGTCGCCAAGGCGCTCTCCGACGTCTTCGCCCCCAGCGACCTCGTCCTCAGCATGGCCGACATCGTGCAGCGCACCGCGGAACACTTCTCTGTGAGGGCCGAGGACGTGAGGGGCAAGGGGCGCCGCCAGGAACTGGTGGTCCCCCGCCAGGTCGCCATGTACCTGATCCGCGAGCTTACGCCGCACTCCTTCCCCGAGATCGGTGCCTTCTTCAGCGGCCGCGATCACAGCACGGTTATCTACGCCGTCAACAAGGTGCAGACGCATCTCGACCAGGGCGAGCCCATCGCCCGGGACGTTCAGAGCCTGAAAGAGACGCTCATCTAGCCGCGCTCCTCTCCCAATGAGTGGTCGCACCGGTACCTATGCGTGGCCGACGGCGTCGTGTGAGACGGCGCTTCTGCGAGTCGGCGTCGTTGCTTCAGGTAGCGCTTCGCCTCCAGCTTGTGATCTTCGCTTCACGGCCGGCTTGTAACCTTCCGCCAACCTTCCCTGCTCACCTGGGCATAACCTTGTTGATAGCCAGTAGAGAAGCTGTTCAGAACCGTGTGGATAACCGGCGCGAGGAGGTTCCTGTGAACGGCTGTGGAGGGCGCCGGAAGTTATCCACACTGACCCCGCACTTCTCCACAGCGCCGCCCACAGTCGCTTTAACGTCCTACACGCGTATAACTAGGCTTCTCCACACGTTCCACACCCCCTACTATGTGGTTCTCTTAAAGACGAGGAAGGGGAAAGTCGTCTCAACTCTTGCCTAGGCAGACCGGTTCGAAGTTCTGCCTGCAATACGAACGGCTCAGGTGAAACGTTTAAGTAGCAGGAAAGACCGTCATAAGGCGCATCAGCACGCTATCAGGTATGCTTAACCACGTGCCCTCGGGCACGGCTAGCTACACGCTCCACAGGGCCGAACCCGGTGAAAGGCATTAGGAGAGTTGAATGAAGGTTCTCGTCACGAAGAAGAGCCTTGCCGATGCGCTAGCACGGGTCGAACGCATCGTTCCTAGCAGGTCGAGCAACCCAGGTCTTAGCTTGCTCAGGGTCGATGTTCAGGACGATACGCTGGTGCTGAGCGGCTCGAACATGGATGTAGACATCCGTGCGCAGCTCTCCGCCGACGTGCAGGGCAACGGCAGCTACGCGGTCACCGCTCACGTGTTCGGTCAGGTAGTCAGGGCGCTCCCGGGCGAAGACGTCGTGATGGAACTGTCAGACGCCGAGATGCAGATCACCTCCGGTAGCTACACGACTAAGCTGCAACTGGTCAGCCCGGCCTCGGCGCCCGTCCTAACCTTCACAGACGGTCACAACGCCGGCATCGAAGCCGAACAGCTTGCGAGGGCCCTGTCGGCCGTGCGCTACGCCGCAGCCGTCGCCGACTTCCAGGCCGTGTTCCGTGGCGTGAAGCTCGAGTTCGGCGAGGGCCATACCCGCGCCGTGGCCACCGACGGCTTCCGCCTCGCCTACTACCACCTCGACGTGGCCACCGGCCTCACAGCCGATGTCATCGTTCCTGCGCGCAGCGTGGAGGAACTGCTCCGCGTGCTCGACTCCGGCGAGGTCCTCCTGCAGTTGGAGAGCGGTCAGTTGAGCGTCAGGCACGGCGGTTACGCCCTCAACCTCAAGCTGATGGACGGCACCTTCCCCGACTACCAGCGCGTGGTGCCCCAGAACTACCCGGTCAGCGTGTCTCTGCCGGCGGCTAGGCTCTCCGAGGCGGTATCGCGCGTTGCCCTCATGGCCGAGAAGAGCACCAACAACCGCATCGACCTGTTCGTCAAGGACAACCAGGTCCAGATCACCGCGGAAGGTAGCTTCGGTCGCAGCCTGGAGGCGCTGGACGTAGTTCAGGAGGGCACAGAGTCGGAGATTCGACTTGCCTACAACTCCAAGTACCTCATAGATGCGCTTGCGCCGGCCACCGGGGAGATCAAGCTCAAGTTCTCCGGCCCGAACGCAGCGCCCAGCGTCGTTGAAGACCTGACCGACCGCGGCTACCTGGCCATGGTCGTGCCGTTACGCACAAACTGACACCCGCAACACAGGAGGATCGATGACCACCATCGAAGACGTTCGCGCGATCGAGCAACTCGACTCGCGCGGGAACCCGACCGTGGGCGTAGTCGTTACGCTCGCCTCAGGAGACCAGGGCCGCGCGGCCGTGCCGTCCGGCGCCTCAACAGGCGCCCACGAAGCCGTGGAGCTGCGCGACGGCGGTAACCGCTACCTCGGCAAGGGCGTGCAGCAGGCGGTCCGCAACATCGACGACCGCATCGCGCATGAGATCCTCGGCATGGACGCCCTGGACCAGGCCGCCCTTGACCGCGCCATGAGCGAGCTGGACGGCACCCCCAACAAGGGCGAGCTGGGAGCCAACGCCATACTGGCGGTGTCGCTGGCCACGGCGCGCGCCGCCGCCAACGCGCTCCAGCTGCCGCTCTACCGCTACCTCGGCGGGCCGAACGGCCGCGTGCTGCCGTTGCCGATGATGAACGTCATCAACGGCGGTAAGCATGCCGACAACGCCGTAGACATGCAGGAGTTCATGCTGCTGCCGGTGGGGTTCACCACCTTCGGCACCGCCTTGCGCGCAGGTGTCGAGACGTTCCACCACCTGCGCAAGGTGCTCGCCAGCCGCGGCTACAACACCAACGTCGGTGACGAGGGCGGCTTCGCGCCAGACCTTAAGAGCAACCGCGAGGCCATCGAGGTGCTCCTGGAGGCCATCGAGAAGGCCGGCTATACCCCCGGCGACGACATCGCCATAGCTCTGGACCCCGCCAGCACCGAGTTCTACAAGGACGGCCACTACCACCTCGAGGCCGAAGACAAGGTGCTCGACACCGACGGCATGATCGACTACTGGGAGGAGTGGGTGACCAAGTACCCCATCCTCTCCATCGAGGACGGCCTGGCTGAGGACGACTGGGACGGTTGGGCCAAGCTCACCCGGCGCATAGGCGACCGCGTGCAGCTGGTAGGCGACGACCTGTTCGTGACCAACAGCAGCCGGCTCCAGCGCGGCATCGACGAGGGCGTCGGTAACGCCATCCTCGTGAAGGTCAACCAGATCGGCACCCTCACGGAATCCATGGACGCCATCGAGCTCGCCAAGAGCTTCGGCTACCGCAACGTTATCAGCCACCGCTCGGGCGAGACGGAGGACACCTTCATCGCCGACCTGGCCGTGGGCGTCAACGCCGGTCAGATCAAGACGGGCTCCGCCAGCCGCTCCGATCGCACGGCCAAGTACAACCGCCTGCTGCAGATAGAGCAGGAGCTCGGCGACGCTGCCCGCTTCCTCGGCAAAGCCGCCCTCAAGCGATGAGATCTCCCAGGCGTACCCGCATCGTCGCCACGCTGGGCCCGGCCACCGACTCTAAAGAGATGATCGGCCGGCTGCTCCAGGCGGGCGTCAACGTCTTCCGCCTCAACTTCTCCCACGGCGACCAGAGCCTGCACAGGCAGACGGTCGCTAACATCAGGGAGGCCTCCGAAGAGTTCGGTCTGCCGGTGGGCATCCTGCAGGACCTCCAGGGCCCGAAGATCCGGGTCGCGCGCTTCGAGAGCGGCAGCATCCTCCTCAAGGAGGGCGCGCGTTTCGACCTGACCACATCCGACGACAGCCCCGGTAACGAGGACCGCGTCGGGGTCACGTACAAGGGTCTGGTAAACGACGTGAAGGTCGGCGACACGCTGCTCCTCGACGACGGCCGGCTGGACCTCAAGGTCGTCGGCTTCGACGATGCCACCATCCAGACGGAAGTGGTGGTGGGCGGTTCTTTAAGCAACAACAAGGGCATAAACATCCCGAACGCCGCGCTCAGCATCCCTGCACTCACCGACAAGGACGTGCAAGACCTGCGCCTAGGTGCAGAGCTGGACGTGGACTGGGTGGCTATGAGCTTCGTGCGCAACCGCGACGACCTGCTGCTGGCCCGCCACTACATGGCCATGGCCGGCTCGAAGGCCAAGCTCATGGCGAAGATCGAGAAGCCCAGCGCCGTAGACCGCTTCGAGGAGATACTGGCCGAGGTCGACGGCGTCATGGTGGCGCGCGGTGACCTCGGGGTGGAGATGGCGCCGGAGAAGGTGCCGCTCATCCAGAAGGACCTCATCCGTGCGTGCGTGCTGGCCGGCAAACCTGTCGTCACCGCCACGCAGATGCTCGAGTCGATGATCCAGAACAGCACGCCCACACGGGCAGAGGCCTCCGACGTGGCCAACGCCATCTACGACGGCACAGACGCCGTCATGCTCTCGGCGGAGACGGCCGTAGGGGCCCATCCAATCGAGGCTGTGCGCATGATGGACCGCATAGCGCGCGCCGTCGAGTCCGACGACGACTTCCACGACAAGTTCCGTAACAAGACGCCGACGGCCGACACCAGCACCCCCGACGCCGTCGCTATCGCCGCCGTCGAGATGAGCTACAACCTCGACGCCAAGCTGATCGTCACGTTCACCTCTAGCGGTAACACGGCCCTGCGCGTGTCGCGTTGCAGGCCGGAGGCTCCGGTACTGGCGATAACCCCCAACCAGCGGGCGCTGCGGCAGATGATGGTGGTGTGGGGTGTCGTTCCGCACTTCAGCGACGACATCCACGACACTGACGAGATGGTCAAGGTGGCCACCGCGGCCATCGGCGACGAGGGCCTGTTGGCAGAGGGCGACCGCTTCGTCATAACCGCCGGTGTGCCGTTCGGCACGCGCGGCACCACCAACCTCATCCGCGTGGAGCGGTACAAGAACGGCGCCAGTCCGGCCTGAGCGCCTAGATGGCGGCCCTGGGCCGGGAGAACAGCCGGGAGGAGAACAGCCGGTAGGTAGGCAGCTCTCTACCGGCCAGCGCGGGCGCCGTAGGCTTCAAGGCAGTGCCCGGCGGCAGAACCGGAAAGGGGTGCGGCCCCGCCAGCGTTCGCTACGCTGGCGGGGCCGCACCCCTAAGCTCTAAGGCGGCTGGGTTTAAGCGCTCTCTTCGGCGGTGACGAGAACCTTCAGTTCTATGATCACTTCCGGGTGAGGGCGGTAAGGCACCACGTGCTCGCCCGTGAGCTTGATGGGCTCGTCGAGCAGCACCTTGCGGCGGTCGATCTCGACGTCGTACGTGGCCTTTAGAGCCTCGGCGATGTCGCGGTTGCCCACTGAGCCGTAGATGCGGCCGTCGCCGGCACGCACACGGATCTCGAGGTGGGCGTCGCCGAGCATCTCGGCGAGGCGCTGTGCGTCAGACTTGCGCTCGGCAAGCTGCTTGGCGCGCTGAGCCAGGCGGGCCTGGAGCTCAGCTTCGTTGGCCTTGGTGGCCGGCAGCGCCAGACCCTGCGGAACGAGGAAGTTGCGGGCGTAACCGTCCTTAACGCGGACGATATCGCCGGCTTCTCCCAACTTCTCGACGGGTTCCAGCAGGATGACGTTCACTTCCGCACCAGCTTCTCGGTGATCGGGATGATCGCGAGCATGCGCGCACGCTTGATCGTGGTGGCGAGCCGACGCTGATGCCTGGCACACACACCGGTGCGGCGACGGGGCAGGATCTTGGCGGTGTCGGAGATGAACCGCCTGAGCATGCGCCCATCGTGGTAATCCATGATCTCGTACTCACCCGTGCAGAACGGGCAGACGCGTGGTCTGCGGCCGCGGCGGCCGCCCCCACGTCCACGGCGGCGATCGGCGCCGCCTCTTGCTTCTCTAGCCATCTAGAAGGGTAGATCCTCTTCTGGTGGAAACTCTTCGTCGATGTCCAACTGGGACTTCGACGGGCTCGCCTGGGCGCCCGTTGCTTGCCGCTCGGGGCGGGTTCCGGCTCCACCGCTGCCGGGACCGCGAGTTAGGAACTCGACGCGCTGGGCCTCCAGCTTCGTCGTGAACCGTCTGTTGCCTTCCTTATCCGTCCAGGAGTCGTTGACGAGCCTGCCTATCACGAACACGCCATCGCCACGCTTGAGTTCGCCGGTGGCCTCCGCCAGCTCGCGCCAGGCGGTGACATCCACGAAGTGCGTGCGCTCTTGGTCTTCACCGCTGCGGCCCCGGAAGCGCTCGTTGACCGCCACACCGAAGCGCGTGACGCCGGCGCCCGAGGGCGTGTACCGGAGCTCCGCGTCGCGGGTGAGGTTGCCGACGATCATGACCTCGTTGAGGGCGTTCTTCAGGCGGTGCTGACCGCGGGCGTCGATGATGGTCGGTTCGCCGGTGCGGGCGCCGTAGGTGAGCACATCTACGCGCGAGGCGTTGATGTCGAGCGAGGAACGCTTCTGGCCGTCAGGCGTTTCCCAGGTGCGGTAGTTCAGGCGCCCCTCTATCAGGACGGGCGTGCCCTCCTGAAGCTGGTTCGCCAGAAGCTCCGCCTGGCCACCGAAGACCGTGGCGCGGTGGTACCACGCCAGTTCGCGCGGGGCGCCGTCCTCGCCGGTCACGTGGTCGTTGCCTGCCAGGTTCAGTTCTAGGATGGCCAACCCCGCAGGGGTGTAGCGCATCTCCGGAGCCTGCACCAGCGTGCCGATCAGGTATACGTTGTTCAAACCACGTGCCATTACGTACTCCTACTGCTCGTCGAACGGTTCTTAAGACCTTAGGCTGCGGCTTCGGCCTTAGCTTCGGTCTTGGGCTCCTTCTTCGTGTTCCACTCCGGACGCTGCCGGACTACCAGGACACGCATGACGTTATCGCGCTGACGCAGTGCAGCTTCGACGGTCTTGGGTGTTTCACCGGGTAGGTGTAGGCGGAAGATGAGATAGTAGCCCTCGTTGCCCTTGCGGATGGGGTAGGCCAAACGGCGCAGGCCCCACTCGTCCAGCTCGAGGATCTCACCACCCGCGCGCTCCACCTGGAGTGCGACGGCGTCCTTCTCTGCCTGGATCTGCTGCTCGGTGAGCGACGGATCGAGAATGACGTTGAGGTCGTACTTGACTTGACTTGGCATGTGCACCTCCTTCCAGGCTGGTGGCGAGGCCCCGGACAACCCGGTGCCAACGGTGTTCGTGACGAACACAGGGTTCGCAACGACACAACGCGCCGGGCCGATGGCCGGCCCGTGCTCGCCTTCTCCAGCGTCGACTCGCCACCACGCACCACTCCCACCGGTACGAAGACCACCAGGAGCGGCGGCGCGGCAAATACATACTCTAGCACAGCGCCACGTGGGCTCGTAAACGTACCTAATGCCTTGAAGGGGCAAGGTAGGTACAAGCATGAGCAGTCAGCAGCGAAGCAATGCCACGTCGGTCGGGGTCGCCGCCGCAGAGCATGTTCCCAGCCAGCAGCACCACGTCGCCCACGCCCACCCGCTGCCGACCGAACGCGCTCATCAACACCGCGCTGCCCTCGCGGATCACCACCGTCATGCAGTCATACGCGGCAGGCTCGATCAGACCGTCGAAGGTTGCCGTGCGCGCCGTGATCGGAACCGACTGCGGGGTGCCGTCTAACCCGAAGTCGATGCGACGCATCGCCGAGCGCACGCAAACCCGTCACGTTGGCCGATTGCGGGCGTCACCGTTCGCAGCGGACTTTTGTGTAACCGCTCGGATCAGTCAGCGGCGCACCCGATAGCGCAGGTGAAGCACCCTGTTGCCCTGGATCACCGTGTCAGGGTTCTCCAGCAGGTGTTGCGCGTGGACCGACCCGAAGTATCGCTTGCCGGACCCGAACACGACGGGGGCGATATCCATGCGCACCTCGTCGATCAAGCCCGCAGCAAGTACCTGACCGCCGACATCGCCAGCGGCGACCTCGATGATGCGGTCACCCGCAAGTTCCTGAGCTTTGGCCACGGCTGCCTCGACGCCATCGACGAAATGGAACGGTGCCTCGGGATGCCAGCCCTCGGGCCTGCCTCGGTGGGTCACGATGACGGCGTGATCGACCCCAGACGGAGGTACACCGTTCCAGCCGTCCGTCATGTCGAATACGTGGCGGCCGCAGATCGTCGCCCCGATCTGATCCCAATACGGTCGGGTGTGGTCGTATGACGCCTGCGACACTTTCAGAGCGCCGCTCTCGTCCAACGGCACATCACCACTGACGAGCCACTCGAACAGTGGCCCCGGGTCGTCGTTCTCGTCCGCGATGAAACCGTCCACCGACACCGACGCATACATCACCACTGCACCCATGAGGCGTACTCCATTCCTTAGCTTGTGCGTACATGGTAGCGATGCGCGCACGAGCGGTCTTGTAAGAAATCAATCGGTCGGCAACGACCAGTTGTCCAACACGTGGTCGGGATTCTCGCGCAGGAACCGCTGTCTGACTTCGAGGTATTGGGTCGGTGTGATCCCGGTGAACTCCCGGAACTCGTGGCCGAAGTGAGCCTGATCGAAATAGTCTGCCCCGTGGGCGAGTTCGGCCCAGTCGATCGGTTCGGCAGGATTGAACGCGAGCATCGTGGTAGCGAAGCGTTGGGTGCGGGCCAGTCGCTTCGGTGTCACGCCGATCACGTCCTTGAAACGCCGCGCCAGATGCGTACTGCTGACCCCCGCTGCCTCGCTGAGGTCGCCGACCGGCATCTTCCCGTGGGTCGCTGCGATTATCGTGCTCACATGGCGGACCAGCCCTAGTCCGGGAGCCTCGCCCAGCCGTCGCAGCAGTTCCTCTTCGAGCAGCGTCAGCATCGTGTGTGGTTCGCCCGCTGCGACCAGCCGGTCTTGCAATTCGGCGGTAGCAGACCGACCCCACACCTACTCCACCGTCACCGGCCGGTCGCACAGTTCATGCGCGGGTACCCGCAGGAACGGAGCCAGTCCCCACGGCTTGACATGCACACCGACTGATCGAGTCCCCGGTGGGTAGCCGAACTCCCACGCGCTGGTGGGAGGGGTGACCACACAGCCGTCGGCGTACGAGGCAGTCTCGCGGTCGGCGCCACCGCGAATGCGGAATGGTTCCCCGAGATTGATGATGAGCAGCGCCGCCGGTGACGCCGGGAGCGTCAGCCGGGCGTACGGCGACTCACCCTCCAAGTAGTAGAGGTCGTCGATCAGCCCGTCCAGCGGAGGTCGCGGCACTCTAGATACGTACTCCATGTAGATAGTATCCCGCACGAGCACCGGGCCAGAGGTCGAGTTGCCCGTCTGCCAGATACCACGAGCCGGGCTCCACGTTGCGAGGGTTCGACCTCGTGCCAGTCGATCGTGCTGATGTCCCCGAGGTTCGGCGCATCGGGCCAGTGGTGGGTGAACACGCGGGCAGGGTGGGCGATCTCGCAGAACCATGTCGTGCGTGCGCCGAAGGTGTGTTCTACGGCGAGTTCGAGTCCGCAGTAGCCGGAGAACAGCGACCCGACCCGCAGCACTCGTTCGTTGCTGGTCGGTGTGGGGTGGGGCGGGGGCATATTCGTCTCCGGGTTGGAGCGCCCCCGGCGCGACGATCCGCACTCGTCTTGCTGCCGGGCTGAACACCCACAGGTGCGCCACCACAACCACCACACCGCGGCACGCCACAGCACCACGTTCACGAGCGATTTCGACGTAGGAATCCATGCGCGAGTGAGCGCGGCGAACTTGTCTGCGAATGGCGATCCCAGCCGGTCGCTCTGAACCCTGATTCGAGCCGTCACGCCTATCGCAGATCAAGGCGAGGCACCCAAACCAGCGCGCGAGCACGCGGTGTCATGACGCCGTCAACGTAGAAACAGGCGTAGGCACCTTTTACCGAGCTACTGCACGGCATCTTCTAGGGCGGCGCGGTCCAGCCGAAGGCCAGGCCGCCGGGCACCGCCGTGTACGGAACGCCTTCGATGTCGAAGCTGAGCACTAGCTTGGAGACGACCGGTCGAGGCACTGCTGTGGCCCGGAACGCCGTCTGCGGGAGCAGCAGGAGGGCCACGTCTGTCGGTGCGAGAGGCAGCGCCAGCTCGGCTGCCGGCCGAGCGCGCATAGACCGGAGGCCCGTCAGGGAGGCGTAGCCGAGGTCCCAGGGCGACAGTGCCTTCGGCGTGGCGGTCTGCCCGCTGGACGCGGTCCACAGCCAGGCCTCCCTGGCGGCCGGGTGGCCTGCCGCGGCCTTCACCACACCCGTGGCTGCAGCCGCATGGGCGTAGACCACGCTCTGCAGGGTCAGATGCCGGGTCGCTGCCACGACGCTTAGCTCGCCCACGAAACCGAGTGCGGGGCGAGCTACGGGGCCTGACAGCGTGACTAAGCCGGCCGTATGCTCGCCGGAGCTTGCCGCTG
>JBIQNJ010000033.1:25732-27672 GCA_044462445.1 Truepera radiovictrix | reverse complement strand
CGTGCAGGGGTGCCCGAGGTGCCGTGGACGGCGCGCAGGCCCGCGCGTGACGGCGCCGGTTGACGAAGCCGGCGGCTAGACCGCCCCGCGCAGCTCAGCCACCGACCTGAGACCACGCTGCTCCACCTCACCCAGCAGGGCGCTGAGCACCTCGCGGACGAGGGCGGGACCCGTGTAGATGAAGCCCGAATACACCTGCAGCAGGTCCGCACCGGCGCGCATGCGGTCCACGGCGTCGGCGCCGCTCATGATGCCGCCCGCCGCCACGAGGGGCAGAGCGGTCATCTGGCGCACGCTCTCCAGCACCGCCAGCGCCCGCGCCGTGAGGGGCCGGCCAGACATGCCGCCTGTCTCGTGCGCCAGCGGTGAGGTGAGCCCAGCCCTCTCGGTGGTGGTGTTGGTGACCACTATCCCGGCCACGGCGTTGGCCTCCGCCACGTCGACCATGTCCTTCAACTGCTCGTCGCTCATGTCGGGTGCCAGCTTTATGAGCAACGGCTTGTTCCGTTCGTTGCTCGCCTGGCGCACGGCGTCGGCCGCGGCCAGTATGCGCTCCATGGCGCCGACCTCCTGGAGGCTGCGCAGGCCCGGGGTGTTGGGCGAGGAGACGTTTATGACCACGTAGTCGGCCACGCGCCACACCGCGTGCAGCGCCTGCCGGTAATCAGCGGGCGCGCTGTCCAACTCCACCACCCGTGACTTGCCCACGTTGACACCTACTATGGGTAGGTCGTGGCCGGCACCCGCACGGACCCTCGTTCGTTCCAGCCTGCCGGCGACCGTGGCGGCGCCCTCGTTGTTGAACCCCATGCGGTTGATGAGCGCCTCGTCCTCCACCAGCCGGAAGAGGCGCGGTTTCGGGTTGCCCGGCTGCGCTATGGCTGTGACGCTCCCGACCTCCACCGCCCCGAAACCCATGGCGCCCAGGGCGCTCACCGCCACGCCGCGCTTGTCGAGCCCCGCGGCGACCCCCAATGGGTTGGGGAAGCGCAGGCCGAAGGCGGTGGCCGCCAACCGGTCATCGGTGACGGCGTAGCTGGAGGCCAACACCTTGCGGGCGAGAAGACTGTGGCCGGCCAGCGCCAGGCCGCCCATGACCAGGTCGTGGGCGCACTCGGCGTCCAGGCGGAACAGCGCCGTCTTGGCGAGGTCGTACACGCCTAGCCGAGCGACGTGCGGGTAGGTCGGATCTCCACCTTGCTCGGCAGCGTGCGCGCCGGCATGCGGAATAGGTAGAGGACCGTCTGGGCTATGTCGTCAGGGTCGATCTTCCAGGCGTCGGCCTCGCTGAGCTGGCGGTCCGCGAAGGTAGTGGCTACCGACCCGGGCATTACGGTGCTCACGCGCACGCCGTGCTCCCGCAGGTCGAGCATGACGGCCTGGGTGAAGCCGAGCAGCCCGAACTTGCTGGCGTTGTAGGCGGCCCCGCCCGCGAAGAAGTTGGTGCCGGCCAGGCTGCCGATCGTGACTATCATGCCGCCGGTCTCGATGAGCGACGGGGCGCAGGCCTTGACGCTGTAGAAGGCGCCCGTGAGGTTGGTGCCGATGACGTCGTGCCAGAACTGGGGTTCGAGGTCGAGTATAGATTTGCGGCCGCCGACGCCGGCGTTGGCCACCAGCAGGTCCAGCCGCCCGAACTCGCCCAGCGCCACGTTCACGACGCCCTTCTGCGAGTCGAGGTCGCGCACGTCGCAGGCCAGGCCAAGGGCGCGGCCCGGGCCCTCGCGCGTGAGTTCGCGCGCCACGTTGCCCGCGTCTTCGCCGCTTCGTGCCGTGACCACCACGTTCATGCCCGCACGGACCAGTGCTGCGGCTGTGGCGCGGCCGATGCCACGGCTGGCTCCGGTTATCAGTGCTGTCTTGCCGGTCAGTTCCATACGCTCACGCTAGCACCCGTGCGGGGTGAGAGCGAACACGCCCGCGCCGCCGCTGCTGCCGCT
>JBIQNJ010000033.1:0-25632 GCA_044462445.1 Truepera radiovictrix | reverse complement strand
GCTAGCACCCGTGCGGGGTGAGAGCGAACACGCCCGCGCCGCCGCTGCTGCCGCTGCCGCCGCTGCCGCCGTCCGTCTGGCTAGCACCCGTGCGGGGTGAGAGCGAACACGCCCGCGCCGCCGCTGCTGCCGCTGCCGCCGTCTGTCTGGCTAGCACCTGTGCGAGGTGAGAGCGAACCTTAAGGAGGCAGAGGGTTCCTTGGATATACGGTTGAGTCGATACCGGCTCCTTAGCGCAGCCGGCCTGCCTCGGCATGCCGCGACCGCCCTACAGGCTCGCTGCGATCGGGGTTCCGAACACCGCATGGTACGCTCGCGCCGTGGACGAGCCACTGCAGTTCCTCGTCGAGCAGGACCGCTTCAGCGGCACGCTGGGCGAACTGGCGCACGCCCTGCGCACGCACGCGCTCGACCCGTCCCACATCGACCTCTACCAGCTCGTGCGCTCGTACCTCGCGTACTTCGAGGAGTACGCGGCCACCGACCTGGACCTGGCTACCGAGGCCATGCCCCGGCTGGCGCAGGTGATCGAGCTCAAGGTCCGCCTGCTGCTCCCCCGGCCCCCGCGCGAGACGGAGGACGACGAGGAGGCGCTGGTGGAGGAGACCCTCGCGGCGGTGGCGTTGCTGGAGGAGCTGGAAGAGGCCATCCACTTCCTTAGGCGGCGCCGCGAGGAGCGGCGACTCCTGCTGCCAGCGCGCACGCCCACGCCGTCTTACCCACGGCAGGAGCGGCCCGTGAACTCCACGCCGAAGGACCTCGCCCGCCTTGCCGGCAGGTACCGCATAGGCGGTTACTTCGAACTGGCCATAGAACGGCTGAGCCTGGCCAGCGTGGCCCGCATGCTAATGAACGCGCTCCGGCGCCTACGCACCGGCACGCTCAGGGCGCTGCTGGGCTCCTCGGAGTGGCCCGTGCGCACCGTCGGCCTGGCCGCGCTGATGGAGCTGATGCGTGAGGGGCGGGTTAGCGCCACGCAGGAGGAGCCGTACGGCGACATAGAGGTGCGGCTGGTGCGCGCGGAGCACCACGCGGGTGACCAGTGGGACAACGATGCAGAGAAAGTAGAGGCGCCCGCGGCCTGAGGGCCGGAGCGCCTCCGTGAGCACCTGGCAACGGCCGCTTCGGCTCAGCGTCAGGCTGGCTCGGGCCCCGTTCGCTTAGACGTCGAACGACCGGCGCTTCGTTAGCGGTGAACGGGCTACCGCTCCTCAGCTATGGCGTTAGGCAAGCGCCTTCTTGGCCTCCCGCTTGCGCATGCTGGGGTCGAGCACGCGCTTACGTAGGCGCAGCGACTTCGGCGTAACTTCGAGCAGCTCGTCGTCGTCGAGGTACTCCAGCGCCTCCTCGAGCGAGAGGCGCTTGGGCGGCGTGAGCAGGATGTTCTCGTCGGAGCCGGCCGCGCGCACGTTGGTGAGCTTCTTGTTCTTGCACACGTTCACGTCCAGGTCGCCCATGCGGGCGTTGGCGCCCAGGATCATGCCCACGTACACCTCGGTGCCGGGGGTGATGAAGAAGAAGCCGCGGTCCTCTAGCTTGTGGATGGAGTAGGCGAACGCCTCGCCCGCCTCCATAGATACCAGCGAGCCGTGGTTGCGCGTCACGACCTCGCCCGCGTACGGCTCGTAACCGTCGAAGGTGTGGTTGAGCACGCCCTCACCGGCCGTGGCGGAGAGGAACAGGTTGCGGTAGCCGAACAGGCTGCGGCTGGGGATGCGGAACTCCAGGCGCGAGCGGGTCTCGCCCGGGTCCATGTTCACCAGCAGGCCGCGCCTGGAGGTGAGCGACTCCATCACGCTGCCCATGGCGCTGTTGGGCACGTCGGCGATCACACGTTCGAACGGCTCCAGCACCTGCCCGCTCTCCTGTTTCATGATCACTTCGGGCCGGCTGACGGAGAACTCGTACCCCTCGCGGCGCATGTTCTCGATGAGGATCGATAGGTGCAGCTCGCCGCGGCCCGCCACCCGGTAGCGCTCGCTGCCTAGCTGCTCCACGCGCAGGGCCACGTTCACGAGCAGCTCGCGCTCCAGGCGGTCGGCCAGGTGGCGGCTGGTGACGTAGGTGCCCTCCTTGCCGGCGAACGGGCTGGTGTTGGGGCTGAAGGTGACGCTGACGGTGGGCTCGTCCACAGCCACGGAGGGGAGGGCCTCTTCGAGGCTGGTGTCGCCGATGGTGTCACCGATGTTCACGTCTTCGATGCCCGACAGCACGATGATGTCGCCCGGCTCGCCGACCTCGGTCTCCGTGCGCGAGAGACCCAAGTGCGTGTAGACCTTGGTGACGCGCCCCTTCTGGGGCTCCTTGCCGGGCCCTACGCGCACGATGTTGTCGCCCGGCTTGACCGAGCCCTGCAACACGCGGCCGAGTGCGAGGCGGCCGACGTAGTCGGAGTAGTCGAGGTTGGCCACCTGCAGCCGGAACGGTGCCGCGGGGTCGCCGCCGGCCACCGGCACATGCGCGTTGATGGCCTCGAAGAGCGGCAGGAAGTCGTTGCCGGGCTGTTCGCCCTCGCGCCAGGCACGGCCCTCGCGGGCGATGGCGTGGAGGATGGGGAACTCGAGCTGGTCATCGTCTGCGCCCAGCTCGACCATCAGGTCGAAGGTGAGCGAGGCGACCTCGTCCGGGCGGGCGTCCTTACGGTCGATCTTGTTGATGACGACTATGGGCTTGAGGCCACGGGCGAGCGCCTTGCGCAGCACGAAGCGGGTCTGGGGCATCGGACCCTCGGCGGCGTCCACCAGCAGCAGCACGCCGTCGACCATGGTCAGGGCGCGCTCAACCTCGCCGCCGAAGTCGGCGTGGCCGGGGGTGTCTACGATGTTTATCTTGTCGCCATGCCACATGACCGCGGTGTTCTTGGCGAGGATGGTGATGCCGCGCTCGCGCTCGATGTCGCCGGAATCCATGACGCGCTCGCTGACCTGCTGGTTGGCGCGGAAGACGTTCGACTGGCGCAACAGGCCGTCGACAAGCGTCGTCTTGCCGTGGTCTACGTGCGCGATGATGGCCACATTCCTGTAGTTCATGAGCTCCCTAAGTTGCACCGCCGTCACCGGGGCCACCCTGGGAAGACCCGACTTCGGTGAGCGGGCATGAGGGACGCCTGACGGTTGGCGGGGTCGCCCGCCTGTCGGCTCAGCCGAGGGCGAACGGGAGATTATAGACGATGACAGGCCGGAACGTGTGTACGGCGGTGGTGACTGCGAGCCAGGGCTCCTCTCTGGCCGAGCTGCCTGAGGCTCGACCCGGACGAGCCGGCCCTACATCACACCCGCTAGGCTGCAGCCTAGACCACATAGGCACAAGCCCAGAGACCCGTAGTATGGGCCGATGAAGCCCGATCAGACAGCCATCGCCGGTAGGCAGGGTGCTACCCAGGCGCCCGACGTCTCTGTGACCATGTACACCACCTCTTGGTGCACCGACTGCGTGGCGGCCAAGCGTTACCTGGACGCCAAGGGCATCAGCTACGTAGAGGTAGACATAGAGAACGACGAGGTGGCCGCCCAGCTCGTCATGAGCCTCAACGGCGGCAAGCGCAGCGTGCCCACGCTCGTGAGCGCCGGCGCTACGGCCAGCCTCTCCGGCTTCTCCGTGGCCAAGGCCCACCAGTACCTGCTGGACGCCGGCCTCACCGAGTGATCTGCTGAGCGCCCCGCACCATAAGGGCCGGTAACGACGCCCGCCGGGGTACGTGGTAGCCTCGCTCAGAATGAACGCCCCAGCCACGCCGGCCAGCGGCAACCACAGGCCCAAGGAGGAGCGCGTCCGGGAGATGTTCTCGGAGATAGCGCCTACCTACGACCTGCTCAACCGCCTACTGAGCTTCGGGGTCGACCAGCGCTGGCGCGCGCAGGCGGCACGGGAAGTGTTACAGCCGTTCGCGGCCGTGGCGACCCCCCAGGTGTTGGACGTGGCCTGCGGCACGGGCGACCTGTCATTCGCCCTGAAGCGCAGAAGAGCCGACGCCACGGTCACGGGCGCCGACTTCGCGGAGCCCATGCTGCGGCTCGCCCGGGCCAAGGCCGAAAGACGCGGGCTCGATGTCACGTTCCTGGTGGCCGACGGCACCGATCTGCCGTTCGAGGACGGTCAGTTCGACGCGGTGACTATCGCGTACGGACTGCGCAACTTCGCCGACCCGGATGCTGGGCTGCGCGAGTTCCGGCGCGTGCTTAAGGCGGGCGGGCGCCTAGCGGTGCTGGAGTTCCCTCCACCGCCCAAGGGGCTGTTCGGTTCGCTGTTCCGGTTCTACTTCAGGCGGCTGCTGCCACAGCTAGGTGGCCTGATAAGCGGTAAGAAGGGCGCGTACGCCTACTTGCCCGAGTCGGTGTTCGCCTTCTTCGAGCCCCGTGAGCTGGATGAGCGGCTCCGGCGGGCCGGCTTCGGTAACGTGACTCACAGGTTGCAGACGTACGGAGTGTCGGCGCTGCATCTGGCAGACGTGCCCGTTCCAGAGAGGGAAGAATGAACGACTCAGCCTTGTCAGGCGCGCTCGAGGCTCAGGGCGGTACGCTGCTCGGTACCACGGTCAGGGGTGCTAACACTCCCCACGTCGGCGGGGTCATGGAGTTCGAGCTGAACACCGATGCCGCCCTCCTGGACCAGCGCTGGATGGACTTCGAAGACCAGCACGAGCGCCGCTTCGGCCTGGCGATCGATCACCTCAAGTCGCTCGTTCGGGGCCGCTCGTACGACAACGACGCCATGAAGCTGCGGGTAGGCGCCGGCGGCTTCTACACTGAGGCGCAGAACTTCCCGGCCGCCTTCTACGGCGATACCGGCCGCGCTACCGTCAACTTCGTGAGCCCGACCGAGGCCGCGGCGCTCGTGTGGGAGGCGGTGGCTCACTACCGCTCCGAGGAGGCGAGCTCGCTGACGGCGGTCTACACGGACGACGAGCCGCCCGAGTTCTTCTTCGGCTACCGCGTCAGCGAGTTCCGGCGCTACGAGATCGGCTTCCTGCGCACCAGCGTGCCGCTCCACCTGCGCGTGCTGTTTGACTGTGAGGCCGAGGTGCCGCTCTTAGGCGCCAACAGCGGCGTGCTCATCTACCAGCGCACGCGCAACGGCAAGCACGTGGTGGTGCGGGCGGTCGGCCGCAGGCAGCCTCTGCTCGGCACAGCGCCGCTGGACTGAGCGCGGCCCGAGGGCGGCAGGTCATGACCGAAGCCGAGTTCGAGCTGCTGATCGTAGGCGGGGGCATCTCCGGCTGCGAGGCGGCCTGGGCCGCCTCGCGCGCCGGTGTGCGCACCCTGCTGGTCACTACCAGCCTGGACACCGTCTACAACCTGGCGGAGGACCGCGCCGTGCTGCGTCCGCCCGTGGGTTCGCTCATGGCCGAGTGCGTCGCGGAGCTCGCTTCCGGTTCGGCAGAAGAGGCAGGTCCTCGGGGAGAACGTGACGGACCGTCCATCGGCAGCTGGGCGCTGCACCGTAGGGCCAAGGAGCTGCTTGAGCGCCAGCCCGCCCTGCACGTGCTGCAGTCGTCGGTGTCCGGCCTGAAGGTAGAAGGCGGCCGGGTCGTCGGCGTCTCTACTTGGGAGGGCGTCGACCGTCATGCCGGGAGCGTGGCCCTGTGCGTCGGCAGCTTCATGCACGCCCGGTTAAGGATAGGCAGCAGCATCGAGGCGGCTGGGCGCCTCAGCGAGATGGCCTACGACGACCTCTACGACGACCTGGTCGAAAGGGGGTTCGAGTTCCGAGAGCTGGTGCTGGCGGCGCCGCCGTCGGCCGGTTCGTTGCCGTACGAGGTGGCGTGCCGGACGTTCGCGCCGGAGGAGTCGGACGGCGGCGGCATGCGGCTGCCGCGCTTGGCGGGCCTGTACGCGGCCGGCCTGTGCGTGGCCGGCTACCTGAGCTACGAGGAGGCCGCCCGGCAGGGTATGGTCCTGGCTCAGCGCGTGGGCCGGGTGCCGCGAACCTGCTGAGTGTCGTGCCGAGGACGCCTGTAGGAGGCCACCTTCTCGAGCTCGCTCTCCAGCGCCCATACGACCTGAGCGCCGTCCGGCGTGCTGCGCACCAGGCGGTACTGGTACGGCTCGCTGGGCTGCGCGATCGTTATGGCGTACCGCTCGCCCTGATACATGACCTCTTCGCCGATGAAGTACTTCATGCGCCTAGCCTACTGCGAAGAGCGGGTCGGGAACGGGGCCAAATAGCCCCTTCCGGCGCCCGCGATCGAGCAGCTCCCTGGCAGCGGCGGCGCCGCGCTGACCCACGTCGAGCGAGTACTCGTTGACGTACAGCTCGATGTGCCTGTGGCGGACCTCAGGCTCCATCTCCTGCGCGTGCCGGGCCACGTAATCGGCCGAGGCCTCCGGGTTGGCCAAGGCGTACTCCAGGCTGGCGCGGATGAGGCCGGTGACACGCGCCATCGTCGCCTGTCCGAGCGAACGCCTGGCCGCGATGGCGCCGAGCGGGACCAGGTGCCCGACCTCGCGCTCCCACCATTCGCCCAGATCCACGACCTTGTGCAGGCCCAGTCCCTGATAGGTGAAGCGGCTCTCGTGGATGATCAGCCCGGCGTCCACTTCACCGGCAGCCACTGCCGGCATGATCTTGTCGTAGCGCAGCTCTGCGAGGTTCACCTGTTCGGGCTGCCACAGCTTGAGCAGCAGGTTGGCGGTGGTGCGGCCACCCGGTATGGCCACCGTCTTGCCGCGCAGGTCCAGACCAGGCTCCCTCGCCACCACCAGCGGCCCCACGCCCTGCCCAAGGGCGCCGCCCGCGGGCAGCAGCACGTAGTCGTCGGTCAGGTAGCCGTACGCGTGGTAGCTGATCTTGGCCACGTCCAGGGTGCCGGCGGCGGCCATGTGGTTCAGCGCCTCCACGTCGTCCAGCACCACCTCGAACTCGAGTTGCGGGCCGCCGTCGGAGACCAACCCATGCACTAGAGCGTGGAAGATGAACGCGTCGTTCGGGCACGGAGAGTAACCGAGTCTCAGCTTCATAGCGCGCCGCTTGCTAGAGGAACTTCGCCGGCGCCGGGGTCACGAACGGTGCTGGCCATCTGAGCCTGCGCCGTCTGCCGCGCCGAGGAGCCTGCGATGCTCGACCATCAGGCACCGGTCCTGGATGACGGTTATGCCCTCGGCTCGCAGGGCGGCGGCCGTCTCGTCGTGCCGCAGACCCTTCTGGATCCATACGGCGCGCGGCCTGGGGGAGAGCGCGAGGATCTCCTGCAGGTGGCCAGGGATGTCCTCGTTGCGGCGGAACACGTTCACTAGGTCGACCGGCCGGCCCACGTCGTTGAGCGTGGCGACCACGGGCTTGCCGAAGAGCTCCTGACCTACGGCCACGGGGTTCACGCCCTGCACGTCATAACCCTGCTCTGCTATGTAGGCGGGAACGTAGTTCGCCGGCCGACCTTCGCGCGTGCTGGCGCCTATGACCACCACGGACTTCACGTCCTGCAGCAGTCGCCTGAGTTCGTCGTCGGGGGGAGCGTCGGGTGCCATGGCGGCGGCGTTCACGTTGTCCATAACTAATACTGTATAGGCACCAGGCGGTGTTAGCGCGTTGCCCACGCGCCGGTCGGTCTGCTACAATCGAGCGCTAGTGTGTGATGCTGGCGTGGAGTGTTCCTATGCACCCACAGGGCCACACACGGTTCCCCTTAGGAGGTGGAGTCCATTTCGAAAGAGCTGAAGGTGAACGAGCAGATCCGCTCCCGGCAGGTACGCCTCATCGGGTCCGACGGTGCCCAGGTCGGCATCATCGAGACCAGAGACGCTATCCGCATGGCGCGCGAGGAAGACCTTGACCTCGTGTTGGTGGGCGAGCAGGCGCAACCCCCTGTTGCCAGGCTCATGGACTACGGTAAGTACCGTTTCGAGCTGCAGCAGCAGACCAAGGAAGCCCGCAAGCGCAGCCGCCAGCAGGAGATGAAGTCGATCAAGTTCCGCGTCAAGATCGACGAGCACGACTACAACACCAAGGTCAACCATATCCGCCGGTTCCTCAAAGGGGGTCACAAGGTAAAGGTGACCATCATGTTCCGCGGCCGTGAGCGCACCCACCCAGAACTGGGTCAGGGCATACTCAACCGCGTAGCCGCCGACGTCAACGAGCTGGCAGTGGTAGACGCCGCCCCGTCGATAGCCGGTATGGACATGAACATGATCCTTCGCCCTGCGGCCGTTCCGGTTGAGAGCTAATCTGCGTGTTCGGCAGCCCCTTGCTTAAGGGTCTGCCAATCCGTTAACCTTACTAGCCCTTTCGTCAGGCACTGCCTTTCATGGGGAAGCACGACCACGCCGCATATGGCGCCACTGGGGCGCTTTCAACCCAAGCGGGAAGCAACTAGGAGAGTTAAGCACATGCCGAAACTAAAGACCCATAAGGGCACCAAAGCCCGTGTCAAAGTCACAGGGCGAGGTAAGGTCAAGGCCATGCGCTCCGGCAAGAGGCACCTGAACTTCAAGAAGTCAGGCGGCACCATCCGGCAGGGCAGGACCGATCTCATCATCGCCAAGCCAGAGGCAGAGCGCATCAAGGCGCTGCTGCCCTACGAGTGAGGTTCTGAGCCATGCCACGCGCCAAGACCGGCATCGTCCGCCGCCGTAAGCATCAGAAGGTACTCAAGCGCGCCAAGGGCTACTGGGGCCTGCGCTCCAAGAGCTTCCGGGTAGCGCAGCAGACCCTTCTCAACGCCGCCGATTACTCCTACCGTGACCGCCGCGACAAGAAGGCCGACTTCCGTCGCCTCTGGATCGCCCGCATCAACGCGGCCACTCGCCAGGAAGGCCTGTCCTACTCCCGCTTCATCAACGGCCTGCGCCGTGCGGGTGTGGAGCTCGACCGCAAGGTCCTCGCCGACATCGCCGTGCGCGAACCCGAGACCTTCCGCTCGCTCGTTCAGACCGCCAAGAACGCCGCCTGAACCGGCTGTTCCACGCGTTCAGCTTCGCGCGCCGCCGGCCACCAGCCGGCGGCGCTTCTTCGTCCTCCCGGGTAGGCCGAGGGTGCCCCTGGGTATGATGCCGCCGTGACGCTTATCTCCGGCACGAGGGAGCGGCAGAAGGCCGACCGGCGCGAGCGCATCCTTCAGGCAGCCATACAGCTCATCGACGAACGGGGCTTCGCCGCCACCACCTACGAGGCGATAGCCGACCTCGCTGGCGTCAGCCGCGGCACCGTCTTCAACTACTTCCCCTACAAGGAGTCCATGCTCCTGGGGCATGCGGCGGCCATTCTGGCCGAGCTGGCGAAGCGGGTGGCGGCGCGCCGGACCGCCGACCCGGCGTGGGGCGTGCTCGAGGAGCTGCGGTTCGTGTTCGAGGGCCTGGGCGAGCTGCTCACCCACCAGCGCGAGATGGTGCTGCCGCTGTCATACGAGCTGCTGAACCCAGACCCTGAGCGCTCCAGGGCCGCCTATCTGGCGCTGCCACTGGGCGAGCTGCTGCGCGAGGCGCTGGAGCGTGGCCGGGCAGAAGGCCTGGTGCGCACCGATCACTCGGTCGAGCGGCTGGCGCGCACCCTGGCCAACACCTACTTCATCACGGCACTGCAGTGGGCCGCCTACCGCTCGGACCGTTCCATCCGGAGCGAACTGCGGCTCGCGCTAGACCTCACACTCGAAGGCGTCGTCGCTCGCCGCTGAGAGGTTCACAGTAGCCCCTGGGCGTACCCCGTACTCCGCAACTTGCCCCCTGATCGGTCGCCACCCGACCTCGTATACGCCGCATACGCCCTTATAGCGGCGCCGCAGCCACACGCGCGGGATCGGTCAGTACCCCAGCTCGAGGTCCACCCGGTTCCTGGTGCGCCCTACCGCCAGTTCCTCCAGGGTCGTAAGCACGTCCCTGGCTGCCACGAGGGGCCAGTCTCTCACGTCGTTGGCCCGGTGGGGGCTCATGACCACGTTGTCCAGGTCCTGGAACGGGAAGCGGCTGGGGAACGTCTGGTGGCCGGCGCGCTTACCCTTCTCGGGGTAGCGGTACCAGACGTCGATGCCCGCGGCCATGATGCTGCGAGACTCCAGCGCACGGTAGAGGGCCTCCTCGTCTACCACGGGGCCACGCCCGACGTTGACCAGTATGGCGCTGCTCTTCAGCGCGGCCAGTTCGTCCGCGCCTAACAGGCCTACCGTATGGGGCGTGGCGGGCAGCGACACCAGCACTACGTCCGCCTCCGACAACGCTTCGCGTAGCTGGCCCTCACCGTACTGGACGATGTCTGCCCCTTCCACCGGTGTGCGCCTGTACGCCCTTACCTCCAGGCCGAGGCCCTCTAGCAGCGGCCGGGCGGCCGTGCCGATGGAGCCGTAGCCGACGAGCAGCGCCACCTTGCCGGGCAGGAACACGCCAAGGCTGGGGCCCTCGAAGTCCGAGCCCCAGTCGCCGTTGCGCAGGGCGCGATCCGCGGCGACGATGCGGTAGGAGCAGGCCATCAGGAGCGCCACGGCGTGGTGCGCCACCATCAGGCTGTTGTAGTGCGAGTTGTGGAGACTCAGGTGCGGGCGCGCCTTAACGCGCTCCATCAGGGTGTTGCCGACCCCCGCCCAGGGCACGATGACCGAACGCACCCTGGCGCCGGACAGCAGCCTCTCGGACGGGTTGCCTGCCACCAGTATCTCCGCCCAGTCTCGCAACGCTTCGGCTTCTCCGTCAGATTCGTCGTCCTTGACCACGCGGATGTCCAGGGTGCCGGGTACCGCGAGGCGGTTCAGGTACGCTGCCGCCTTGTCGTGCAGCCACAGTACATTGGTCGCCATTCCCAGATGCTAACCCCGGACGCCCGCGGTGCGCACGCGCAGCGCCGAGAGCATCAGAGGAACGGGTTACCGAACCGCTCGGCCCCGATGGTGGTGGGCGCACCGTGCCCCGGCAGCACCCGCGTCTCGTCGGGCAGGCTCAACAGCTCACGCCTGATCGAGTCGAGCAGCTGCCTTTCGTCCGAGTACGGAAGATCTGTGCGGCCGACGGAACCTTTGAACAGCGCGTCACCCGACAGCACCAGACCGTGCGCGGGCAGATGGAAGGAGACGTGACCGGGCGCATGGCCCGGCGTGTGCAGAGCTACGGCCTCTACGCCGCCGACACTGAGCACCTGGCCGTGGTGGAGGTCGACCGTTCGTTGCGGCGGTTCGTCGATGACGATGGACCAGCGCTGCGCGGACTTCACGGCGTTCGCCAGCAACGGGCGGTCGTCAGGGTGCATGTGCACCGGCACGGTGGCTGCGCTTCGGGTGTTAGCGAGAAGCGCAGCTATGCCGCCCACATGATCGAAGTGCGCGTGAGTGAGCCATATGGCCGTGAGGGTGCTGCCGCGGGCGGCCAGCTCTGCAGCGATGCGCTCCCCCTCGGCGCCCGGGTCTACCACCACGGCCTCCTCGCCGACGATCAGCAGGTAGGCGTTGGCCGCGACCGGCCCCACGCTCATGGCGAGCACCTGGAGCCTCTCCGCCGCCGCACCTGAGCTCTCCGTCACCTCCGGCCCGCCTTGCCTTTGGACTCGCCGGCGCCCGTGCTGCCTCTGCGGGTCAGCAGGGTGACGAGCACGTCGCGGTACATCTTCAGGCGCGCGAACAGCCCACCCCAGCTGCCTCGCTTCTCTTCCTTCATCACCTGCGACACGCCGTCCAGTTCCACCTCGACCACGCGCCACTCCTGCTCGTTGGCTGCCCGGGTGATGGCCACCTCGACACCGTAGCGGCTCTCGGCGAGGCCAGGAACGCTGAGCAGGGCCTGGCGCAACATGGCCCGCTGGCCGCTCAGCTGCGGGGCGAGCTGCTGCGCCGCTGTGGTGCGCCACCGGCCCCCCGTGAAGCAGCCGCGCGTCATCTCGGCCTCTCCGGCCAGGACGGGCGTTGCCAGCTCGCGGATCTGCTCGGTGGTAAGGCCTACCAGGTCGGCGTCCAGCAGCACGACCACGTCCTGATCCAGTGCGGCGGCCCCTGCAGCCAGGGCGCCACCCTTGCCGACGTTCTCCGTGAGCTTCATGACCCGTGCACCCGCTGCCGAGGCCACGGAGGCCGTGCCGTCAGACGAGCCGTCGTCCACCACCAGCACAGGGCCCAGCTCCGTGGCCAGGGCGGCCCGGATGACGGGGGAGATGTTAGGCGCCTCGTCGTAGGCGGGGATTATGAAGGCCAGCGAGGGCTGGGCGGAAGCGGCCGCCCTGCCGCCGGGACTGGGCGCCGGCGCAGCGTCAGACGAGCCGGCGTCCCCGTCAGGCGGCCCCTTCGTGCTCTCTGTCGTCGGTGTAGTGGAAGGTATACCGTTGGCGACCATACGTCAGGGGCCTTAGCCCGCGAAGAGCGCCCCCACCTCTCGGAAGGTGATGAGGATGATAAGGGCGAACACGAGCAGTACTCCGATGGAGTTTATCTGTTCCTCCTGCCCGGGCTTGAAGGGCCTGCCGCGCAAGGCGACGATCGAGGCGAGTAGTATACGCCCGCCGTCCAGACCCGGGATGGGCAGCAGGTTGAACACGGCGATCGAGAGGTTGATGACGGCGGCGAGGAGCAGCACCGGCGCCAGGCCGATGCTGGCGGCCTGCGCCACCATGCCGACCATGCGCACGGGCCCGGCCACGTCGTCGTTCTGGGCGCCTGTGACGGCGGAGCCGATGCCCTTTACGAAGCCCGTGACTATCTCGGGCACTACCCGCACGCCGAAGGCGGCCGCCTGCGGCAGCGCCGCCCAGAAACCCACCGGCGGCAGCCAGTCGCCGATCTGGATGCCCAGCAGCGCTTCGCCGTCGGCAGGTGGCCAGGGCGTGCTGACCGTGCGCGGGCCGCTGCCGTTGTCGAGCGTGAACTCCAGCATCGTGGCGCTCTGCACGGTCTCGACGACGAGATCGGGCAACGGGTTCTCTACCCCGTTGAGCATCAGGACGCGGTCGTTGGCGGTGATGCCGAGCGTCTGTGCTCGTGAACCCTCGACCACCCCGACGATCACCGAACCCTGCGGCGGTACCTGCGAGCCCGAGAGCATGCCCATGTACACGGGCTGCATGTGGATGGCGCCGGCCAGGAGAACGACACCGAACAGGTAGTTGGCGATGATGCCGCCGATGAGCACCCAGACCTTCTTGGCCCACGGCAGCTTGGCCATACCCTCGTCCGGGTGGTGCAGCTCACCGTTCTCGTCGACCCTCGGCGCCATGCCGGGCAGGTCTACGTAGCCGCCCAGGGGCAGCAGGCTGAGACGCCATTCGGTGCCCCGCCACATCTTGCGCAGCAGCACCGGGCCTATGCCCACCGAGAAGGCCCGCACAGGCACACCGACGCTGCGCGCGTTGAGGTAGTGGGCCAGCTCGTGGGCCGAGACCGAGGCGGTGAGGATAAGGGCGAAAGCTAGGGCTGTCAGCATCTAGGTGGCGGCTCCAGTCACTAGACCACAGTATGCCAAAGCCGCGGGGCGACCACGGTGACCGGGCTCAGGCCGTGCTATCGTCCGCGCTCCCTAAGCAGCCTGATCACATCGCTCTTGCCGACCACGCCCACCAGCCGGCCGGCCGCATCGGTGACCATGAGCCGCCCTGTGCTGCTCTCGGCCATCCTCCGCAGGGCGTCCATGGCGCTGTCGTCGGGACCTATCGTCTCTGCGGGCGTGAGTATCTCCGCCACGGTGCGCGTGCGGGGTGCGATGCCCGGTTCACCGCCCACCCGTACGCCGTCGACCATGCGCTCGCCGGAGGACTCGTCGGCTGCGCCGAGCGCCAGCTGTGCCTGCGCGTCGGCGATGCGGGCGTAGCCGAGCAGCGCGCCCCGGGAGTTCGCCACGTCACCGAACGAGACCTCCCCAGCCGCGGCAGCCGTCACCACCGGGTAGCCGGAGTGCGGCTGGTAGTTGGCCAGGCGCACGAACTGTTCCAGCGGCATGCCGAGGTCCACCGTTATCGGGTCCTTCGTCATGACGTCGCGTACGGCCTTGCCCTCGACGGCGGTGGTGATGACGGCGGCCTGAGCCTCCGCGCGACCGGCGTTGTATATGAAGAACGCCATGACCACCAGCAGGAAGTTCATGGAGAAGAAGCCGAAGAGGCCGAGCATGATGGCCACGGTGCCGCTCACGAACACGGCGACGGCGGTGGCCCGCACGTGCGGCATGAAGAGCTCGAGCACTCCGCGCAGAACGCGGCCGCCGTCGAGCGGTAGAGCAGGCAGCAGGTTGAAGATGGCCAGGGCCACGTTCGTCACTGCCAGGTAGCTGACCACTAGGGCGAACCCCGTGGAGCCAAGGGCGGAGGGGAGCAGCCACCATAGCAGCGCGCCTATCAAGAAGCTGACGATTGGGCCTGCGATGGCCACCACGGCCTCCGCCCCGCGACCGCGGGGCATGTCGTCGAGTTGAGCCACCCCGCCGAGGAACCACAGGCGTATCTCCTTGGTGCGGACGCCGTACGCGCGGGCAGTGGCTGCGTGACCGAGCTCGTGCACCAGCACACTCGTGAACAGGCCGATGCTGGCGGCAGCGCCCAACAGCCAACGGGTGGCGCCCTGCTCCAGGCCGGAGGGGTCGATGCTCACCCCCGCCAGGCTGAGTACCTGAGCGTACGTACCTAACTGCGAGCCGATCAGGTAAGCGAACAGCGGCAGTATGAGCAGGAAGCTGTAGTCGAGGTACACGGGCACACCGAGCAGCTTGAAGGGCAGCCTCAGCCCGCGCCCCGTCATGGGCCGACCCCCGTGTGCGCCAGCGCCCGAACAGCCGCCTCCGCGTGGCGCCTGGCGTCGGCGTCGGCCTCGGTGAGCGTCTGCCACGCCAGAGCCGCTGCGGGTGCCTCGCTGAGGGTGCGGGCGAGCACCTCGGGTATGGCGCCGAAACCGATCCTGCCGCTCACGAAAGCCTGCACGGCCACCTCGTCGGCGGCGTTCAGGTAGGCGGGCGCCACCCCACCGCGACGGCCGGCCTCGTATGCCAGCCCCAGGCTCGGGAAGCGTTCGTGGTCCGGTTCCTCGAACTGCCAGGTGCCCTTAAGGGGGAGGGGCTCGAGCGGCAGCGGCGGTCGCTGGGGCGTCTCGATGCCGTACTGGATGGGGACGCGCATGTCGTGCGGGCCTACCTGAGCGAGTATGTTGCCGTCTGCGAACCGCACGAGGCCATGCACCAAGGACTGTGGGTGGACCACCACCTCGATGGCGTCAAGGGCCACATCGAAGAGGAAGTGCGCCTCGAGCACCTCCAGGCCCTTGTTGAAGAGCGTGGCGGAATCGATGGTGACCTTGGGGCCCATGGCCCAGTTCGGATGTGCCAGGGCCTGCTCGAGCGTGACGGTGTTCAGGTCGGCGGGTCCCACCCGGAACGGGCCTCCGGACGCTGTGAGGACGAGGGCCGCGACGCTGCCCTCGGGCTGGTTGGCCAGGCACTGGTGCAGAGCGGCGTGCTCGGAGTCCACGGGGGTAATCCGCGCACCATGCCGGTGGGCGAGCTCGCGCATGAGCGGCCCGGCCACCACCATGGCCTCCTTGTTGGCCAACGCCACGTGCCTGCCCGCGCGTAGGGCCGCGGCGGTAGGCGCCAGCCCGGCCATGCCCGGTATGGCGGCCACCACCACGTCGGCCGGGTGCTGGGCCGCTTCCAGGACGCCCTCCGGCTGGCTGGCGAGCTTCGTTCCTGACGGCAGGTGAGGCCGGACCTGCGCCGCGACCGTGGCGGAGCAGGCCACCAGTTCGGGCCTGAACTCCTGCGCCTGCTGCACGAGGAGTTGGGCGTTGCTGCCGGCGGCCAGGGCGACGACCCGGTAGCCCCGCCAGCGCGCCACCTCAAGCGTCTGGGTGCCGATCGAGCCGGTGGAGCCTAGTACCGACAGCCGTTTCATCCAACGCATCATGGCACGGTTGACGAGCCCGGGTGGAGGGCGTTCCGGGCCGCCGACTTCGGGCTTTGTTCTGTGCCACACGGGCCGTTTGCCCCTGTGAAACATGGACACGGTGGTAACATCTAGGGTGACTCATGTGATCAGAAGAGCCAAGGAGGATTCTCGATGCTTGTTCGCGAGTGGATGACGCCCGATCCCCAGACGGTCAATGCCAGCACTCCGGTGATGGAGGCCATGCAGCGCTTGCGCGAGGGCGGCTTCCGCCGTCTGCCCGTGGCGCAGAACGGCAAGCTCATCGGCATAGTCACCGACCGTGACCTCAAGGAGGCCACTCCCTCCAAGGCCACCACGCTGTCCATCTACGAGCTCAACTACCTGTTAAGCAAGCTGGTCGTCAAGGACGTCATGCGCTCACCAGTCATAACGGTGCGGGCAGACGATCCCATCGAGCAGGCCGCCCTGCTCATGGAGGAGCACCGCGTGTCGGGCCTTCCGGTGCTCGAGAACGGCAACCTGGTCGGCATACTCACGATCACCGATCTCATGCGCGCTCTCGTGTCGTTCCTCGCTCTCCGTGAGGGTGGCCAGCGCGTCACGGTCGACCTGCCCGACGAGCCGGGCGTGCTGGCCCGTGTAGCCAACCAGGGCGCACCTTCCAACATAGTGGCGGCGGTGACCACGGGCATACAGGCCGGTCACAAGCGTCGTCTGGTGCTGCGCGTGTCCGGCGAAGGGGCCGACTCCTTCGCCGACCGTCTCCGCGCTGCCGGGGTGGAAGTGGTAGACGTTCGCTGAACCTCCGGCTGCCGCCCTGCCTTTAAGCTAGGGGCATGACCGAGCAGGTGGAAGAGCAGTTCAAGACGTTGAGCCAGTCCGCGCGTGGCGGGCGCGTGGCCTTCAGCCCTTTCCTGGAGCCGGCAGAGGCCGACGACCTTCTCGCGCGGCTGAAGGCGGCCGGAGCGGGCGCCTGCGCGTGGGGCGGTTTCGCGGGCGCCAGGCGCCGCGTGGTGGCCGCTTACCCGCCTGAACTGTCCGACGTCAAACCCAGGCTGGTCGGCTGGTACGTGGAAGGCGCGGCCTCCGGTGCCGACCTGCGGGCGGCCGCCGTTAGGGCCGGCGTGCAGGCCGGCCAGCTAGGCGACCACCAGGAGCACCAGGACGGAGCCACCCTGGTCACCTTCGCGCCTGCACCCGCAGCGCTCGGCCAGGTACAGCTTCCGGGGGTGAGCGGCGTCGGCGTGGAGGTACCGCTGGAACACGTGGGCTCGCCGGCAGCCAGGTCGGTAGCCGCGGTGGTGCCGTCGTTGCGCGTGGACGTGCTGGGGGCGAGGGCGTTCGGCGTGTCGCGCGCCTACTTCGCCAAGGGTGTGGCCGCGGGCCGCGTCACCGTCAACGGTGCTGCCGCCGGCAAGTCTGCCAGCGCTGCAGAGGGCGACGAGGTGTACGCCGACGGCCTGGGCCGCTTTCACGTGCGAAGCGTAGAAGGGGAGACCCGGCGCGGCAACCTGAAGGTCACGCTCTCTGTCGAGAAGGCGTAGCTAGCTTGGCGGGGGCAGGGTCGCGGCCTGGCGCTTCATGGCGGCGCGGCGCGAGCAGCACATTTCTCAGGCGCGCGCGGGCGCCCCTCACACACGAACGCGCTTGCGGCCGCCCTGGCGCTCCTTGAACACCATCCTGAACGGCACCTCGCTGAAGCCCAGGTCCTCCCTGATGCGGTTACGAAGGTAGTGCTCGTAAGGTCTGGTGAGGAACGACTCGTTGTTGATGGAGAACACGAAGGTGGGCGGGGCCACGTCGACCTGGCTGGCGTACAGCAGCTTCAGCGGCTTGCCCTGGAAGTTCGGGGGCGCCTGCCTGTTGGTCCATACCTCCAGCCAGCCGTTCAGCTCGCCGGTGGGCACGCGCTTGTGAGACGTGTCGTACAGCCGCATGGCGGTGGCCAGCAGCTCGTGCAGGCCGAAGTCGGTCTCCGCGCTGGTGTACACGCGGGGTGCGAAGTGCAGGTGCACCAGGCCCTCGTCGAGCTGCTGCTGGAAGGGCTGCAGCTGAGCGTCAGTCACCAGGTCCCACTTGTTGACGGCCACCACCACGGGCTTGCCCCAGTCGAGGGCCAGGTTGGCCAGGCGCAGCTCGTGGTCACCGAACTCGAAGGGGTCGACCACCAGGATGGCCACGTCACAGCGCCTAAGCGCCATCTCGGAGCGCATGCGGGCGTAGTACTCGAGGTCGCCGACGTCCTTGCGCGCCATGCCCGCCGTGTCTATGAGCACGAAGGGCCGCCCCCCGAAGTCGAAGCGCACGTCTACGCTGTCGCGCGTGGTGCCGGCCACGGGCGCCACGATGACCCTCTCATCGCCGACGATGGCGTTGACGAGGCTGGACTTGCCTACGTTGGGTCGGCCGATGATGGCCAGCTGCACGGCCTCTGCCTCGGCCTCGTCGTCAGCGGGAGCCAGCAGCTCGCCTATGTGTGCCAGCAGCTCGTAGGTGCCCACCGCGTGCTCGGCCGCCGTCACGAACGGCTCGCCGAAGCCCAGTGAGTAGAGCTCGAAGAACTCAGGGGTCTCCACGTGCTTCGGGTCGTCGATCTTGGTGGCCACCAGCAGCACGGGGCGACCCATGGAGCGCAACCACTCGGCCACCTCGTAGTCTGACGGGGTAAGCCCCGCACGGCCGTCGACGGCGAACAGTATGAGGTCGACCCCTACAAGGGCGGCCTCCACGCTGCGGCGGATGGGCTTGTCCCACTCGTCGCCCGACCACAGTCCGCCCGTGTCGAGCAGCCGGAAGGCCACGTCTTCGTCGGTGACGACCTGCGCCTCTTTGACGTCCCTGGTGACCCCGGGGACGTCGGCGACGATGGCCTCACGCCGACCCACCAACCGGTTGAACAGGCTCGATTTGCCCACGTTGGGGCGTCCGACTATGGCGACACTACGCAAGGTGCGTACCTCTCTTGACGGCGCGGCCGTTGGCCCAGGCGCGGGCCGACATGCTGCGCTTTCCCGGCGGCTTCACCCGCGACAGCTTGACGACGCCGCTGCCGGCAGCCACTGTCACCTCTTCACCGGACACGTCGAGCACGCTGCCGGGCCTCACACTACCCTCGGCGGCGGCCGCTGAGTTCGCCTCCTGTACCAGGCGCCCGGGGAGCGCCTCGAGCGCCTCGACCTTGATGCGCTGGCCCCCGAACTCGAACGAGGACCCCGGCCAGGCGGCGACGCCGCGGTGCCTGTCAGCTATGGCCTGGGCGGTGTCGGTCCAGCGCACCCAGCCGTCCTCCGGCTTCAGGGGCGGCGCGTGGGTGGCGGCCTCGTGGTCCTGCGGCACTAGCGGCAGCGTGCCCTCGGACAACAGTGCGAGGGCTTCGATAAGCGTCTCGGAGCCTAGGGCGGAGAGCTTCTCCAGCAGGGTGACGGCGGTGTCGTCCGGCGCTATGGCGGTGCGGCGCTGCAGTCTCACCGGGCCCGTGTCGAGCCCCTGCTCGGTCTGCATGATGGTGACGCCCGTCTCGCTCTCGCCCTTGATCAGCGCCCACTGCACGGGTGCGGCTCCGCGGTACTTGGGGAGCAGGCTGGCGTGCACGTTCAGGAAGCCATGCCGCGGCAGGTCAAGCAGCGGCTGCGGCAGTATGCGGCCGTAGGCGGCGGTGACCGCCACATCTAGCTGCAACTCCGAGACCAGCTGGTGGAACGCCTCGTTGTTCTTGAGCCGGGCTGGCTGCTCGAGCCGTAGGCCGAGCTCGCGCGCCCGCCTGGCTGCAGCAGGGGCTCGCACGGCCATGCCGCGGCCCGCTGGCTTGTCGGGCTGCGTGACCACCAGCCGAACGTCGTGGTGGTGGAGCAGCGCGTCCAGCACGGGCAGGGCGAACTCGGGTGAGCCGAAGAAGGCCACTCGTAGGGGCTCAAGCGACAAGGTCAAGCAGCTCCTTCAGCGCGGCCGGCGGCCGGACCCGGACGTCACGGGCTCGGCACGCACCTGCTTGAGGAAGGCCTTGGCCTCCCGTTGCATCTCGGCGAGCTCCGCCCGGTGCTCCTCGAGGAAGGCTCGGCGGCGCAGCTCCTCCAGATGGTCGAAGAACAGCACACCTTCCAGATGGTCGTACTCGTGCTGCAGCACGTGGGCGAAGTAGCCCTCGGTCTCGAGCCTATGGCGCCCGCCGTGCACGTCCTGGTACTCGATCGCCAGCTTCAGGTCGCGCCGCACGTCCTCGACCGACAGGCCTGGGAGGCTCAGGCAGCCGTCGCGCCCGTACTGCACGCCGCTCCGCATGGTTATGACCGGGTTGACTATCACGTGCTCGCGGCGCTGCTCCCAGTTGCGGCGGCGCTCGTCGGCCAGCTGGGGGCTGTCGTCGTCTTCCGGTTCGGCGTCCGCGTCCGGCTGGATCTCCAGGGCCACGAACATGCGCAGCGGTACGCCGATCTGCGGGGCGGCCAGGCCCACTCCGTCGGCGGCGTACATGGTCTCCAGCATGTCGTCTGCCAGCCGGGCCAGTTGCGGCCCGAACTCGGTGACGTCGGTGGCGCGACGCCGGAGAACGGGATCGCCGTAGTAGCGGATTGGGTAGATCAAGGCTCCTCCAGGCTGTGTGGTCGAGTGCTCACGGCGGCGTTGGCCGAGCGGTGCCGGGCAGAAGAACGCGCGTCAGGTCGGGCGCGCGGGGCTCAAGGTTGTAGTGGCTCGGCTACGTACTGCAGCACCGCCGTCGGCGTCTCAAGCGCGACCACCCCGGCAGGCAGCTCGAGCCTAACTGGGAGAGTATACCGGCCCGGGGCCACGTCTTCGGTCAGCGGCTCTACCGTGCCCACCACCTCCTCCAGGCTCATCAGGAGCGCAGGTGGACCCGCCACCGTGACAGACGGCCGCGACAGCGCGGCGCTGGCCAGCGCCGACGACTGCGGCGGCTGGAAGTCTATGAGCAGCTCTGTGGTGTACAACACCTCGCGGCTGGCCACGGCCACGTCCACGGTGCTGGGTACTACCGTGACACCGGTCACAGGCCGGTCGCTGGAGTCGACCGGCACCACGGTGGCCTCGCCACCCCCAGGCCCCACCAGCGCGATGGCGCGCACCACCGACGCCAAGGCCTGCTGGCGCCCGGTGAGCACGACCATGCTCGGCGTGGGGGCCGTGCGTATCAGCACGCCCTCCTCGGTCGAGCCGACCACCGCCACATCGACGCTGAGGCTGCGCTGCGCCACGGTCTCGAGGAAACCGATGACGTTGGTAGGGCTGACGGAGGTGAAGCGCACCTCCTGGGGCGTCTGCACCACTATCTGACGGTCGAAGTCGCCCACGGCGCCGGCAAGGTCCAGGGTCGCCCGGATCTGGTCTGGGCGCAGGCGGTCTATGCGTGGACCGGGGCCGGAGACGCCCACGTCGACGAAGTCGGGTACGCCTACGGCCAGGTCCTCCTCCTCGACGCCCTCCACGAGGAGCGGCACCGAGAAGTTGCGCTGGGTGATGGTGGTGGTGGTCGTGGTCACCAGCCACCAGAACCCGGCGGCAGCGAGGAGCGCCATCACCTTACGGGGCCAGTTGCGCACGAGGCGCAGGGCGAGTTCGCGGGCGAGCCCTGCGATACCGTTCACGACATGGCCTCCTTGAGCGCCCTGAGGAGGTCGGCGGGGGCTATGTCTGGGGTCAGAACCCCGTTCTGCGCGATGCTGACCGTGCCGCGCTCCTCGCTAACCACCAGCACCAGGGCGTCGCTTACTTCCGAGAGGCCTACGGCCGCGCGGTGACGGGTGCCGTGCTTGACCGACCAGCCCTCGTGCTTGTCCGAGAGCGGGAAGATGACGCCGGCGTTGGCGATGGTGTCTTCGCGGATTATGACAGCGCCGTCGTGGAGCGGACCCTTGGAGGCGAAGATTGTCTGCAGCAGGGCAGAGGTCACGGGGGCGCCGACCGGTGTGCCCTTGTCTGCGTACTCCTTGAGGGGCGTGCGGCGTTCGATGGCGATGAGGGCCCCGCGGCGTTGCGTGGCCAGCTCACGTGTGGCTGTCATGATCTCCTGCACCGGGTCGGCGGTGACGCTGCGGCCGCGGCGGCCGCGACCCACGCGCTCGAGCACGGCGCGCAGCTCGGGCTGGAACACGACCACGATGGCCAGGAAGCCGGCGGGCGCGATGGCGTCGAAGAGCCACTTGGTGGCTCGCAGCTCGAAGAAGCCGGCGAGGAACCAGAGGGCCGAAAGCGCGAGCAGGCCGCGCAGCACGTTCCAGGCGCGAGTGCCGACCAGCAGGAAGTACGCTTGGTACACGAGCCCGCCGATTATCAGGATGTCGATGACATCCTGCAATCCGAAGTTGGCAAACAAGGTCAAGCGAGCGCCTCCAGCTGACTTTCGGTTGGTGGCGGGGCTACGGAAGCGCCGCAAAAAACCGGGGTAAGCCCCTTTGGGCCGAGAATATCACGCATCTCTACCGTCTCGTCGTCCGTTAGCCGCCCGCGTTCGGCGGGGTAGAGTAGCGCTTCGGAGGGCACCATGCCACGAGGAAACATGTCGGAGATGAAAGAACGCATTCAATCGCTCAGGGGGTATCTTTGACTTGGCCGGCAAGCGGGCCAAGCTCGAGTCGCTCCAACCTCAACTGAACGACCCCAACCTGTGGGACGACCCCGATAACGCGCGGCGGGTGAGCCAGGAGGCCACCCAGCTGAGCCGCGTCATCGAGGCGTTCGACACGGTCAACAACGACGTCGAAGGGCTCACGGAGCTGTACGAACTAGCTTCGGACGCCGAGCTGGAAGAGCTGGACAGCGAGTACGAGCGCGTGGAGCAGAGCCTGGAGTTCCTCTACCGCGAGACGCTCTTCAGCGGCGACCACGACGGCAGGGCCGCCATCATCACCATCAAGCCCGGCGCGGGCGGCACGGAGTCTTCTGACTGGGCGGGCATGCTGCTGCGCATGTACCGACGCTACGCCGAACGCAACGGCTTCACCATCGAGCTGCTCGACCTCGTGCCCAACGGGGAGGCCGCCAACGGCATCGACTACGCGCAGATGATCGTGCGCGGCGAGCGTGCGTTCGGCATGCTGCGCACGGAGGGGGGCGTGCACCGGCTGGTGCGCGTGAGCCCGTTCGATTCGCAGGGGCGCCGCCACACCTCCTTCGCCGGTGTCGAGGTCATGCCCGAGATCGATGACAGCTTCGAGCTTCACATCGATCCCAACGACGTGCGGGTAGACGTGTACCGCTCCAGCGGGCCTGGTGGCCAGTCGGTCAACACCACAGACTCGGCGGTGCGCGTGGTGTACAGGGCCGGCACGCCCGAGGAGATCGTGGTGACCTGTCAGGACGGCAAGTCGCAGATAAAGAACCGCGAGCGCGCCATGACGGTGCTGCGGTCCAGGCTGTTCGAGCGTGAGGAGCAGCGCCGGCTGGCAGAGCAGATGAAGGCGCGCGGCGAGCAGAAGGCCATCGAGTGGGGCTCGCAGATCCGCAGCTACGTGCTCGATAAGCAGTACATCAAGGATCACCGCACGGGCGCCATGCGTCACGACCCTGACAACGTGCTCGACGGAGACATCGAGGACCTGATCTGGGCCGGCTTGGAGTGGTCGGCCAGGAACGCCATGGTAGCGTGATCCGAGCTGCCTGAATGCGCCTGCTGCTCATCTCCGACGCGGTATCGCCGGTGGTCTACTCGTCCGGGTTCCCGGGCAGCTTGGCGCCTATAGACCTCGTCCTGAGCGCGGGCGACGTTCCGGGCTACCTGCTGGAGTTCCTGGCCACCAATACCTCCACGCCGCCCGTCTACGTCTTCGGCAACCACTCCAACGAGTACGTGCGAGACGCCGGCTCGGACGAGGTGGGACCGCCGGGCGGCTGCCTTGACGCCCACATGCGGGTCATAGAGGTCGGCGGTCTCGTCATCGCCGGTGTGGAGGGCAGCCTGCGTTACCGTCAGGGGCCGCATCAGTACAGCCAGGGCGAGTTCAGGGCCATGACGCGCCGCCTGTACCCGCGCCTGCAGCTCAACCGCTGGCGCACGGGGCGGGCCGTGGATGTGCTGCTGACGCATGCCCCGCCCCAGGGGCCTAACGAGGGGAGCGACCACGTGCATAAGGGGGTGGCTGCGTTCAACGAGTTCCACCGGTTGTGGCGACCCCGGCTTCACGTCCATGGGCACGTTCACCTGGTCGGCGCCAACGCGCGTCGGGAGTACGTTACTGATGAGGGCGTGCGGGTGGTGAACGCCTTCGAGTTCGCTGTAGCAGAACTCTAGCGCCCATAGGCGGGGCCGGGCTCGGGCGGCACCTTTCGTTAGCTGGGCCGCCGTCACCTGCCGGGTGGCGGCTGATAATCGGCCTATGTCATCTGAGATAACAGGCGCTACCGTTCCCGACACCGCTCCCGGCGGTGCGAGGCTGCCCTCCGTCGTTCCGCGCGCCCACCTGCTGGCGGCCGCGCAGGCGGCGGTGGTGGCACGGATCGACGCCCTGCCCATCAGCGCCGTAGGCCCTGACGCGCCCGCCTTCCTGCATGGTCAGCTTGCCAACGACGTCACGGGTCTGCCCGTGGGCGGCGTCAACCTCAGCCTGCACTTGAATCACAAGGGTCACGCCGTGGCGGAGGGCAGTGTGCTGCGCCGCGGCAAGAGCGATCTTCTTTACGTCGTCGAGGGCGCCGCCGCGGAGTGGGTGTTCGACAGCCTGAGCGGCCACATCATCTTCGACGACGTGGCGCTGGGCCGGCCAGAGCTGGCGCTCATCACGGTGCAGGGTGCGGGTGCGTCCGCACTGCTGCCCGAGGCCCCGGCGGCCGGCCAGGCTTTGACGCTTGAGCTGCGGGGCCACGCTGTCACCGTCTACGGGCGCCGGCGCTCGGAGCATGGCGGCTTCGACCTGCTCGTCGCTCTGTCAGATGTGGACGGTGTGGTCAAGGCGCTGACGTCTGCCGGTGCGACGCCCGTCGGGCGCGAGACGCTAGACGCCTTGCGGGTGGCGGCGGGCCTGCCCTCCGCGGCCGGCGAGGGGGGAGAGGGTGTGCTCCCACAGGAGGCCGGCCTCGAGCACGCTCTGTCGTACCGCAAGGGCTGCTATCTGGGGCAGGAGATCATGGCTCGCATCGAGGCGCGGGGCAACCTGCGTAGGTCGCTGACGCGGCTGGGCCTGTCTGCGGTGCCCGGGTCCGCGGTGGAGAGGGCGGACGGTGCGGGTGGCGCACCCACACCCGCGCCGTCCGCGGCCCGAACCGTGTACCTGGAGGGTCGCGCCGTCGGTGCGCTCGGCACCGTCGTCATCCGTGAAGCAGACGAGGCCGGCGGTCGGCCCACCGTGGAGGCGCTGGCAGTGCTGCGCAACGACGTTCCGCCTGCGGCTCGGTTCACCGTGGCCGGGGTGGAGGCCTGGGTCCAGGAGGGCTGACTAGCGTGCTGGCGAACGCCGGTAGCTCAGGCGCCAGGTGGAGGCTTGGGTCCAGGAGGGCCGACTAGCGTGGCGGGGGTTCTCGCACAAGCGTGGCGCTTGAGCCCGTACAACCGGTTTTTCACCGGCGCCGCGCCTTCACTGGTCCTATACTTGCCGTATGAAGTCTAAAAAGGACTGGTTGGCCGAGGAGTACGCTTCGGCCCTTGAGCGGTTCCCCGAGCGCGAGGCAGTGTTCGAGACCTTGTCTGACATCGAGGTCGAGCCCCTGTACACGCATGACGACCTGGCGGGCTTCGATCCGGCGGAGAAGCTGGGTTATCCGGGCGAGTTCCCCTACACACGTGGTGTGCAGACAAGTATGTATAGAGGTCGGCTATGGACCATGCGTATGTTCGCAGGCTTCGGCACGGCCGAGCAGACGAACGAGCGTTTCCATAAGCTCCTGGCTGCTGGACAGACCGGTTTGTCTACGGCGTTC
>JBIQNJ010000032.1:0-28437 GCA_044462445.1 Truepera radiovictrix | reverse complement strand
CGTCTGCTTGGCGCCCAGGCCCTTGGCGGCCAGGCAGGCCAGCACGTTCACGTCGTCGTTGTCCGTGCAGGCGATGAAAGCGCTGGCGCGCTCCACGCCCGCGGCGCGCAGGTCGTCTGGGTCGGTGCCGTTCCCCTGCATGAACTGCACGTCGAGGTGCGCGAACGCCTCCTCGCGCTCCCGGTCCTGATCGAGCACCGTCACTCCGTGCGAGCGGTGCAGAGCCTCTGCTATCAAGGCCCCGATCTCGCCGCCACCTACGATGACCACGTTCACGATTGGGGCATTCTACTGCCGGGTAGGGCGCCAGAGCGCCGATACGAGCCCGGTGAGCGCCAGCCACAGCGCCAGGAGGGCGGGCAGCCACTGGCCGTACGTGACCCATACCGTGGCCCTGTCCTGGAGGTGGAACTGCACGGTCAGGGCGCCCGCCTCTCCCCGCGGCAGCTGGGCGACGACGCGCCCGTAAGGGTCCACCCCGGCCGTCACCCCGTCGTTGCCGGCCCGCAGCAGCCAGCGCCGGGTCTCGATGGCGCGCATGCGCCCCATGTCGAAGTGCTGCCAGGCGCCGTTGCCCACCCCGAACCAGGCGTCGTTGGTGCCCAGCACGAGGACGCCTGCGCCGGCCCGCACCATCGCTCGCTGCACCTGCGGGAACACGGATTCGTAGCAGATGAAGGCCGCCACCGGGCCGAAGGAGGTGTTGAGCGGCGCGGGACCGTCACCGGGCAGCGTGCCCGCCAACAGCGGCAGGCCGAACAGGTTGAACACGGCGCTGTACAACCCCTCCAACTGATCGATGAGCGGCCAGCGCTCGCCGAATGGCACCAGGTACTGCTTGTCGTAGCGGCCCAGCAGCGCCCCTCGTTCGATGCTGAACAGGGAGTTGTGGCTATCACCCCGGTTGCCCACGTAGGCCCGGCCGCCTACGACGAAGCTGGCCTCCGGGGCGCTCTCCGAGATGAACTCGCGCAGCGCGAAGGCGTCGCCCGTGCCCAGCTGGTAGCCGATGACGGCGCCCTCGGGCCATACGACCAGGTCGAACGGGCCGTCAGCGCCCGCGGCCTGGGCCGTGAGGCTCATGTGTATGTCGAGTTCCTGCGCGGCCGAGGCCGCGCGCGCGAACGGGTCCACATTGCCCTGGACCAGGAGGGCATTAAGGGTCGCGTCGTGCTCCGCGTCTGCACTCGGAGTGGCGCTGGTCTGCGGGAGGAGGATGACGCCCTGCCAGAAGGCCAGACCGAGCACTGCTACGACGGCCAGGACGGCCAGGGCGGAGTTCCAGACGCGGTCCTCGTCTGTCGTCTCTGTGAAGACGAACGGCAGCGCGAGCAGCGCCGCGCCGCCGGTGATGAGCAGGCTCAGGCCGTAGACGCTGAAGTACTCGGCTAGCTGCGCCGCTGCCGTGTCGGTGAAGGCGTAGCCGAGCGTGCCCCAGGGGAAGGCGAAGTACCCTTGCGTGCGGGCCCACTCCACCAGCACCCACAGGACGGGCAGGGTGAGGAGCGCCCTGGCGCCAGGGGCCCTGTTCCTGCGGCCGCCCGCGAGCAGCCAGGCGCCCCAGCACGTCAGCGCCCAGAACAGCCCGAGCACCGCCACCAGCAGGGGGAACAGGGCCCAGAAAGCGAGGCCGAACAGCTCGGCGAAGCTCCTGGGTAGCCACAGGATGTAGACGGAGAAGAAGGCCAGGGCGAACCAGAACCCCGGCGCCATGGCGCTGCGGGCGCTCGTGGCGCGAGCCACGAGCACGAAGACGGGCGCGATGGCGAAGGCGAACGGCCACCAGCCCGTGGGTGGCAACGCCAGCGTGAGCGCCAGCCCGCAGGCGACGGCCGTAAGCGCCGAGGGCCAGGCGCCCCGCACCATCAGGCCGGGTCGGACGAGGTCAGCAGGCCGGTCAGGAGGGCCAGGCGCTCGAGGGTCTCGCGCACCCTGATGTGTTCGAAGCGCGCGTGGGCGCCGCCGCCGGCGGCCCCCAGGCCGTCGAGCGTGGGAACGCCGATGGCGGAAGTGAAGTTGCCGTCAGAGCCGCCGCCCACCACGGAGCTCTCGAGCGAGAGGCCCATCTGCGCCAGCAGCTTCGACGCCTGCTGGTACAGCGCCAGGTTCTTCTCGGTGGGCTCCATAGGCGGGCGGTTGAGGCCGCCCGTGACGGTGAGCGTCACGCGCTCGTCGCGCGGTGAGTAACTGGAGATGGCGTCGGTCAGGCGCTGCGCCTCTGACGCCCTGAGGATGCGCACGTCGACCGCCGCCTCGGCCTCCTCGGCGATGACGTTGGTGGCGAAGCCGGCCTTGGCGGTCGTGACGTTGACGGTGGTGCCGCCCACGTTGTCGGCCAGGTCCTCTACGTACAGCAGCAGGTGCGCCAGCTCGCGCAGCGCGCTGGCCCCGTCGGCCGGGTTGTTGCCGGCGTGTGCCGAGCGCCCCTTGAGGTGCAGGTGGAAGTCGCCGACGCCTTTACGGCCGACCTTAAGCGCACCATCGTCGCGGCTGGGCTCCATGACGTACACGCGGTCGTGCTGCCTGGCGCGGTCTTCGATGAGCTCGCGAGAGGCGTGCGAACCGGTCTCCTCGTCCGAGGTCAGGAGCAGGGTCACCGGGCCGACGAGCTGTAGGCCCAGCTTGCGGGCCATGTCCACAGCGGTTATGGCGGTGGTGATGCCGGCCTTCATGTCGTAGCTGCCGGGGCCGTACACCTTGTCGCCGTCGCGACGCCAGGGCATGCTCTGCAGGGTGCCGAGCGGCCACACCGTGTCGTAATGGCAGAGCAGCAGGGTGCTGGGCCCGGTACCCCCGACCAGCCGCCCCTCGACGATGTCGCCGGCCTCGCTGCGCGCGTGGCGTGTGGTCGTGAACCCGCGCTCGGTGAGCAGGGTCACCAACTTGCTGGCTAGCGCGTCAAGCGAAGGCTTGTGGTAGGTGGGGCTCTCGTGGGCCACCAGGTCGGACAGTAGCGTCAGGTAATCGTTCTCGGAGGCGTACGCTTGCTCGAGGATCTTCCGCATCATGGCGCAATGCTACCCGCTTTGCCGCGCTCGGCTGCTCCCTCGGCGGCGCCTACCGCGCTTGCCCTCGCGCCGCTCGCCGTCTACGCCTCCACGCTGTGGGGCAGGGGCGTTCAGCTGCTCCTGGAGCCGAGCGCGCCACAGTTGCTCGGCCATCTGGCGCACGGTGGGCTCTAACGTGGTGCGGGCGTAGCTGTAGCCGGCCCGCAGGTCGCTGTCGGCGCGCCTGGTGTCTATGGTGCGCCCGGCCTGATAACGCGACAGGTACACCTGAGCCAGCAGGACGTCGCGCATGCGCTGCGGCTTCACGGCGTGCAGCTCCCGCAGGGCGTCCTCATAGGCCGCCATGGCGCCGCGCACGTCGCCGCGCTCGGCTAGCAGCTTGCCCCGCTTGAAGTGGCGGGCGGCGTCGTAGAGGAGCTCGCGCATGTGCGCATGTTAACCAAACGGGGCCGGCCACGGCGGGCGAGCGGGTGCGGGCCTGAGGCAACGGCGTAGCGCCGCGCGGGGCTACAGCGAGATGTCGGCGGCCTCGTCAGCGATCTCGATGCGGTTGCGGCCGAGCGCCTTGGCGCGCAGCAGGGCGACGTCGGCCTGCTCCACCCACGCCAGCACGGCGGTCTCGTCGTAAGGAGTGACGCTGCCCGCCAGCCCGACGGAGGCCGCCAGGGGCCAGGCCACCGGGTCGACCTTGGCCACGGACAGTTCCCGCCTCAGGCGGCGCATGGCATCGAGTGCGCCGGCCAGATCGGTGGCCAGGACGACCAGGAACTCCTCACCGCCCCACCGGACTGCCAGGTCGCTGGGCCTTAGCTGCCGTTCGAGGATGGCGGCCAGTTCCCGCAACACCAGGTCGCCTGTGGCGTGGCCGTACACGTCGTTGACGCGCTTGAAATGGTCGATGTCGATGAGGCCCACGCTCACGGCCTGCCGGCTGTCGCGCGCCTCCTCCAGCAGCAGGGGCAGGCGCATCTCCAGCCCGCGCCGGTTGAGCAGGCCGGTGAGCGGGTCCGTCAGCGCAGCCGTGCGCCAGCGCGTGTGCTCCTGCGCCTGCTGGATACGTGCCGCCAGCAGAGGCGCGGCGGAGTCGAGGGCGGACGTCTCGCCCGGGTGGCTGGCGAAGAACAGCCTGCCGATCTCTGTGCCTCCGGTGACGAGGGGGTAGGGGTAGCCGGTCAGCTCCCCGCGGCGCTCTTGCGAGTGGACCTCTATGCCTTTGAGCCCGGGTATGACCCTGAGCGTGCGGTCGAGGAGAGCACTCAGCGCCGTGCCGTCCCCCGCGGAGCGCATGGCGTGCTCGATGAGCGACGCCCACGTCCGCTGCTCGCGCTGCAGCCGCATGTGGCGCTCGTTGCTGCTGAGGAGTATGACCAGCACCACCGCCAGCTGCAGGTACGCCAGGCTGCCGATGACCGCCACGGCCTCGGTGCCGTTGCCGCGTTCCGGGTTGGAGTACACGAACGACAGCATGCGCGCGGCCGCCAGCTGCAACGTGACGACGGTGACGCCAGCGGCCACGAAGTCCAGGTGGAGGTCCTTCAGCTCCATGTAGATGCCGAGGGCCAGGCAGATGTAGCCCAGTTGCCAGAGGAGCAGGTAGCCCGTGTCGCCGTCGCCGCCCAGCCAGGAGAACGAGGCCGCGCCCAGCGCCCGGAAGAAGAACCCGAACAGCACGAGCAGGCGTCCTTCGGAGGCGCCGACACGCATGGCCCCGCCCAGCACCGGCAGTGACGCGAGAAGCAGAAGCAGCTCTACGAACGGGAACACGAGCGTGACCGCGGTGCCGAAGCCGCCGATCAGCAGCCACAGCACGAGCGCCAGGGGCGGGATGGTGGCTACTACAAGCAGGCGCGGCAGCGAGCGGCTGGGCGCGGTCAGCAGCGCCACCAGCCAGAACCCGGCCCCCACGTAGTAGCCGATGTCTGTGATAGTGCCCGTGCCCGAGACGGGGGTCAGCCGGTTCAGGCTCCACACGGCCTCCTCGGCTGCCCAGAACATGGCGCCCAAGGCGGCCAGCCGCCAAGACAGCGCGCGGGGCCAGCGCCGAACCAGCATCTGTGCCAGAAGCAGGGCGCATAGGGTAGGCCCAAGGGTAGCCATGGTGAAGCCCGTGAAGGACAGGCCCACCAGCACAGAGAACGTTGCCAGCAGCAACCAGAAGTTGCGAGTCACCTTAACCCCAAGTACCCGGCCCACCAGCGGGCGTTCATCTCGCGCTACCACGACCGGTCAGGGGTGCGGTCGTAGGCGGGCGCAGGTGGCGCGCCCGGTAAGCGGCGATGGACACCGAGATCGCCAGGTTCAACGATTCTACTCGGTCGCTCTGTGGGATCTTCACGACTGTCGCTGCGGGCAGTGCCAGGCCGGCGTCGGCTTCGGGGCCCTGCCACTCCGGTCCGAAGACGAGCGAGAACGGCGCCTCGAACGTCACGTCGTCGAGCTCCACGGTGCCGGTGGCGCTGAAGGTGTAGAGCCGCCTGGAACCGTGGGCAGCCACGTAAGCCCGGGCGCTCTCGAACTGCCGGCAGCGGACGGCGAACCTCAGGCCCACGGACGCACGCACGACGTACGCGCCCCACGGGTCCAAGCCTGGACCCTGGCGGTTGGCCACGAGCGCCAGGTCTGTGAACCCGAACGCCACCATGCTCCTTATGGCCGTCCCGACGTTGCCGGGGTGGCTCGGGTCTATGAGCACCACGTGGCTGGCTTCTGGGCCTAACTCCTCCACACGCTTGCTCACGACTGCCAGACAGTTAACCTTGGCGTTCTTGCGCAACCTCTCGACCGCGGCGTCCTGCCGCACGACCGTTACGCCCGCCCGCTCGGCGGCCACTGACAGGGCGGCGAGATGCTCGGCCGGCAGGTGCCCATGCACCACGACCAGCTGCACGTCCTCAGGGCGATGCGTGAGTGCCTCGTTGACCGCGAAGCGCCCGAAAGCGTAGGTGTGCCCTAGGCCTGCGCTGTACTGGGGCAGTGAGCGAGGGTCGAGCAGGCCTCTTGCGTCGGTCATTCCGGCATGCGCTCGCGCTCCGGGTCGAAGGGCTGCTCCAGGCCCGACATCGCCGCCTCCATCGCCTCGGGCGGGGCGAAGCTGAGCGCCAGCACGCCCCGGTACGCCCGCAGCGCCGAGGAGCGGTCGCCGGCCATGTCCTGCAGCTGACCCAGGCGCGCCAGCACGAACCCCGGAAGGTAGTAGGGGTGCTGGAAGTCTCCGGTGGATAGCCGCATGAGTAGGTCCAGCGCCTCCGCGGCGTGGCCGTTGGCCAGCAGCACGTTGGCCTCGTGGTAGCGCGCCTCAGGCAGGTCTATCTTCCTGAGCTCGCCCAGCAGGGCAGCGGGGTCTTCCACCTCGCCACGCATGGCCACGTCCAGCAGCGCCCTCGTGCGGGCGGACTCCTGGTCTCTCTCCGTCAGCGCGAAGGGCCGGCTGGGCAGCTCCACGCTGGTCCGCCCCTGTAGCGCCGTGGTCAGTGCGCCTATGTCGTCCACCCCCGCCAGCAGCGCCACGTGCTCGTGCTCCAGCGCCAGCATGCGCTGCGCCACGAGGGCGGCGCGCTCGGCCTGCCAGCCGGTGCCCGGGCCCTCGCCGAACTCCCGGTACCGGGCCGCGTCGTAGGCCGCGATGGCGGGAAGGAGGTCGGTGACTATGCGGCCCAGGTCCAGAGCGGAGCGCAGCAGGTCCTCGACCGGCCGCAGCGCGGCGTGCACGCGGCGCAGCCTCTCCTTGCCGGTCTCGTACTCGCTCAGGTAGCGCACGAAGCTCTCTTCGTCGTCGTGGTTGCCGGGGGCTCCGTCCAAGCCGAGGGGCGCGCCCACCTCGTAGGTGGCGGCACCGAGCTTGAGCAGCCAGGGGACGACGGTGTGCGGCAACGCGATCTCGCTGGTGCCCTGCCAGCCCGGGTGCCGCAGGGCGCCGGGTGCAAGTGTGGCAAGTGCCACTGCGTCGGCCCTGGTAGCCTCGAGAACGGCTCTCACGTGCACCACGTTGTACAGGGGAAAACGCGTGTGGAACGGACCTACGAGGGGAACGACCGTCACGCGGCGGGGCGCTGTCATTCCTTCATGGTAAGGGTCGCCAGGTTCATGTGGGCGCGGTAAGGTAGCGGACAGTCTTACCTGGGCGCACCGCCCCATCCAAGAACTAGGACGGAACCCATGTACCGAAACGAAAGACAACCCGCTTGGCAACGCGATGTAGCCTGGGCCAGCGCGGTGCTCCTGGCACTGGCCGCGCTGGCAGGCACGCTGTTCTTCAGCCTCTCGCAGTTGAGCAACAGCGAGTCTGGTCCGGCCGCCGAGCGCTCGATCTTGCGCCTCACCCTGCGGCCCGGGGGCGCAGGCAGCCTGGTCGAGGTGCGCACGGGTGCAGGCTACGTGGCCGGTCAGCCGCTGATGCTTCTGCCCGGCATGCAGGTGTTCGCCGACCCCACAGAGGTACCCGACTTCACCGTTGACGACGCGGTGAGCCGCAGTGCCGGCGTGCTGGCCGACCGGCTGGTAACGGGCGGCGGCGGTGCGCTGCTTGGCATGCTCGGCAACGACTCTCTGCGCCGGCAGTTCGAGCTGGCGCTCGGCGGCCCCGTGCTGCCGCTCGTAGCTTCCTCTATCACGGCCGAGATGGCGGGCGGCGGCATCGACGACGGCACGCGCGCCGCAGACTGGCCGGCGCAGGCGGCCTCGAACCCGGGCCAGCCGGTGCAGCCCCTCGTCGGTGTGTTCGTCACCTTCCCGGTGAACCAGGTGCAGAACATGTCGGACAGGCAGATCGGCGCGGCCATCGTCAACCAGCTCGCCGAGAACGTCATGGAGGGCGGCTTGCCGCAGGCGCTGGCGCTACTCACCAACGACAACCTGCGCACGCGGCTGACGCGCGGCGTAGACACCGTGGCGCGGGCCAGGGTGCACGAGCTGTTCACCACCATGCTGACGGGCAGCGAGGCCGAGCTGGAGTCTCGTCTGGCCGAGGCCAAGGCGGCGCTGGCAGGGTCGGCCGATGAGAGTGAGAGCCTTACCAGCCTGCTGCCCGCGTCCGAACTGGCGGGCCTGAGCCCGGCGCAGGCGGAGGAGCGCGTGCTGGAGGCGCTGGCCGACCGGGCCTGGCGCGGCGGTGGGGCGCTGGCGGCTGCCCAGCTCACGCGGCCGGAACAGATCGAGCGTGTGAGCGCAGCGGCGCCCGTCATCGACATGTTCAGCCAGGGCGCCAACAGGAGCTACCTGCTGTGGAGCTGGCTCTCGGGCCTGGCCGCGCTGCTGTTGCTGGTACTGCTAGTGGCGGCGTCGCGGGGCATGTTGCGTCTGGTGAACCCGGGCCTGGCGCTGCTCATCGGGGCCGGGTTAGGAGCGCTGGCCTTCTACCGCCTGGACGCCGTGCTGCCGGCTGCGTCCGGCCTGCCGGCGGGCGCTGGTGCCCAGGGCGTGTTCGCCGCTCTCGGCGGCCTCTTCTCGCACGCCGTGCGCAGCCTGCCGGCCGAGACGCTGCAGGTGCCTTTGCGCAACTTCCTGATAGTGGGGGGCTTCGGCGCCGCACTCATAGTCCTGGCTTTGGTGCTCTGGCTGGTCGGCGGTATGCGGCCACGCCGGCGCTCCTTCCGCTGAGCACGACTCATCGTCTGCTGCTTCAGAGGTTCTGCCCCCGCCACTACTGGCGGGGGCAGAACCTCATCGTTCGTGGCCTTAGGTCAGCGGCCCGTGTAGAGCTCTGCGAACTGCTGGATGACCCCGTTGTCCGCGGCCAGCGGCAGGAGCACGTCGTAGCCGATGGTCGAAGCGAAGTCGCCCTGCACGTACGGACCGACCTCGTAGGTGTTGAACACGAACGTCAACCCGGCAGGGCCTAGGGTGAAGGTCATGAGGAACTCTTCCTCGAGGCTCTCTATGGAGCCGTCCACCACCCAGGCGGCATCCTGGTTCTTGAGGTCCTCTAGGAGCATGGCGGAGATGGTCTCCAGCCAGCCCGAGTCCGGGGCGAACAGGTCTGCCAGCAGCAGCTCGGAGACCTCCTCGCCGTCTACGCGGTAGAGCGCGCTCTCGCTGTGAGACAGCGGATGGGCGCCGCCAGTGTAGTAGTAGAAGTTGTGGATGAGGCTGCGGTAAGGACCGACCCAGCCGGCCACCTCGACGTCCTCATGGTGGGTCCAGGCCCAGCCGAGGCCACCGTCGGGCGTTTCCACGATCTGACGCCCCTCGGCCAGCCACTCCGCGTAGCGCCTGTAGGCGGCGGCCTCGAGCATGTTGTTGAGTGCGGCCGTGCTGCCGGAGAAGCGCGGATAGGCGTAGCCCACATCGATGCGACCCTGCTGGGTATGCGTGTACGAGTACTGGGCCGCACGCTCCAGTACCGCCTCTCTAGGTTCGAGTGCGGGCGCGCTGGAGTTGCCTAACGCCTGCATGTACGTGAGGGTGATGACCACCACGCGCCCGTCGTCCTCCCACGTCACGTCGCGCGTTCCCGCCATCGTGGCGAGCAGGGGCAGGCGCTCCGGGTTCGGCTGGTTCGGGTCGTCATCGTAGTAGCCGTAGTAGGCGATGTCGGCGGCTGTGGTGGCCGGCGCCCTGTACTCGGGCTCCCTGAACTCGAGCCAGAAGCTCTCGTCCTCTGCCTTGTACTCGCCCACTCCGTCCAGCACGAGGGTTGAACCGCTCAGCGCCATACGAGCGAACACGAAGTCGGCCGGCCCGAGCGACAGGTCGAGCGCCACTGTCTCGTCGCCGACCTGACCTACGTACAGGGCGCGCCAGGTAGAGACGCTGTAACGCTGAGCGAAGGCTGCGGACGCTAGCAGCAGCATCGACGCCATGAGTGTGGTGGTAAGTGACCTTCTCATGGTGCAAGTTTATGCCTGCACCCCTAGCCGGCGATGTGCGGCGGGTATAGAGTGCCTTTAGTGTCCACAGCCGAGCCGGGGGAGCGCCGTAAGGCGCTGCTCGTCATACATGGGATCGGGAACCAGCCACCGCTGCGCGTTCTCGGCGCGTTCGTGCAGGGGCTGTCGCGGGCTATGGGCGCGTTGCGGCGACCCGTTGACGCGGACTCCGGCGCCGCGGCCGACCCGGCCAGACCCCAGGCGTTGCTGGTGCGCGTGGCCGGCAAGGCGCGCCCCGTGGTCCGCATGACCTTGGACCCGCCCGCTACGGACCAGGTGGACGTGTACGAGTACCACTGGGCCGAGCACGCTGTAGGCGGCATGAGCGCGGCCGCCACCTTCGTGTGGCTACTCGAGGTGGTGGTGGCCGGCCTGGACTTCCGGCGCCAGGTGCCGTTCCTGCTGGCCGGCGCCGGCGGAGGTCGGGTGTGGCCGCTGCTCCTGCGGCAGCTGCTGCAGGTGGCGGGTCTGGCAGCGGTGGCCGGGGCGCTGCTCGTGGCCGTGCTCGTCGTGAGCGCACGGGCCGGAGAGGTGCTGGCAGCCATCAGACGTGCGGCCGGCCTGCTGCCCGAGCTGCCCTCCGTGCCGCAGGCGGCGGCGCTGGTACTGCTCGTGTGCCTGGTGGCCGCCGTGATGGTGCTGGCGCACGACCTGGTCATCGCCAGCTGGGAGGCCCGAAGGGCGAGGGCGGCGAGCAGCTCGGGCGGCCGCCACCCGGGTTCCAAGGCAGAGGCAGACGGCGTTCCCGAGGTCTGGTCAGGCATGTACGCTCCGGCCGCCACGAGATGGGCCGTGCCGGGGATGATCACGCTGTTCATGGTCGTCGTGGCGGCTGCCCTCACCTCTCGCCTCGTGGCTCCGCAGCTGAGCGACTACGGGACGGTGGTGGCGACGCTGCTGCGCGAACCAGGCGTGAGCGTGGCCCTAGGGGCAGTGGCGGCTGTGGCGGTGGCGCGGTCGCTGCTGCTCAGCCACGTCAGCGACATAGCCCTATACGTCACGTCGGACAGGCTCAGCACCAGAGCCAGGACGCGGCGCGCCATCCTAGACGAGGGCGAGGAACTGCTGCTCGGCCTGCTGGAGAGGGGGTACGACGGGGTGTACGTGGCCGGGCACTCGCTGGGCAGCGTAGTGGCGCTCGACCTGCTCGACCGCCTGGCCCGGCGTGAGGCGGTGGGCCAGGACACGCGGCTGCGGCATGTCAGGGGGCTGCTCACGTTCGGCTCGCCGCTCGACAAGGTGGCCTACTTCTTCCGCCAGAGACCCGCCGAGGGGGAGGCGGTGCGGGCGCAGCTGCTCACCTTCCTGCACGGCGTGCGGCGCCGGCCCGACATGCGTGATTACGGTCCTTACCTGCTCCAGAGCCCGCCGGCGCCGTTCGAGACCCTCGACTGGCTGCAGGTGCATGCCCCCGGCGACCTGCTCTCCGACAGGCTCATCCATTACCGCGTGAACCGGCGTCTGGTGCTGCTGCGCTTCAACCCTCTTACCGCCCACAACGCCTACTGGAGGGACGAACGTTTCTACGCAGGGGCGCTGGCATGGCTGCAAGGCGCGGAGGCGCCCTGACGCCGGACCGGTGCTACGCTTGCGGGCATGACAGAACGCCCTGACGCCGCCTGGAGCATAGACACACCCCGCATGACCGTTGTGGGGGCCGGCATGGCCGGCAGCGAGGCCGCGCTGGCCGCCGCTCGTCTCGGGGTGGCAGTGACCCTCGTCGAGATGCGCCCTAAGCGCCTCACGCCCGCACACACCACCGGCGACTTCGCCGAGATGGTGTGTTCCAACAGCTTCGGAGGCGAAGCGGAGAACAACGCCAAGGGCCTGCTTCAGGCGGAGATGCTGGCCGCCCGCGGCGTCATCATGCGCAGCGCCCACGCCAACCGCGTGCCGGCGGGCGGGGCGCTGGCCGTGGACCGTCACGAGTTCAGCCGCGCCGTGACGGCAGAGCTGCGCGCCCACCCGCTCGTGAGAGTGCTCGAGGAGGAGCTCACGGAGGTGCCCGAGGGCGTGGCGGTGCTGGCCACGGGGCCGCTGACTTCCGACGCGCTGGCGGCCAGTATCAGCGGTGTGGTGGGTGAGGGCTTCCTCGGCTTCTACGATGCCGCCGCGCCGGTGATTGCCTTCGACTCGATAGACATGAGCGTCGCCTACCGCAAGGGGCGCTACGGGCAGGCGGCCGACTACATCAACCTGCCCTTCAACAGGGGGCAGTACGAGGCGTTCATCGAGGCGCTGACCAACGCCCGGTCGCACACACCGCGCGACTGGGAGAACCTGGAGTTCTTCGAGGGGTGCATGCCCATCGAGGAACTCGGCCGGCGCGGGGCCGACACGCTGCGCTTCGGCCCGATGAAGCCGGTCGGCCTTGAGCACCCCGAGACAGGCGAGCGCTTCTACGCCGTCGCTCAGCTACGGCAGGAGGACCAGCGGGGCCAGATGTGGTCGTTGGTGGGCTTCCAGACGGGCCTCAAGTGGGGTGACCAGAAGGAGCTGGTGCAGCTCATACCCGGCCTGGCCAACGCGGAGGTGGTGCGCTACGGGGTCATGCACCGCAACACCTACCTGAACGCCCCGCGGCTGCTGGACGCCACGCTGGCGGTGCGCAGCCAACCGCGCCTGTTCGTGGCGGGCGTGCTGGCCGGCACCGAGGGTTACCTCGAGTCTTCGGCCACCGGCTGGCTGGCCGGCACGAACGCGGCGCGCGCCGTGCTGGGGCTAGCGCCCATAGTGCCCCCCGAAGAGAGCATGCTGGGCGGTCTGACGCGCTACCTGGCCGGCGCTAACGCCGACGGCTTCCAGCCGATGAACGCCAACTGGGGCCTGGTGCCCGAGCTGCCTAAGGTGAAGGGCCAGGGCAAGCGCGAGCGGCGCGAGGCCATGTACCGCCGCGGGCTGACATCGTTCAGGAGCTGGCTGGCCGCCACCGGGGGCCAGCCGTACTCGGACGCTATAGACCTCGCCCATGAAGCGGCGGGCGTTGCCGTGGCCGGGGCAGAGGCCGTAGGGGTGGCAGGGTGAGCCGCGCAGCCGGCGACCCCGTGACAGTCGACCTGCGCAGCGACACTGTCACGGTGCCCACGGAGGCCATGCGTAGGGCCATGGCGCAGGCCGAGGTAGGCGACGATGTGTACGGGGAGGACCCCACCGTCATCCGTCTGGAGGAGACCGTGGCGCGCCTGACCGGCATGGAGGCCGGCCTCTTCGTGCCCTCCGGCACCATGAGCAACCAGGTCGCGCTGGCCGTGCACTGCCAGCGAGGCGCCGAGGTGGTGCTGCCCGAGGGCGCCCACATCTTCGAGTACGAGCCCGGGGCCATGGCGGTCATCTCGGGACTGCTGCCACGGCTCGTGCCGGTGGTGCGGGGCGTGCCCACCGTGGACGACGTGCGGGCGGCCATCAGGCGCTCCAAGCACCAAGCCCCCACCGGCCTCATCTGCCTGGAGAACACCCACAACACGGCCGGCGGCACGGTCGTTCCGCTGGAGCGACAGCGCGCAGTACAGGAGATCGCGCGTGAGAACGGCCTGCCGGTGCACCTGGACGGGGCGCGCGCGTTCAACGCGGCCACCGCGCTGGGCGTTGCCGTGTCTGAGGTGTGCGCGGGCTTCGACTCCGTGTCCGTCTGTCTGAGCAAGAGCATAGGTGCTCCCGTGGGCAGCGTGCTGCTCGGTTCGACGCGCTTCATAGAGCAGGCGCACCGTTACCGCAAGCTTCTCGGCGGCGGCATGCGCCAGGCGGGCGTGCTGGCGGCAGCGGCGCTCGTGGCGCTCGAGACCACGCCGCAACTGTTGGTACACGATCACCGGCGTGCGCGGCGCCTGGCGGAGGGGCTCGTAGGCGTGCCCGGTCTCGCGTTAGACATGGACGCCGTGCAGACCAACATGGTCTACCTGACCGTCGTGCGCCACCGGGCCAGCTCGAAGTCGCTGGGCGCGGCTGAGGATCTCGCGGACGCGTGTGCGGTGCGTGGTGTCAGGTTCAACGCCATGGGCCCCAACACCGTGAGGCTGGTCACGCATCATCAGGTGAGTGACGCTCAGGTGGAGTACGCGCTGAGCGTTATAGCCGAAGAGGCCGCTAGGCTGGCAGGCAGCTCCGCGACGGCCGCGGAGGCCTGATCGGTGGAGGCGCGGCGTGGGAGGGTGGTGCTCCTTGCGCACCCCGCCGGTCACTCGCTCAGCCCCCACATGCATAACGCCGCCTTCAGCGCTCTCGGCATAGCGGCCGAGTACGAGGCGTTGGACGTGACTCCTGAGGGGTTGGCGCGGGCGGTTGCGGCGTTGCGGCACGAACCCTACCTGGGCGCCAACGTCACCGTGCCCCACAAGGAGGCCGTGTTCGGACTCGTGGATGAGCTGACACCCGAGGCCGCGGCGGCGGGTGCGGTGAACACCGTGGTGGCGCGGGGCGGCCGGTTGGTGGGGCACAACACCGACGGCGGCGGCTTCCTGCGGGCGCTGGCGGAGCTGGGCACCGGCTACCCCGCCGGCCTGGCCGAGGCGCAGTGCCTGGTGCTGGGCGCGGGCGGCGCCGCGCGGGCCGTGGTGCACGCGCTCCTATGCGCGGGCGCACGCGTGAGCCTGGCCAACCGCAACGTGGCCCGGGCAGAACGGCTGGCCGCAGACCTAGCACACCTAGGTAGCGCCTCAGGCTCCCTGCGGGTCTGCACGGCGCACGTGAGCAGCCTGTTGCCCTCCACTGATTTGCTCGTCAACACCACGAGCGTAGGCATGAGCGGCGGACCCGACCCGAGCCGGCTGCCGCTCATCGAGCCTGAGGACCTGGAGCTGCTGCCGGCAGATGTGGCCGTCGTGGACCTGGTGTACCGCCCCGCCGTGACGCCGCTTCTTGCGGCCGCTAAGGCGCGGGACCTGCTTGTACAGAACGGTCTACCTATGCTTGTGTGGCAGGGAGCGCTGGCGTTCGAGTTGTGGACCGGCGCACCGGCGCCCGTAGAGGTCATGCGCAACGCGGCCGAACGCGGCTTGCACCCGACCGGGCGGCGGTAAACTCCGAAGCGTGCGCATCGCGATATTCGCAGACATCCACGGCAACCTGCCGGCCCTAGAGGCCGTACTTGAAGACATCGGGCGCCAGGGTGTCGACCGCATCATCGTGAACGGCGACTCGGTCAACCGCGGCCCCGAGAACGCCAAGGTCATGAGCACCCTGGCGGGCATAGACCACAGCGCCACCCTGGGTAACCACGACGACGTGATGCTCATGGTGGTTGAGCAGCGCGACGTGGACGTGGACCCGTGGTACCTGGACCCGTTCTGGAGGAGCGCGGTCCTGGCCGCCAGGGAGGTGCAGGGGGCCGGCTTCTTAGACGCCATCCGTGCCATGCCCATGACGCTGCGCGTCGAGGAGAGGGGCGCGCCCAGCCTGCTGGTGTGTCACGGCAGCCCCCGCCACTACCGCGAAGGGTTCGGCACGCTGACCACGCCCGAGGTCATCTCGGAGATCATCCAGGAGCACCCAGCCGACGTGCTCGTCGGCTCTCACACGCATAGCCCCTACCTGGCCACCTGGGGCCGCTACACGGTGCTCAACACCGGTTCGGTGGGCTCGCCCTTCAACGGCGACCCCCGTGCCCAGTACCTCATCCTCACGCTTGACGGCGGCAAGTGGGTGCCCGAGTTCCGGCGGGTACCGTACGACAGGCAGCGCGCCCTGGCGGCCTACGAGGACACGGGAATAATCGAGAGCGGCGGCCTCTCTGCCGTCATCTTCCGGGAGGAGCTGCGCCACGCCCGCTCGTTCATAGTGCAGTTCCTGATGTGGTGCGAGGAGGAGGGCTGGGAGCGCACCCCGGAACGCTGGGAGGAGTTCCGGCGCATGAGACCGAGCCGCTTCGAGCTGCCCACCGAGCACACCAAGGTGAGGTCTTCGGAAGAGCCATGAGCGAGTCCGGACCCGCCCGCAACGGCCGCTGGACCGACTTCGGGGCCATGTGGCAGGCCACCAGGGGGCGCTGCCCCAACTGCGGCGGCGACGGTGTGTTCACCTCCCTGTGGGGCGTGGGAGCCACCTGTCCGACCTGTGGAGTGCGCTTCGAGCGCGAGTCCGGCGCGTGGCTGGGTGCCTGGGTGCTGGCCTACACCGTAGCCATCGTCATCTTGGCCATAGAGGCGGGCGCGCTCATCCTCGCCTTCGGGCTGTTCCCCGGGCTCGAATGGGTGCTGGTAGGGAGCGGCATCCTGGCCGTGGTGCTGCTGTACCGGCCCATCAAGGGCTGGTGGCTGTGGTGGATGTGGGCCGCCGGCTTCGTTAAGCGTGACGGCGAGGAATAGCCCTTAGCGGGCGCACCCCTCGCCGCCCCGAACCCAGTGCTTACTCGGCCAGCTTGCGGCTACGGTGCACGGCGGCGAGCAGCACCGTGATGATCGTGAAAGCCACCAGCGACAGCAACGGGATCGTGATGAAGCCCAGCCAGTTGATGTACTGCACGTCGCAGGGCACCCCGGTGCGGCACACGGCCGAAGAGCTGATCCATGGCACCTTCTGCTCGAGGTAGTGGAAGCCCGCTATGAGCATGCCGATCACCGACATCGGCAGCGCGTAGCGCGTGACCTTGACGTCCTGCTTGTAAGACGCGATGCCCAGTATCAGCACCAGCGGGTACATGAAGATGCGCTGGTACCAGCAGAGCGTGCACGGCACGAAGAAGCGGATATCGCTGAAGTAGAGGCTGCCCAGCATGGCCACCGTTGCCACGAGCCAGGCCAGGTAGAGCTGCGGCGCCTTCACTTAGTTGGCGGCGTTCCTGATGGCCGTGCGGATGTTGGCCAGCGTTGGGTTGGTGACCACGCGGCCGTTGACGACCACGGACGGCGTGCCGGTGAGGTTGAAGGAGGTGCCCGCAGCCACGTCCGCAGCTACGGCGTCGGAGGCAGCGCTGCCTGCCACGCAGTCGCGCAGCAGCCCACCGTCGATGCCGGGGGCGTAGGCGATGGCGAAGTCGATGCCGTCGGCGCGGCTGCGCAGGGTGTTCTGGGCGCGCAGCATGATGGGCTCAAGGGTGGTGAAGGCGTCGTTGCTCTGCTGGTACACGCACTCGCCCACCATGGCCAGGTCGCGGCTGACGACGGGGTTGACCACAGGGAAGTTGACGAAGTAGAGCGCAGCGGCGCCGGTGTCAGCGAACTCCTGCTTGAGCACGGGCGTGATGTTCTCCGAGAACGTGGCGCAGTGCGGGCATAGGAAGTCGAAGAACACGGCCACCTTCACCGGGGCATCGGGGTTGCCGTAGACCGGGTTGGCGCTGTAGTCGAGCTGACCGCTCACAGAGCCGGCCGTGAGGCGAGGCACGATGGCGAAGGCGGCGATCACCAGGATCACCAAGGCAACGGAGATCATCATCAGACGCTGCGGGTTCATGAACCAGAGTGTACAGAACGGCACGGCAGCACATAGGTTCTCCACGATGCGCCTTTAGCATTGTGTATGCAAACGAACAGACCGGCTAACTATCGCGCCCTTCGGGTCGAACTGTCACCTGACGGCAGCGAGGTCGCTCGGAGGGCCGTGCAGCACGTGCCGTTCGCCACTCTGCCCGAGAACGACGTGACCGTTCGCGTGGCCTACTCGTCGCTCAACTACAAGGACGCGCTGTCGGCCACGGGCAACCGCGGCGTCAGCCGCAACTACCCGCACACGCCCGGAATAGATGCCGCAGGCACGGTGGTGGAGTCCGCGGACCCGCGCTTCGCGCCCGGCGCGGAGGTGCTCATCACGGGCTTCGACCTAGGCATGGACACGGCGGGGGGCTTCGGCGAGTACGTGCGGGTGCCGGGCGCCTGGGTGGTTCCTCTGCCGGCCGGTCTAGGCCCCAGGGAGGCCATGGCCATCGGCACTGCCGGCTTCACGGCGGCGCTGGCGCTCGAACGCCTGGCGTTCGCCGGCGCGACGGCTGACCTCGGTCCTCTCGTGATAACAGGGGCGACAGGCGGCGTAGGAAGCCTGGCGATAACCCTGGCGGCGTCCGCCGGCTATGAGGTGGTCGCCAGCACCGGCAAGCCGGAGGCGCATGCGTTGCTGACCCGCCTGGGAGCGGCGCGCATCGTGCCCAGGTCCGAACTGGGAGAGGCCACCGACCGCGCCCTCCTGAGGGGGGTGTACGCGGGCGGCATCGACACGGTGGGCGGCGTCACGCTCGAGAACCTCGTCAAAGGCACAGCGGTGGGCGGGGCTGTGGCGGCCTGCGGCCTGGTCGGGGGCGCCGCGCTTGACCTAACCGTGCACCCCTTCATACTGCGGGGCGTAGCGCTCATGGGCGTCAGCAGTCAGCATGCGCCTATGGAGACCCGGCTCGAGCTGTGGCAACAGCTGGCCGACAACGGCGACCTGCGCCGCGCGCTGACCGACGACGAGCTGGTTCACGAGGTGGCCCTGGAGGAGCTGGAGGGTCAGATAGGCCGCATACTCGCCGGCAACGTCGTCGGGCGCGTGGTGGTCAGGCTGTAGCCGCGGGGCCGCCGTCATGACGACCGCGCCAGCCGGCGGCTTTACCGCACGAGGACGTAGCCGTAAGGCATCACCGGTACAGTCCTGACGCGCGAGGCGCTGGTAAACTCGACTTGCAAACGATTCGGCTTCCGGCCGTTTCCAGTCTAGGAGGAGCACTCATGGCATTCACCCTGCCCGATCTGCCTTACGCGTTCGACGCCCTCGAGCCCCACATCGACGCGCGCACCATGGAGATCCACCACGACAAGCATCATGCGGCCTACACGAACAACCTCAACGCCGCGGTGGCCAAGCACGATTCGCTCGGCAGCAAGAGCGCTGAGGAGCTCGTCTCTAACCTGGACGCCCTGCCGGATGACGTGCGCACGGCCATCCGCAACAACGGCGGCGGCTACCTGAACCACAACCTGTTCTGGGAGATCATGGGCCCCAACGGCGGGGGCACCCCCACCGGGCAGCTCGCAGAAGCCATCAACTCCGCCTTCGGCAGCTTCGACGCCTTCAAGGAGAAGTTCTCCGCCGAGGCCGCCGGTCGCTTCGGCTCGGGTTGGGCCTGGCTGGCCGTAGGCCGCGACGGCAGCCTCAAGCTGTACTCGCTGCCCAACCAGGACTCGCCGCTCATGCAGGGCGACACGCCCATCCTCGGCCTCGACGTCTGGGAGCACGCCTACTACCTCAACTACCAGAACCGCCGCCCCGACTACGTGAAGGCGTTCTTCGAGGTCGTCAACTGGCCCGCCGTGGCAGACAAGTACGCGGGCGCCCGGTCGTAAGGTAGGCAGGTCTAGCCTTACCGACCCCTGGGCCGTAGCCCACAACCCGTAGGCATGTACCGGCAGCGCCCTCACGGCGCTGCCGGTCTCGTTCTACCTTCTGGGCATGGCCGAGCTCAGGACAGACCCGCTCACACGCTTCCTCGTGGCTGCCTGCCTGGTCATGGGCGCCGTAGCCATGCTGCCTCGGGCCATCCAACGTACGGCACCTGTGTCGATCGAGCGGCCCCTCATAAGCGTGTCGGTAGAGGGCCAGGTGGTCAGCCCGGGCGTGTACCAGGTCGAGTTCGGCGCCCGTGTGCAGCAGGTGATCGAGGCTGCGGGCGGCTTCGCTCCGGGGGCCGCGCGCACCATGGTGGCGTTGGCCGCTCCGCTGACCGACGGTCAGGTAGTGCAGGTACCCGGGCAGGTATCAGAGGCGGGAGCAGCCCGTGTGTCCATCAACTCGGCGCCGGCCGAACTGCTCGAGACGCTGCCCGGCGTAGGTCCGGCCATAGCCGTCCGCATCGTGGAGCACCGACCGTACTCACGGGTAGACGACCTCGTGCGCGTACCGGGCATTGGCGTGCGCACGCTGGAGCGGCTCAAGCCGTTCGTGGGGCTCTGAGGCGTGCCGCTGTTCGTGCCCTGGCCCGTGCCGCTGGCACTCGGCCTGCTGGCGGGCGTGGCAGCGGCGGCGCCGCTAGGCCCGGTGGTGGCCACCGCCTGCGGTGTACTGCTGCTGACGTGCGCGGGTGGCTGGCAGCTGCTGAGCCGCCGACCGTGGCCCACCTCGGTCAGTGCCCGCGACGTAAGGGCTTGCGCGTCGCTGCTTGTGCCCGTGGCGCTGGCCGCCGGCCTGGGCCTCGTGAGAGCGGCGGAGCCAGGCGGCACGCCCGCAGCCGCCGAGCTGTTCGGCCAGTCCATCGCCTGGAGCGGCAGCAGCGACGGCGACGTACTGCATGTCCGTTCGCCAGTGAAGGTGAAGCTGGCGCTGGTGGCGCCGCGAGGGGGGTGGCCCGGTGGAGAACCGCCCGTGGGGCAGCTGACCGCCGAGGGTGTCGCGGAGCCCGCCCCCGGTAAGCGCAACCCTGGGGGCTTCGATCACGCGGCCCACCTGCGCAGGCGCGGGGTCGCGGGCCAACTGTTCGTGCAGCGGTTCAGCGTGGCGCCGGCAGTACCCCCAAGGCAGAGGGTGCAGCGCGGCGTGGTGGTCGGTCTCGGCCCCGACACGAGCGCACTCATGTCTGCGCTCACCCTCGGCATCCGCGAGGACCTGGGCGACCTCCGGGACGTGTTCGGCGCGTCAGGCATGGCTCATCTGCTGGCGCTGTCGGGGCTTCACGTCGGCGTCCTGCTCCTGGCCGTTGAGCGGTTGCTCAGGAGCCTGCCTAAGGGGCGCACGCCTGTGCTGGCTCTCACGACCCTTGGCTTCGTGTGGCTGGTGGGTCCGTCACCGAGCGTAGTCCGTGCTGCCACCATGGCCCTCGCCGGCCTCGGCAGCCGCGCACTGGGCGCCGGCAGGGTCCAACCGTGGACGGCTCTGGCGCTGGCCGTCATCGTGGGCCTCCTGCTGGCGCCACAGATGCTTCACGACCTGTCGTTCCAGCTCTCTTACCTGGCAGTGGCCGGCATGCTGCTGTTCCTGCCGCCGTGGCTCGACCGGCTAGGGTTAGGACGTCGCTCGCGCAGGAGCGGCCCTGACAACGGCGGCGGGGTTAACGGCGCGTTCACCGCCTTGGCCGCACCCGAACTGGCGGTGGCAGCGGGCGCCGTCAGCCGCCGGCTGCGTGGTGCGGTGGTCTCGGGCCTGGCTGTGAGCGCTGCGGCGCAGCTACCGTCACTGTCTGTGGTGGTCAGCTCGTTCGGGGTCCTGCCGCTCCTGTCGCCGCTCGTGAACGTGGTGGCTGTGCCCCTGGCCAGCCTGCTGGTGCCACTCGGCTTCCTCTCCGGCATGCTGGGGCTGGTGGCCGAGCCGCTGGCCAGAGCGGTCAACCTCCTCACGCAACCCCTGGCGGCCGCTCTCATCGCTCTGGCCCGGGCCACGGCGGCTCAGCCGAAGCTCGCCTGGGGTGAGGTCTCCTGGCTGGGGCACCTGTGCTGGGCAGTGTTCGTGGTAGCGCTGGGCGCCTGGGCCCGCACACCCGGCAGGCTCAAGCACACGGCGCTCGTGGCTCTTGCTGCGGGCGGGGTGGCTTGGGGTGTGCCGGCCCGCGCGTCTGCGCCCGACGTGTGGTTCTTAGATGTGGGCCAGGGAGACTCGGTGCTCATCCGGCTGCCGGGCGGCCAGGGCGTGCTCGTCGACGGTGGCGGCTCGCCGTTCTCAGACTTCGACGTGGGAAGTAGGGTGGTGGTGCCGGCGCTGAGGGCACTGGGCGTCACGCGGCTGGCGGCGGTCATCGCCACCCATCCCGACGCCGACCACGTCGAGGGCCTCCTGGCGGTCCTCCACGCCGTGCCCGTCGGGTTGCTGGTCACCGGCCCGCCGGACGCGGCCGCTGCGCTGGACGGCCAGTTGCGAGACCTGGCCCTCACGCGCGGCGTAGAGGTGCATGAGGCCCGCAGGGGTGAGCGCATGCTGCTCCCGGGCGGTGTTCGGCTGGACGTGCTCAACCCGCCGGCCGAGACGTCCGCGCCCGCCAACGAGCGATCGGTGGCGCTGGTGCTCAGCTACAACGACGCGCCGGCGGCGCTACTCCTGGGCGACCTGGGGGTGGCAACCGAGCCCGACCTGGCCGTGCCGCCCACCCCCCTGTTGCTGGCGCCGCACCACGGGTCGCGCAACAGCACGGGTGTCGAGCTGATAAGGGCCGCCTCTCCCGCCTGGGCGGTCATCTCAGTGGGGCGCAACCAGTACGGCCACCCAGCACCTGAAGTAGTGGAGCGGCTGGAGGCGGCCGGGGTCACTGTGTTCACCACCCGGGAGAACGGTGCCGTGCGCTTCGATCTGAGGGCTCCACATATGAGGCCAACGAGCATGGTCCGTGTACGCCGAACCGATGAGAGCCAGGTAACCGATCCGTGATAAGTTATTCACAATGCTCATGACCGTTAGAGTCATCTCAGAGCACGGCCCAGTGAGGGTGGAACTGGCCAGGTGGGAGGACCGCTTGGTCGTCGTCAAGCGCCTCAGGGGTTTCAACCCCACCTTCAGCCAGCGCCTCGAACGCGAGGCGGCCGTCGTCGGGAAGCTCCGGCATGACAACATCGTTCCCCTGCTAGACGTCCAAGACGGCGGGTCGTTGGTGTACGCCTACTGCGCGGGGGTGTCGCTGGAAGAGGCGCTTGAGCGTGGTCCCTTGCGGCCCAGGCGGTCCGTGCGCATCATCTCCGACGTGCTCTCGGCGCTGGCGTACGCGCACGCGCAAGGCGTCATCCATCTGGACGTCAAGCCCGGCAACGTGCTGGTCAAGGGCGAGAACGCCCTGCTGACCGATTTCGGCTTCGCCAAGGACCTGGGGCTCACGGCCATAACCGCTCAAGACATGCTGCTGGGTACGCCGAGCTACATGGCGCCTGAGCAGTTCAAGGGCGTGCGCACCGACCAGCGCTCCGACCTGTACGCCGCCGGCGCCGTCATGTACCACATGCTCACGGGTGCGCCGCCCTACGGCAACCAGGTGGTCCGGTTCCTGGCGGGCGACGAGCGCGTGCCGCTGGCGCCGCTCACTGGCGCCGCCGAGCCGTTCCAGGACGTGGTGGTGCGCTCGCTCGCTCGCGATCCCGACGACCGCTACCCAGACGCCACCGAGATGCGCGAGGCCATCCTAGGCGTCATGCAGAGCAACTGACCCGAACCGCTTACCCTTATAGCTGATGATCCTTTCGTTCACTGGTGACCCTTACCTGGCGCGGCGCGCAGCGCGGCAGGCGCTCATAGGCGAGGGCGTTCAGCCTTCCGCTGCTATCCAGATGGGCGAGGGGCTCACTCCGGAGGCGGTCTCCTACGCGGCCTCGCAGGGCGGGCTCTTCGGCCAGGTGGCGCTCTTCCTGGACTTCGCCGAGGCCTTCAGTGGTCAGGCCGGCGTGAAGCCTCGTAACGACACCATCAAGGCTCTTGGTGACCTGAAGGATGCGGCCCTCATCGTGGTCCTCGACCCGGAAGCCACGCCCGTGCGCCAGAAGGCGCTCGCCGAGCTGGGTCGGCACAAGCACCTGCCCACGCCGCGCTTCGAGCGGCTGCCCCAATGGGTGGCTGAGGAGCTTAAGGGTGCCGGAGTGGAGTTCGCACCCGGCGTACCGCAGTACCTGGCAGACGTGTTCGGCGAGGACCCCGCCGCCATCGCCTCCGAGGTGCACAAGCTCGCCACCTTGCCCGGCCGGTACGACGTGAACCGCGTTACGGCCATCGTCAACCGCCCGGCCATGCGCGACTCGTTCGACATCATCGAGGCGGTGGGGGAGGGCGACGCCGCCAAGGCGGTGGCCATAGCCCGGCAACTGGTGGAGCAGGGGGAGGCGGTTCAGCGCATCTTCGGTGCGCTCGTCTGGCAGTTCATGCTGGTGACCAAGGCTGTGGGCCTCATCCAGGCGGCGGGTGGCCGCGCGCCCTCAAGCGGTCAAGCGGCGGCAGCCCTCAAGTGCAAGCCGTTCGTGGCAGGCCGCGCGCTCAACCTGGCCCGGTCGCTGAACGAGCGCGACCTCCTGCCCATGCTCGGCGGCCTGCTTCAGGCCGACGTGCGGGCCAAGAGCGGCGGCAGCCCGGAGCTGGCGCTCGAGAGCGCCATCATCGAGCTGGCCGATCGTTTCCGCAGGTAACGGAACCCCGGCCGAGCCTAGAGGTACGCGAACTCCGTCCATTTGACGTCGGACTCGCTGGAGGCGACGGCTGCCTCGATGAACGCCACACCCCTGGCCCCGTCTACCACGGTCGGGTAGTCGGGCTCTAGGCCGGTGTCGTCCAGCCAGGTGCGCAGCCCGCGGCGCCGGCGGATGTCGGCGGCCACGTTGCGGTAGATGTTCGCGAACCCCTCGAGGAAGCCCTCGGGATGCCCGGAGGGCAGGCGCGACGCCGCGGTGGCGGCAGACCCCAGGTAAGGGCCGCCCGCACGTGTGAGCATGCGGCGTGGGCCGTCGAGGCTGGTGACCTCGAGCACGTTGGGGTTCTCCTGACGCCACGTCAGCCCGCCCTTGGTGCCGTACACGCTCAAGGAGAGGCCGTTCTCCTCGCCCACCTCCACCTGGCTCACCACGAAGACGCCCTTGGCGCCGTTAGAGAACTTGACGAGGATGCCGGCGTCGTCGTCTAGCTTGCGGCCAGGCACGAGCGGAGTGAGATCGGCTGAGAGCGCCTCGATATGAAGCCCAGTGATGGTGCTCACCAGGTTCTCTGCATGGGTGCCGATGTCGCCGATGGCGCCGCCCAGGCCTGAGCGTGCGGGGTCGAGCCGCCACTCCGCCTGTTTGGAGCCGCCTAGTTCGGCCGGAGTAGCCAGCCAGCCCTGGCGGTACTGCGCCACCACCTTGCGCACCGTACCCAGCTCGCCCTCCCGGACCAGCCGCCGAGCCTCCTTCACCAGGGGGTAACCCGTGTAGTTGTAGGTGACCGCGAACACCACCCCTCTGCGCTCTACTGCGGCCACCAGTTGTGAGGCCTCGTCCGAGGTGAGCGTCATGGGCTTGTCACACACCACGTTGATGCCAGCGTTCACGAACGCCTTGGCCACAGGGTAGTGCAGGTTGTTAGGCGTGACGATGCTCACGGCGTCTATGCGTTGGTCTTCAGGCAGCGCCAGCTCGCGCTCGAGCAGCTCCTGCCAGGTGCCGTAGCCGCGCGCCAGGCCGACGGCCTGGGCGCTGGCGAGGGAGCGCTCAGGCGTAGACGAGAGCGCGCCGGCCACGATGTCCCAGTCGCCGTCGAGGCGCGCGGCCAGGCGGTGCACGGCGCCTATGAACGCGTCGACTCCGCCGCCGACCATGCCAAGCCGCAGGGGCGCGGCGCTACCGTGTTTCACGCTTACCTCCAAGCGGGCCTTCGTGGCCCCGTTACACCAAGGTAGCAGGCCACCACGCGGGTCGGGCATGGGTTAGCCTCAACGGGTGGAGGCACTCCGGCAGGCGTTCCTGAGGGGCGAGGAGCGGGCGTTAGCCCGCGCCATATCGCTGGTGGAGTCGGGCGCTGCGGCCGGCCAGGAGCTGCTCCGAAGCTTGCGCGGGCGCACCGGGCAGGCACGGGTGGTCGGCATCACGGGCTCGCCTGGCGCCGGCAAGAGCACCCTCACCGACGGGCTGATAGCCGAGCTGCGCGCTCGCGGCCGGCGTGTAGGGGTGGTGGCGGTGGACCCCACCAGCCCGTACAGCGGTGGTGCCATCCTCGGAGACCGCATCCGTATGACCCGCTGGCATTCCGACCCCGGCGTGTTCATCAGGTCCATGGCGACGCGAGGCCACCTTGGCGGCATGGCGGCGGCCACCCTGCAGGTGGTGGCGCTGCTCGACGCTGCCGGCTTCGACTTTGTGCTGGTGGAGACCGTGGGCGTCGGGCAGTCCGAGGTAGACATCGTGCAGGCCGCCGACACGACCGTGGTGCTGCTCACACCGGGGCAGGGCGATGGGGTGCAGGCGTTCAAGGCCGGCATCATGGAGATCGCCGACGTGTTCTGCATCAACAAGTACGATCACCCTGGTGCCGACCGCCTGCGGCGTGAGCTGTCTGGCGCGCAGGAGCTGGGGATGTACGACGACCAGACGTGGTTCGCCCCGATCGTCGGCGCCGTGGCCACTAAGGGTGAGGGTGTGGCCGAGCTGCTGGAGAAGGTGCTAGAACACCAGGAGCATATCGGCCAGGAGGGTCTGGCGCTCAGCCGCCGCGCCCGCGTGCGCGCCGAGGTGCTAGCCACCCTCACAGAGCAGCTGAGACAGGTTCTGGCGGCGCGCGACGACTACGCCGTTAGCGCCGTGCTGAGCGGCGCGCAGACACCGGCGCAGGTGGTGCATGAGCTCATCGGCACCCCACCGGGCGAGGGCGGCTGACCGAAGCGCTGGCGCCCGCTGCCGGGGTTGTGTAACCCGGTCCTGTGCTGACGGCCGCGGGCTCGCCCAGCGGCGTACACTGGGAGATCATGATTCATGCGGTGTATCCGGGGTCGTTCGACCCCCTTCACAACGGCCATGTCGACCTCATCCGGCGGGCGTCGCAGATCTACGACCGGCTCACGGTGGCGGTGCTCGAGAACCCGCTGAAGACCACCGGCATGTTCACAGCCGAGGAGCGCGTGGCTATCATCCGCGAGGTGGTGCGAGGCATGAACGGCGTCGAGGTGGACTCGTTCGACGGCCTGCTGGCTGACTACACGCGCAACGTTGGTGCCACGGTCATCGTCAAAGGCCTGCGCGCCATCTCGGACTTCGAGTACGAGCTGCAGATGGCGCACCTCAACCGTCAGCTTAACCCTGCGGCAGAGACCACCTTCATCATGACCGCCACGCGCTGGTCGTACGTCTCCAGCACACGCGTCAAAGAGATAGCGCGGTACGGCGCCGACGTAAGCAAGCTGGTTCCGAAGGCCACCCTGAAGCGGCTGGCCACCAAACTGGAGGGCGTGGCCTAAGGTCACTTATACTTGTCCCTTGCCTGTGCCGGGCGCTTCGGCTGCCGGCAGGGCGGAAGGACACCGGCATGAGTTACCTGATTCGCGGCCTGGCCGCCGGCGGCGGCATCCGCATCGTGGCCGCAGACACTACCGACATCGTCAGAGAGGCCGTGGAACGTCACGGCACCACTCGCACGGCCGGCGCGGCGCTGGGTCGCACGCTGACGGCCAGCCTGCTGCTCTCGCACGTGCTGCTCAAGGACCACCGCGACCGTGTGACCGTGAAGATCGTTGGCGACGGCCCGTTGGGTGGCGCCCTGGCAGAGGCCGGGCTCGACGGCACCGTGCGGGGCTACGTGCAGCATCCCGAAGCCGACCTACCGCTGCGGGAGGACGGCAAACTCGACGTGGGCGGGGCCGTGGGCAACGGCGAGATCATCGTCATACGCTCGCACGCCCCGTACGGCGACCCGTTCACCAGCACCGTTGACCTCATGAGCGGCGAGGTGGCTGAGGACGTGGCCACCTTCCTGGCGCGCTCTGAGCAGATAGCCTCGGCCGTGCTGCTGGGCGTGTACTTCGGGCTCGACGGCCGCGTGCAGCGCGCGGGCGGTGCCATCCTGCAGGCCCTGCCCGACGCCAACGATGCGGCGCTGGCCGTGTTGGAGGCGAACATCAAGGAGTTCGGAGCGCTTACGGCGGCCATGGAGCGGGCGCCTATCACCCAGCTGGTCGAAGAGGAGCTGGCCTGGGGCATAGGCTTCGAGAACCTGACCCCCGAGCCCCTGCCTCTCAGGTTCGAGTGCCGCTGCTCCGACGAGAAGGCGCTCGAGGCTCTGGCGTACTTCAGCCCGGACGAGCGGCAGAACATGATCAACGAGGACGGGGGTGCCGAGGTGGTGTGCCATTGGTGCGGCCAGAAGCGCTGGGTGGGCTCCGACCTCATCAGCTCGATAAGCGGCGGCGAGATCCGCTGCCCCGACTGCGATACCCTGTGGCACCGCGAGGGCCAGACGCGCATGGTGCGCGAGGGCCAGCTGTGCGCGTGCGGGCGGCCGATACAGCTACCCAACTAAGAGAACTCTAGGGAGTCGACCGTGACACTGGGCGTGGCGGCGTTGCTGTTGGTGCAGATGGTGCTGTGGGGCACCGCGTTCCCCATGATCAAGATCGCCCTCGGCGACCTGAGCGCTCCCCACCTGACGCTGCTGCGCCACCTGGTGGCCTCGGCCACCTTCGTACCGTTGCTGCTGCTGTTCCGGGCCCGGTTCGCGCCCAAGCGCGCCGACATGCCCTACTTCCTGCTGCTGGGCTTCGTTGGCTACACGGTGTACCACCTGGCGCTCAACTTCGGACAGACGAACGTCTCCGCGGGGGCTGCCAGCCTCATCATCGCCACGGCGCCGGCCATCACCGCCCTGCTGGCCGTGATCATGCTGGGCGAGGGATTGCCGGGGCTGGGTTGGGTAGGCTCGGCCATCGCGTTCCTGGGGGTGGTGCTCATCGTGGTGGGTGACTCCGGCACCGGCCTGACCTTCAACGTGTTCGCCTGGCTCATCGTCATCGCTGCTGTCAGCACCTCGTTCTACGCCATCCTGCAGCGCCGCATGTTCCAGCGCTACCGCCCGATAGAGGTGGCGGCGTTCGCCACCTGGGCCGGCACCCTCCCCATGCTGGTGTTCCTGCCAGGCGTGGCCGCCGACGTGGCTTCGGCCTCGAGCAACGCGTTGCTGGCCACCGTCTACATCGGTGTGCTGCCGTCGGCCGTGGCGTATACGCTGTTCTCCATCGCCCTGTCGAAGGCGCC
>JBIQNJ010000031.1:23680-29104 GCA_044462445.1 Truepera radiovictrix | reverse complement strand
GAGCTAGCGCTGAAAGCTTCTTGGGGCTTAGATCAGTACGTTGGTACAGACGTGGGCCCAGAACCGCATGCTTGGAGGTTCCAAACCGGGTTACGTAGATTGCAGCGCTTACCTCGTCCACACAACCACCCTCCCCTAGCTGAGGCTCGACGCGGCAAGCTCCAACTCATTGGTGTGTGCCAGGTGTCGTTCAATTGCGTCGACAACTAACGAGTTTACGCTTGTCGAGGTCAGTTCGGCCTGACGCGCCAACCGCCGGTGTAAAGCAGGATCCATACGAACCAGAACCTTGCCCGAGAAAGGCCTCTCTGGAGCCTTACCCAACTCACGACACCACTCAAGGTACTCGTCTACTGACTCGTGGAACGCCTTCTCGGCTTCCCTGACAGTGCTTCCTTCGAAGTGAACTACGTCGCGAAGTCCTATGACTTCCCCGCCGAGCACGCCGGCTTCCACGTCGATTTCAACCTCGCCTACATAGCCCTTGTACGGCTTGAACTTAGTCACCCGATTCCTCCATAAACCGTCGAATTCTTACGACCAGTACCTTGTTGCAGGTGTTACCAGGGTGCGGCCGGTGGGCAATCATCGAAACGCCAGATACTGAGGCAATTCGATATCTAGAGCCCTTCGCAGGTTTGATCGAGTAACCGAGCGCCTCAAGCATGTTCACAACCTCACTCCATCTAATGTCAGAAGGCGTTGGCCTGGTGAAAACTCTGCGCCTCACCTGCTCCTGCCGGGAGTTGAGAGCGCGTTTGGGCGTCATGCATCACCGCAGAGTAGAATGCTATCGTGCGATGATAGCATTCGTACGATTTGCCAGCAGCAACTTCGCACAACATGCGGATTGTGAAGGTGTGCAACGGATTCTAGGACCACTGCTAGGTCATAAACCAGACCGGGCCAAACCAGAATGGCAACACGCTTAGTTCCTATAGGCAAAAGCCGCCCGTGCCCGTTATAGGATGTTGCGTCCAGAGACCCCCACACTCTGGCCGCAAACTTATGTGTTTTAACGACTTCACGTACCCGGGAGGCCAACAGTGAAGACCGCCATCGTCAGGAAACTCCTCGCAGCCATCGCAGTCTTGGCGCTGTTCAGCAGCGCCTTCGCTCAGGTCGAGCCCCTCAACCCGCCCGAGCGCGTCAGCGTGGCTTACGTGCCCATCATGAAGTTCGCAACGCTGTACGTTGCCGCCGAGCGCGGTCTGTTCGCAGACCTGGGCCTCGACGTGGTCATCAACCGCGTGGCCTCGGGCACCGAAGCCATCGCCTTCCTTACCGAGGGGCAGATAGACGTCGGCGGCATCGCCATCGTTACCTCCCTCTGGAACGGCTGGAACCAGGGCCTCGACATCCGCGTCATCGCCCCCGGCGGCCTCGAGCCCTTCGAGAACAGCCCAACAAAACTGATGGTGCGCGCTGACCTGGTTGAGTCCGGCGCCGTTACCTCTATCGAGGACCTGCGCGGCCGCACCGTAGCCGTAGCCGGTGGCCCCGGCAGCGGCGGCGAGTACCTGGCCGCCAAGGCCCTTGAGCGCGCCGGCCTGACCATCCGTGACGTGAACCTGATCAACGTAGCCAACCCCGACATGCCCGCCAGCTTCGAGGGCGGCGCCATCGATGCCGGCATCCTCGGTTCGCCCTACGCTCAGCAGGTCGAAGAGGCCGGCTTCGGCGTTGAACTCGCCGGCGACCTCACCCCCGGTGCCATGACCGTGGCGTTCGTGGGCTCCAACAACTTCGTCACCAACCGCCCTGAAGTGGCCCGCCGCTTCGCCCTCGCCCTCATGCAGGCTGCGCGCCTCATGCAAGGCGAGGAGTTCCTCAGCGAAGAGAACGTGAACGCCTACCTCACCTACGTCAGTTCCACCCCTGAGGCGCTGGCCGGCGACGCGCTGCTCGTGTTCGACCCCAACCAGCAGATCCCGGTTGACGACCTGGCCGACGTGGAGCGCACCCACCGCGAGAACGGCCGCACGGAGTACACCGACGCGCTGGACCTTAGCAACGTCGTGAACTCGGAGTTCACCGAGTGGGCCCTCGAGCTCCTCGGTGCTTACGGGGAGTAGTTGCCGGACGCAGCACCCAAGATCAGTGCCCGCAACGTAACGAAGCGTTTCGAGACGGTTACGGGCACTGGCATCGCCCTCCAGAACTTCAACCTTGACGTTCGTGAGGGCGAGTTCGTATGCATCGTCGGCCCGTCGGGCTGCGGGAAGTCCACCTTCCTGCGCATCCTGGCGGGCCTCACGCCTCACAGCGAGGGCACCGTCACCATCGCTCCGGGCGCCCCCGGCAAGCCCCTCAACAGCGTGGTCTTCCAGGAGTACGCCATCTTCCCGTGGAAGACGGTGCTGGACAACGTGGCGTTCGGGCTGCAGATGCGTGGCCAGGGCAAGGCCGAGCGCTACGAGGTGGCCCGTCAGTGGCTCGCCCGCGTGGGGCTGGCTAAGTTCGAGACCTACTACCCGGCCCAGCTGTCGGGCGGCATGAAGCAGCGTGTAGCCATAGCCCGGGCGCTGGCCAACGATCCGGAGGTGCTGCTGATGGACGAGCCCTTGGGCGCCCTCGACGCGCAGACCAAGACGGTGCTGCAGGGCGAGCTTATGCGCATCTGGGAGGAGCACCGCAAGACCGTGGTGTACATCACCCACTCGATCGACGAGGCGGTGCTGCTGGGCGACCGCGTGGTCATCATGACGGCGCACCCCGGTACCAACAAGACCGAGTTCGAGGTCGACCTGCCGCGCCCGCGCACCATAGCCACTACCGCCACGCCCGAGTTCGCCGCCATGACGGGCCACGTGTGGCAGGCGCTAGAGGACGAAGTGCGTAAAGCGCTGGAGGGGCAGCGGTGAGCGGCTACGCCCTCAGGTCGCCAAGCGCCGGGGCTCAGGTGGTACTTGTGAGCCTCGCTGGCGCTCTCGTAACGCCCATGCTCGCACTGGGAGCACAGTCATGACCTTGCCCTCCTGGCTCGTATGGCTGCTAGTGGGTGGGGTACTCGCCCTGTTCGTTTACCTGGCTGACCGCTTCAGCAAGCGCGTTCCCGTGAAGCGCAAGCCTCTATATAACCGCCTGCTGGCCACCCTCTTCCCGCTGCTGCTGTTGACGGCCTGGGAGCTGATGGTCAGTTGGGGCTATCTGAACGGCCGCTGGTTCCCGCCACCCACGCGTATAGCCAAGGCGCTATGGGACCTTGTGGTCACTTATGACAGGTTCAACCGCACCAGCCTGCTGGGGCGTCCCTGGCTCATACCCTCCGTGCTGCCCGAACAGGGCTGGCGCGGAGCGTGGGGGCTTATAGCCGAGAGCCACGTTCTGGCGACTCTGTACCGCGTGGCCGTGGGCTTCCTCATAGGTGCCGCCCCCGGCGTGCTGACGGGTATGGCCATGGGTCTCAACAAGACCATCCGGCAGATGCTGGACCCCATCATGTCGGCTATCTACGTGCTGCCGAAGATAGCTGTCTTCCCGCTGATGATGCTCATCTTCGCCGACCCGTTCGGCGAAGGCCCCAAGGTGGCGGTCATATCCATCACCGCCTTCTTCCTCATCGCCATAAACACCATGGCGGGCGTCATGGGTATCGAGCCCGTGTACTTGGAGGCCGGCCGCAACTACGGCGCGGGCCGCTGGCAGATGCTGCGGCACGTCATCGTGCCCGCCGCACTGCCCATCATCTTCTCCGGCCTGCGTATCGCCCTAGGTTCGGCCCTCATCGTCATCGTGGCCGTGGAGTTCATCCGCGCGCAGCAGGGCGTTGGCTTCCTCGTCTTCTACTACTGGCAGATACTCTCCATAGACAAGATGTACGCCTCGCTGTTCGTGGTCATGCTCATGGGCGTTGGGCTCACCTGGTTGCTGCAATGGGTAGAGCGCAAGGCCATGCCGTGGCGGCGGTGAAACGTCGAGGCGCCGTACTCCGGATCCAAGTAGAAGAGCCCCGGCCGATAGCCGGGGCTCTAACTTTGCGTCTAAGACGCTGTTTCTTGTGGTGGAGCCGAGGGGATTCGAACCCCTGACCTTCTGAATGCCATTCAGACGCGCTCCCAACTGCGCCACGGCCCCACGATGAAGGTGCTACCCACGACCACTCGCACATGCGAGCCTTGTCAACAGGGCGACGGTCAGTGTACCGATACCAGCAAGGCAGTGTCAACGACCTGTAGTGGTTCACCCTAGTTTGGCTCCCCTAGGTCGGCTCGCCGCGCATGCGAACGCGGGGCCTGAGTGACTTGAAGACCGAAGCCGTGTTTCCACCACCATCTCAGCCGACCAACACTCAGCCTGCAGCCGACAGATGCTTCCCGATGTGGTGCCGCGCATGCAAAGCGGCCATCTGCACAGTGCCCAAAGGCGTTAACTCTCCGAAGAACGGATTCATGTTCACCACCGTGCCTGCCAGCCCCTCTGACTCCGCCGCAAATGCAGCGTCTATCAGTTTCTGGGTGGAGCCTCTAAGCGCAGCTACAACACCGGATAGCTCCAGGTTCTCCCCAGGCAGCACTTCAGGAATGTCCACGATCAGGCCGCCATCTGCGCCGATGAAGCCCTTCTCGGTCCTTATCGGCTCCCCACCCTTGCGCACGCGGTTCATGCTGTAGGCATAGAACTCGGTGACCCGGTTCAGGTGGTCGGCTACACCGAGCGGTGTCCATTTACCAACAGCTACCGGCGTATGCAGGGTCTGGCCATCCAGTGCTTCGAGCCTCGCAATCACGTCATCTACCACAGCTACAAGTTGAGCGCTGGCTATGGCAACCGAGCCACCGAACTGCCGCAACGGCGCCTGCGGGTAGTAATCCTTGATCCTCTCCATAGAACCACCTCTCGGACCGAACTCCCCTGGTCTGGTGGAGGCGTCATGAGGACGGCGGCATAACCTCCACCACTCGACTGTTCGAAGCTATCGAGACGATAGACCGCCGCATACCACATCGGGTAGCCACATGTAACCGCGCCGCAGCAGCCTGCCGTGCCATCATCTCTGCATGACCTCAGCGCCCCTATCCGAGAAGGAGCGCCGCGACCTGATCCGTCTGCGGAAGGTGCGCGACCGCATAGACCGCGAGCACGCCCTGCCCCTCAACGTCGAGGAGCTGGCGCGCAGCGTTCATATGTCGGCCGGCCATCTGAGCCGGCAGTTCAAGGCGGCTTACGGCGAGTCGCCTTACGGCTACCTGATGACGCGCCGCATCGAGCGCGCCATGGCCCTACTGCGCAGGGGCGACATGAGCGTCACGGACGTCTGCTTCGAGGTGGGCTGCTCATCGTTGGGCACCTTCAGCACCCGCTTCACGCAGTTGGTCGGCGTCTCTCCGAGCACCTATAGAGAGGACCCCGCACGTGCGACCGACGGCATACCCGCCTGCCTGGCCAAGCAGGTGACCAGGCCGGTCAGGGGTCAGCTCGGCA
>JBIQNJ010000031.1:0-23580 GCA_044462445.1 Truepera radiovictrix | reverse complement strand
GCCAAGAGCGAACCGGTCAGGAATCAAGAAGCGCAACAGGCCGCAGTATCCCTACAATCGGCCACATGAAACTACTCATACACGCAAGCTTCCTTCCGCACGACGACCCCGACGCCATGCTGGCCTTCTACCGCGACGTCTTAGGCTTCGAGGTGCGCAACGACGTCGGTTACGAGGGCATGCGCTGGCTAACCGTGGGCCCAGCCGACCAGCCAGACACGGCCATAGTCCTGCATCCGCCGGCGGCGCTGCCAGACCTGACGGACGAGGAGCGCCGCGTCATCTTCGAGCTGATGGCCAAGGGCAGCTTCTTCGGTGTTAACCTGGCTACCCCTAACCTGGACGAGGCCTTCGAGCGCATGGTCGCTGCGGGGGCTGAAGTGGTCCAGGAACCCACCGACCAGCCCTACGGCGTGCGCGACGCCGCCATCCGCGACCCTTCAGGCAACATGATCCGAGTTCAGGAGATCAAGTAGTTACATGAGCGAACGCCACCCCGCAGACAGTCACGACAAGATCCGCGTGGAGGGCGCACGCGTCAACAACCTCAAGAACGTATCGCTAGAGATACCCAAGCGTCGCCTGACCGTGTTCACGGGCGTGTCCGGCTCGGGCAAGAGCTCGCTGGTGTTCGACACCATCGCCTCGGAGTCTCAGCGGCTCATCAACGAAACGTACAGCGCGTTCCTGCAAGGGTTCATGCCCACGCTGGCGCGTCCGGAGGTCGACAGGCTGGACGGGCTGACTACGGCCATCATCGTCGACCAGGACCCCATGGGCTCCAACCCACGCTCCACAGTTGGCACCGCCACCGACGCCAACGCCATGCTGCGCATACTGTTCAGCCGCATCGGCGACCCGTACATCGGCCCGCCCAACGCCTTCTCCTTCAACGTGCCCTCGGCCAGCGGCAGCGGCGGCATTACCGTGCAGCGGGGCGACAAGACCATCACCGAGAAGGCCGAGTTCAACATCCTGGGCGGCATGTGCCCCAAGTGCGAGGGGCTGGGCAACGTCACCGACTTCGATCTGACCGCCGTTTACGACGAGACCAAGTCGCTCAACGAGGGCGCCCTGACGGTGCCGGGCTTCAGCATGGACGGCTGGTGGGGCCGCATCTTGCGCGGCAGCGGCTGGTTCGACCCCGACAAGCCGGTAGGCAAGTACAACAAGCGCGAGCTGCACGACCTCCTGTACAAGGAGCAGACCAAGCTCAAGGTCGAGGGCATCAACCTCACCTACCAGGGCGTCATCCCGCAGATCCAGAAGTCGTACCTGAACAAGGACGTGGAGCAGATGCAGCCCCACATCCGTGCCTTCGTCGAGAAGGCCATCACCTTCACCGCCTGCCCCGAATGCGGCGGTACCCGCCTGGCGGCGCCGGCGCGCTCCTCCAAGATAAGTGGCAAGAACATCGCCGACCTCTGCGCCATGCAGATAAGCGACCTGGCCGAGTGGGTGCGGCAACTGGAGGAGCCCTCCGTGGCGCCGCTGCTCAAGGGCCTGCAGCACCTGCTCGACTCGTTCACGCATATCGGGCTGGGCTACCTGTCGCTCGAGCGCCCCTCGGGCACCCTGTCGGGCGGCGAGGCCCAGCGCACCAAGATGATCCGCCACCTGGGCTCGGCACTGACCGACGTCACCTACGTGTTCGACGAGCCCACCATAGGCCTGCATCCGCACGACATCCAGCGCATGAACGACCTGCTCAGGCAGCTGCGCGACAAGGGCAACACAGTGCTGGTGGTGGAGCACAAGCCCGAGACGATAGCCATAGCCGACCACATCGTCGACATCGGGCCCGGCGCCGGCACCGCGGGCGGCACGGTGTGCTTCGAGGGCACCCTGGCGGGCCTGCGGAAGTCCGACACCGTTACGGGCCGCCACCTGGACGACCGCGCCAGGCTGAAAGACGAGGTGCGCCAACCCAAGGACGCCCTCAAGGTCCGCAACGCCGCTACCAACAACCTGAGGAACGTCAACGTCGACATCCCGCTGGGGGTTCTTTGCGTGCTCACCGGCGTGGCTGGTTCGGGCAAGAGCTCGCTGGTCAACGGCTCCGTGGCCGACCAGGACGGCGTTATCACCATCGATCAGACCGCCATAAGAGGCTCGCGCCGCAGCAACCCGGCCACCTACACGGGCCTCTTGGAGCCCATCCGCAAGGCGTTCGCCAAAGCCAACAACGTGAAGCCGGCGCTGTTCAGCGCCAACAGCGAGGGCGCCTGCCCCACCTGCAAGGGCGCCGGCGTCATCTACACGGAGCTGGGCGTCATGGCCACAGTGGCCACCACCTGCGAGGACTGCGGCGGCAAGCGCTTCCAGGCCGCCGTTCTCGAGTACAAGCTGGGCGAGCGCAACATCAGCGAGGTACTGGGCATGCCGGTGACCGAGGCACTTAAGTTCTTCGCCACGGGAGAGTCAGCCGTGCCGGCAGCCCACAAGATCTTGGGGCACCTGGCAGATGTGGGCCTGGGCTACATCAGCCTCGGCCAGCCCCTCACCACCCTCTCCGGCGGCGAGCGCCAGCGCCTCAAGCTGGCCACACACATGGGCGAGAAGGGCGGCATCTACATCCTCGATGAGCCCACCACCGGCCTCCACCTGGCCGACGTGGAGCAGCTGCTGGGGCTGATGGACAGGCTGGTGGACACGGGCAAGTCAGTCATCGTCATCGAGCACCATCAGGCCGTCATGGCGCATGCCGACTGGATCATCGACCTCGGACCAGGTGCCGGGCATGACGGCGGCACCGTGGTGTTCGAGGGCACGCCGGCCGACCTGGTAGCAGCCAAGTCCACGCTCACCGGTAAGCACCTGGCCCAGTACGTGGCGCCCAGCTAGCCCGGGCCGAGCTCGCTAGGACCCCCACCGCGCGTGCCGAAAAGCCCGGGTCTCCGGCACGGGGGCTTGTAAGACTTATGTAAGTTTTCCGTCATAGCGCAGGGGCCAACATTAGGCCATGTCCGTCTCGTTGGGTAAGGAACTACGCAGATCCCAGACGGTCAAGGAGCCCGCCCGTACTTCGGGAGGGCCTGCTTTGCCGCTGACGAACACGCCTAAGCACCTGACTCCGCACTCTCCGTTGCAGTCAGAGGTGGTTGTGGCGTTGGCGCCGGCGTTGGATGCGCTTGGCGGTAACCAGGACGGCCACGTCCTCAGGTCCGTGATAATAGGCATGCAGATCGGCTACATGCTCGACCTCGGTCAGCTCGCTAGTAGCGATCTGTTCTATGCCTTGCTGCTCAAAGACATCGGGGCAGCCGGCGCGCGGGCGCAGAGCTTCCACTCGTACGGCGAGCTCAGCGACGACATGGCGCGTCTTATGCGCCACGCCGACCTGACCGATCTCTCCAACACGGTGCCGCTATCGGCGGCGCTCATGCGCAGCAAAGTCCCCCTTGGCCGCAAGCTCAGGAACGTCAGCGACCTGATCCTAGGTAGCAGGCGGCAGCCCACCGCCGTTGTCCGTGCCGGCTCGCGCGTTGCGGCCAGCCTGGCCCTCGAGATGGGGTTCTCTCACGGCACCGCCGCCGCTCTGCGCAGCAAGACCGAGCGCTGGGACGGCCGCGGCAGGCCCGACGGCCTGTCTGGCGAGGCCATCCCCACCGCCTCGCGCGTCATAGCTGTTGCCGAAGAGCTCGAGATGCTGCTCGCTACCGAGTCGACCCTGGTGGCCATAGAACGCCTGGAAGCTGAAGGCGGCCGGCGCTTCGACCCGGTGATCGTCAAGCTCGCCCAGCGCCTCGTCACCGACGGCGACCTGCTCGACAAGCTGGCAGACGACGACCTGGAGGCGGTTGCGCTCGACCTTGAGCCCATGCAGCGCCGGCACGTGGCACTGGCTAGCCGCGTCGACCGTCTGCTGACCGGCATCGGCCGCCTGATCGACTCCCGCTCCTCGTGGCGCACCCGCCACACCGAGCGTGTGCGGCAGCTGGTGGCGGGCGCCGCCCTGGCACTGCCCGCTCCGTACAGGCTCGGCGTCAGCGCCCGGCGCAGGCTGGCACGCGCCGCCCTGCTCCACGATGTGGGCAAGATCTCTACCCCCATCGCTATCCACGACCACCCGCGCGCCCTCACCGACGAGCAGCTCAAGCAGCTCGCGGGCAACCGCGAACTGGTTGACCGCGTCGTCGAACGCGTGCTCGACCTGGCCGACGCCGCCCTCATCACCGAGACGTTCGTGACCGCCGAAGGTCCGGGCCCCAACGACCTGGCCGGAGCCGCATCGGACAAGGCGCTGGAAGCTGAGCTCATCGCGGCCCTCATCAGCCTCGCCGACCGCTTCGAGGCGCTGCTCTCGCCCCGCCCGCAGCGCGCCGGCAAGAGCGTGGAAGAGGCGCTTGGCATCCTCAGGCAAGATGTGGCAGAGCGCCAGGAGATCTCAGGCGTGTTCGCCCCGGGTGTCATCACCGAGGAGCATGTGGACCCCTGGGACGTTGCGCTTGAAGCCCTCGAACGTTTCGTCGCCAGCCCCTCGGCAGCCGGCCTGCTGGTGCCACGCAAGTTCGACGCAGACGCCATCGTGGTGGTCGACTGACCCCACCGGCAACCTGAAGCTCGCACCTTATGAAGAGGCGGCCCCGGTTACCCGGGGCCGCCTCTTGACTTACGGAAACTGAAGCCTGCAGCTCAGTCGTTCTTGCCTGACTCCTTGGCGGAGCGGGCGGCGGCGCGGTCGCGCTCCTGGCGGCCCACGTCGGTCTTCAGGCGCGAGGCCTTGCCACGCAGGTCGCGCAGGTAGTACAGCTTGGAGCGGCGCGTACGGCCACGGCGCACCACGGTGATGTTGTCGATGAGGGGCGAGTTGACGGGGAACACGCGCTCCACACCCTCGCCGAACGACACCTTGCGCACGGTGATGGTGCTGCGGGCGCCCTTGCCGTTCTTGCGGGCGATGACGACGCCCTCGAAGGCCTGAACGCGCGTGCGGTTGCCTTCGACCACCTTGTAGTCGACGCGGATGGTGTCGCCCGTATCGAAGTCGGGGATGTCGTTGCGCAGGAAGGGCTGCTCGATCGAGCGCAGGATAGCGCCTTTGTTGTAGTTCATCTCAAGTCTCCAGGAGGGCGCTTACGCACCATTTACAAGGACGCTGATCAGCGAGGCCGGCATTGCGGCTATATGGCACGCCACAACAGCCCGCCGCCTCCGAGCGTCAAGCCTTGTAATAGTAGCGCATAGAGAGCCACTAGTTCAATAGTGACGCGCTAGGCTAGACGGCATGTCGATAGGCACCGCCGGGCTCCACCACCTCACCGCCATAGCCACCAGGCCGCAGGCAAACATCGAGTTCTACGTGCGGGTCCTCGGTCTGCGCCTCGTCAAACGCACGGTCAACTACGACGACCCGCAGACGTATCACTTCTACTTCGGCGACGCGCTGGGCCGGCCCGGCAGTCTCATCACCTTCTTCCCGTGGCCGGGCGCGGGTCCGGCGGCCCGCGGCGCCGGCGAGGCCACCACTGTCACCTTCCGCGTGCCGCCAGGCTCGCTTTCGCTCTGGGCAGACAGGCTGCAGTCGCACGACGTAGCCGCAGCGTCCCGGCAGCGCTTCGGTCAGGAGGCGCTTGCCTTCGCAGACAACGACGGCGTGCAGATAGAGCTCGTGGAACGGCCGCTAAGGGGCTCCGTGCCGTTCAACTGGCCGGGAGCGCCCGTGGCCGCCCACATGGCCATCCAAGGGCTGCACGCCGCCACCGTGACCGCCCCGGCACTGGACGCCACGGCGGAGCTGCTCGCCGAGCTGGGCATGCGCGTGACGGGCGAGGACAGTAACTCTGCCAGCGGCCGGAGGGTACGGCTGGCCGCCGGCGAGGACGTCGACACCACCCACATCGACCTGGTGGAGGAGGCCACCGGGCATGGGGGCAGGCTGGGAGCCGGCTCCATCCATCACCTGGCCCTGCGGGTTCCGAGCGAGGCGGAGCTGCTAGAGGCGGCGGCGCTGCTGGAGGAACGCGGTCTGACCCCTACCAAGGTCAAGAACCGGCTGTACTTCAAGTCGGTCTACTTCAAGGAGCCCGGCGGCGCCGTCTTCGAACTCGCCACCGACACGCCAGGCTTCACGGTGGACGAACCCGCTGACGAGCTCGGGCTGGCGTTCCGTCTACCTGAGTGGCTGGAGAGCGAACGCGACTTCCTGCGAGCGCGCCTTCCGGTGACGGCCAGCCCCGAGTACGCCGATCGCTTCGGAGGACCGCGGTAACTCGTTCACCAGCCCACCCGTTGCAGCGGGCACTAGGTAATAATGTCAGCACCGAATACGCACGCCGTATATACAGGCGGGCACACCTATATGAACAGTGAGCCGGAAGTAGATCCCACGCTCCTGAGGCTGGCCGGCGAAGCCGTACAGGCCCTCAGAACCTCCCGCTACGAGGAGGCCCTGACCCTGGGCCGCAAGGCGCTCGGGGTGCTAGGCATCAGCGCCACCACCGACATCGACGTCGTCAAGTCGAAGGTGGGAGAGCTGTCAGCCGAGCAGCTCCAGGCTGCGGGCGACGTGATCATGACCCTGGCCATCAGCACCTTCCGCAGCGGTGACTACGTCAACGCGCTCAGCTTCTCGCAGCTCGAACACCTCTTCCGCAAGCACGCCGACGACGAGGTCGGCACCGCCAAGGCGCTGGTCGGCCTCGGGTGGTGCTACCAGACGCTGGGGCTCTATCAGCAGGCCATCCACCGGGCCTCAGAGGCGCTGGAGATCCTCAGCCAGGCGCTGCCCAGCGCCGCGGCCGGCCCTCTCAACGTCATCGGCCGGGTGTACCTGGACCTCGGCCAGAGCGACAAGGCCTTAGAGTACGCGCGGCGCTCGCTCACGGCCTGCGACGACTCCCCCCAAGGCCTGCGCGACCGCTCTACGGCGCTGCGCATAGTCGGCCAGGCGTACCACGCCCAGGGCGACCTGTGGGCCGCCGAGCAGGCGCTGCTCGAGTGCGAGCAGACCTCCGACGCCTACGGCCGCTCCCTGTCGCTGCTCACGCTCGGGGACCTGTACCTGGAGCAGGAGCGCTTCGACGAGGCCATCGAGCGCTACCAGGAGTGCATCACCGTGCTCAGTCCGCAGATGCGCGAGATGGTGCTGTGCGAGGCGATGCTCGGGCTCGGCAAGGTGTACCTGGCGCGCGGCGATGCCGAGCGGGCGCTGGGGCCGCTGACCGAGGCTATCGCCCGCGGCGTCAGCAGCGGCGCTCCCGCGGAGGCCGCCAAGGCGCACGCCGCCATGGCGCAGGCGCTCAAGCGGCTGGGCCGGTACAAGGAGGCGCTCTCTCACTTCGAAGCGTTCCACGAGAAGAACGAGCGCATCCTGCGGGAGCTCTCCGACCACCGCACGCAGATCCTCACCGTGCAGCTGGAGCTGGCGCGACTGGAGCGCGACCGCGAGATAGACCGGCTCAACAACGTGGAGCTCGCCCGGGCGTACTCCGAGCTGGCCGACCTGCATAAGCAGCTGGAGGTGCAGGCTGCCCGCCTGGAGCATCTGTCCAGGACTGACGAGCTCACGGGTCTGCCGAACAGGCGCGCCTTCGAGGAGCGCCTGGAGATAGAGCTGCAGAGGGCGCACCGAACGAACACGCTCGTCAGCGTACTCATGCTCGACATCGACGACTTCAAGCTGGTCAACGATACGTATAGCCACGTCGTAGGCGACGCGGTGCTGCGCACCACCGGTCAAGCCATCAACGACTGCATGCGGGAGGTCGACATGTGCGCGCGCATAGGCGGCGAGGAGTTCGTGATACTGCTGCCCGAGACCGACCAGGCCGGCGCCCACGTCGTGGGTGAGAAGGTCATCGGGCGAGTAAGCGAGCTGAACGGTCAGCACCGGGGCGTGGAAGTGACGGCCAGCGTGGGTGTCGCCACCCTCGACTTCGGCGACGACGCCCAGTCGCTCATAGCGCGGGCCGACTCCAACCTGTACCAGGCCAAACGCTCGGGCAAGAACCGCGTGCAGGCCTAGGCACCATGCTGCGCGCCGTCGTCCTCTCGGTTGTCTTCGGCCTGACCGGGTTGGGACTGGTGCTCTGGTGGCTGGGCGAGGACCTCTCGTCCGCCTGGCGCGTGCCCGCCTGGGCGTACGCCATCGGGCTGGCGCTGGCGCTGCTCAACTACCTGGCAGGGGCGGTACGGCTGAAGGTGCTATCGCGCATAGACGGAGAGCATCTGAGCTTCGCGAAGGCGCTGCGGGGCTACTCGCTAGGCCTGTTCAGCGCGGCCATCACGCCCGGAAGTGCCGGGCAGGCGCCCGCCATGGTGGTGTCGCTGGTGGCCGACAACGTCAGCGCCAAACGCGCCTGGACCATGGCCGTGCGGGTATGGATCTCCGACCTGATGTTCCTGGCCATCTCGCTCCCCTTAAGCGTGCTGCTGCTGGCCAACTCCACGCGGGTTCTCCGCGGCTATTACCCCGGCGTGGTGGCCGCTGCGCTGTTCCTGGGTTCGCTCCTGGTCATCTGGATCCTGATGTTCCGAATGCGCTGGATCCGCAGCGCCGTCAACCAGCTTATGAGGCTGCCCGTGGCGCGGAGGTGGCGCGAGAGCTCCGTGCGGTTCATCGGGCGCCTGGAGCAGTCGGGACGCACGCTCTGGTCGGCGCCGGTGGGGGCGCAGCTGCTCATACACGTGCTGACGGCCTTCATATACGTAAGTACATACCTGACGTTCTACGTCGTGGTGGCTAGCCTGCGGCCTCAGGTGCCCCTGCTGGCCACGATGGCGGCGGCTCAGGTGCCCATGGTCGTGTCGTCCTTCTTCCCCACCCCGGGCGGCGCCGGCCTGCTCGAGCTCACGGCCGCCAGCCTCGTGCGGGGCGAGAACACGGCCGCCGCCATCCTCGCGTGGCGTCTGATGACCTACTATCTCCGCATGATCATCGGGCCGGTGGTGGGGGCGCCCGTGCTCGCCAGCGTGCGCTCGCTCTTCGGCAACGGCCGTATGGCGCCCGCCGCCGAGGAGGGTTGAGAACAGGTGGTCGTAACGGGGCCGTCGGCTGCCCCTGCCGCGAAGGTGCCGGGGACGATTGTCCTAGGGCGCGGCTCGGGAGCGGCACATAAGATGGCCAGGATGGTCCGGAGATCGCCAGCTTGCCGGCGCGAGCCCCTTACAGAACCGGCCGAGCGCCAGACGAGGACAGCGCGGTGACCCCGACCGTCGGCGCTGCCTTCATCGGCGGCATCCTCTCGTTCCTCTCCCCCTGCGTCCTGCCCCTCGTGCCAACCTACCTGGCGTACGTGGGCGGCAGCGCCAACGCCAAGCGGCGCGTGCTGGTGCTCAACTCGCTGGCGTTCATCCTCGGTTTCTCCATCATCTTCATCGCGCTCGGCGCCTCAGCCAGCGCGCTCGGCTCCGTGCTGCGCGCCAACCAGCAGGTACTGATGGTGGTCGGCGGCGCGCTCGTCGTGTTCTTCGGCCTCGTGATGCTGGGCGTCATACGGCTGCCCTGGCTGTACCGCGACACCCGCATGCGCTACGAGGGCGAGACCAGGACGCCTTGGGGCGCCATGCTGCTCGGCATGGCGTTCGCCGCAGGCTGGACACCCTGCATCGGGCCGATCCTGGGCGCCATACTCACCATGGCCGGCGCCGCCGGCACCTTAGGAGCCGGCGTCGGCCTGCTCGGAGCCTATGCACTTGGGCTGGGCGTACCCTTCCTGCTGGCGGCACTGCTGCTCGACCCGTTCATGCGCTTCTCCAAGCGGTTCCAGCGCTGGCTGCCGTGGGTGGAGCGCGTCGCCGGCGTCATCCTCATCGTGGCCGGCGTCCTCATGCTCACAGGCACGTACGAGACGCTGAACGGCTACCTCATCAGGATCACCCCCTCCTGGCTCATAGACAGGCTGTGACCGCCCGGACCACCGTGGGAACCGACCTTCGATAATGCCGACCGAACCAACCTCCGCACCCGCCATCGAGATCACGAACCTCACGCGCCGCATGGGCGGACAGCCTGTGCTGCGCGGCGTAGATCTGGAGGTGGCTGCGGGCAGGCTGGTGGTCCTGAGGGGCGGCAACGGCGCCGGCAAGACGACCCTGCTCAAGGTGCTCGCTACCCGCCTGAGACCCACCAGCGGCACGGCCAGGCTGTTCGGCTTCGACGTGCTCAGGCAGCAGGACGAGGTGCGCAGGCGCATGGGCATGCTCAGCGTGCTGGGCGGCAGCTACCCCGTGCTTAGCGCCAGAGAGAACATGGTGCTGGCAGCCGACATGGTGGGAGCCCCGCGCGAGCGGGTGGACGAGCTGCTAGAGGTGGTGGGCCTGACCGGCGCCGCCAGCAAGTACGTGCGCGCCTACTCCAGCGGCATGAAGAAGCGCCTAGGCCTAGCCCGGCTCATGCTGGTCGACCCGCTGCTGTGGCTGCTCGACGAGCCGTACGCGGCGCTGGACGAGGACGGCAAGAACCTGGTTGACGAGGTGGTGTCGAGCGCCAGGCAGCGCGGCCGCACCCTCCTCATGGCATCGCATGAGTCTGACCGACGCGCGCTGAAGCCCGATGCCGTGCTGCAACTACACGACGGCCGGCTGCGCCTGGCGTCCGGGGGGCCGTCGTGAACGACCTGAAGGTGGTAGCGGCGGTGGCGCGCAAGGACCTCCTGCACGAGGTGCGCAGCCGCGCGGCCACCGTGGCCACCCTGTTCTTCTCGGCGGTGACGCTGGTGATGATGGCGTTCGCACTGGGCCGCGAGCAGGCCGTGCTCACGCTCGCCGCCCCAGGGGTGCTGTGGGTGGCGCTGGCGTTCGCCGGGGTGATAGCGGCCGCCCAGAACTTCCAGGCCGACCTGGAGGAGGGCGCCTTCGAGCAGCTGCTGCTCTACCCCGTTCCTCGCGCCGCCATCTTCCTGGGTAAGCTGCTGGCCAACTGGGTGTACCTCACCGCGCTCGGCCTGCTGCTGACGCCTGTTGCCACCGTTCTGTACAGCGCCCAGCCGGGTGCCGGCGCCTGGTACGTACTCCCGGCTGCGCTGGTGCTCGGTACGCTGGGCCTCTCCACCATTGCCACCTTCTATGCGGGGCTCACGGCCAACCTGCAGGCGCGTGAGGCCCTGCTGCCCGTGCTCATGTTCCCGGTCATCGTGCCCGTGCTGCTCGGCGCGGTGCGCACGACCGAGGCGGTCATCGGCCGTTCCGAGCTGCATCTGGCGGGCGGTTGGCTACAGATGCTGGCCGGCTTCGATCTGGTGTACTTCGTCATCTGCACAGCGCTCTTCCACTTCGTGGTGGACGAGTGACGCCTCTTCAGCCGTGCCGTTGCCCGCTGGCCACACGCCGGCCTGCACGCGCGGTAACAACCATGAGCCGGATGTCCCGGCCCATACACGTAAACTTAAGGGAGTTAGTGATGCTCTCCAAGAGGAGTGGAAGATGATCGAAACCAACAAGAGCGGAAGCCGCCCGCTGTGGCTCACGCTTCTCGGCCTCGCGGCACTCGTGCTCACCATCGTCGGCGCCTACCTGGCGCTCGTCACCAGCCCGCCCGATGTCAACCAGGGCGAGCTCATACGCATCATGTACGCGCACGTGCCGGTGGCGTGGATCGGCTTCGCCGCCGTGGGCATCTCGGCCATCTGGGGCATGCTGTACCTCTGGCGCGGCCGGCCCGTAGACGACGTGCGTGCGGTCTCGGCAGCCGACGCCGCGCTGCTGTTCTCGCTCCTCACCGTCATAGGCGGCATGACCTACAGCAAGCCCACGCTCAACACCTTCTGGACGTGGGACGCCAAGCTCACGCTCACCGCCCTGATGGTGGCCCTCATCGTGGGCTACTACATCGTGCGCGGCCTGATAGACGAGCCCCAGCGCCGCGCTCGCGTCAGCGCCGTCATCATGATCATCGTGCTGGCCAGCCTGCCCTTCAACTACCTGGCTGCCGAATGGTTCCGCACACTGCACCCCGCCAAGAGCGTCAATCTCGACGGCTCCGGCGTGACCATGGCCCCGGAGATGCTGCGCGTGCTTCTCATCAACGTGGCAGCCGCCGCGCTCGTGTTCGTGTACTTCCTGTCTGAACGCATCCGCATCGGCAGGCTCGCCCTGTCTGACACCCACGCCCGCAGCGGCTTCGAAGCCAAAGCACCCGCTACCTCAGGGGAGGTCGTACGTGTTCGATAACCTCGGTCCCTGGACCTGGATCACGCTCGCTTGGGGCCAGGTCGTCCTGGCCTACGTCATCTACCTCCTGTACATGAGGCGCCTGGAGAAGCGCATACGAGGAGGCGACGATACGTGAACAAGAAGGCCATATACGCCGTACTGGGCGTGGCCGTGCTTGGAATCGCAGGTTTCCTGATCTCGCAGGCGCTGTCCAGCTCGCTGGTGTACTTCATCCTGCCGAGTGAGTACCAGAAGGACACCGCCTCTTTCGACGGCCGGCGGGTGCGGCTGGGGGGTCTGGTCGAGGCCGGCAGCGTGAGCTTCAACGAGGAGCAGCTGCACCTCACCTTCAAGATCACCGACGGCATCGCGGGCTATCAGGTGCAGTATGACGGCGCGCCGCCCGACATGTTCATGGAGAACGGCGGGGTAGTCATCGAAGGCAAGTTCGACCATGGTGTGTTCATAGGCGACAACCTTCTCGTGAAGCACAGCGAGGACTACCACCCGCCGCCGGAAGGCCACCCCATCGACGTAGACGCACTGAAGGAGTCGCTCCGTTAGGGAGTTTGGGCAGACGAGTCTTGTCTGAGGAGCTTTAGCTGATGGACCTACAACTCGCACCCCTGGGTAGCGCCGGGGCCTTCCTGGCGTTCGGCCTGGCACTGTACGGCGCCATAGCCGGCATGATCGGCGCCCAGCGGCGCGACTCACGCCTGCAGACCTCCGCGCGTTTGGCGGCGGTGGCCGGCTTCATCGTCGCCACCGCCGCCGTCACGGTCATGCAGGTGGCGCTGCTGACCGACGACTTCAGCGTGAAGTACGTAGCCAACACGTCCCGCATCGCCTCGCCCACCTGGGTGAAGATCGTGACGATGTGGGCCGCGCTCGAGGGCTCGATCCTGCTGTGGGCCTGGCTGCTAAGTGCCTACACGGCGCTGCTCGCCGTCACGGCGGCCTTGAGCCCGCTGCGGCCGTGGGCCATATCGATCATGCAGTGGGTGCAGGTGTTCTTCTTCGGGGTGGTGGCGTTCATCGCCAACCCGTTCGAGCTGGTGCAGTTCCCGCCCATAGACGGCCCTGGCCCCAACGAGCTGCTCCAGAACCACTGGATGATGGCCGTGCACCCGCTGCTCATGTATCTGGGCTTCGTAGGACTCACCGTGCCGTTCTCCTACGCCATGGCCGCGCTCATCACCCGCAGGCCCGGCACCGAATGGATGAGCCAGACCCGCAGTTGGACGCTGACCGGCTGGGGCTTCCTGGGCGCCGCCATCGTAGCCGGCGGCTGGTGGAGCTACGAGGTGCTGGGCTGGGGCGGCTACTGGGCCTGGGACCCCGTGGAGAACGTGAGCCTCATGCCGTGGCTCACAGCCACGGCGCTCATTCACAGCGTGCAGGTGCAGGAGCGCCGGCGCATGCTCAAGCCCTGGAACCTCATACTGGTCATCACCACCTTCTCGCTCTCCATCCTCGGCACCTTCCTCACGCGCTCTGGCGTGGTGTCGTCGGTGCACGCGTTCGGCTCCGGCCCTGTGGGCCCGGCCTTCCTCATCTTCTTCCTCGTAGTCACGCTCTTCTCGTTCGGCCTGCTGGCCGTCCGCTGGGACGATGTGCGCGACCGCGCCGACCTCGACTCCGTGGTCAGCCGCGAGGGCAGCTTCCTGGGCGTCAACATCCTCTTCGTGGCGCTCACGTTCGCCGTCATGCTCGGCACGCTCTTCCCGCTGGTGGTAGAGGCCGTCTCCGGCGCTAAGGTCACCATCGGCGCCCCCTTCTTCGACCAGGTGACCCTGCCCCTATGGCTGCTGGTCCTGCTGCTCATGGGCATCGGGCCGCTGCTGCCGTGGCGCCGCGCCGAGCAGCAGACGCTCAAGAAGAACCTGCTGTGGCTGGGCGCCGGCTTCGTCGTCGCCGGCGGTCTGGCGGTCCTCTTCGGAGTGCACAAGGTGTACCCGGCGCTCACCGTGGCCTTGGCCGGTTACAACGTCGTGAGCGTCGGCCTGCTGCTGGCCGGCGCCCTCGCCCCCAGGTTGCGGCTGGCCAAGCGCTCCGCTTTCGATGTGCTCCGCTCGTACGCCCACGAGAGCCGGCGGCGCGTGGGCAGCATGGTCGTCCACTTCGGCGTGGTCGTCATCGCGGTCGGCGTGGCTTTCAGCTCCGGCTACCGAGTGGACCAGCAGGTACGCATCGACTTCGGTCAGAGCGTCGAGTTCGAGGGTTACACGCTCACGGCGGTCGACCGCTACATGGAACGCACCCCGCAGCGCATCAGTGCCGGCGCCGTGGTAGAGGTCAGCCGCGGCGGTCAGGTCATGCGCACCATGCGCCCCCGCCTCAACCAGTTCGGTGACAGGCGCGCCGTGCCCACCCCGGCCGTCATGTACCGGCCTACCCACGACCTGTACCTCAACCTGAACAGCACCGTCACCCCCACCACCACCTTCGTGGTGCTGCGGGTGGTCAAGAGCCCCATGGTCACCTGGATCTGGCTAGGCGGTTTCATCGTCGTGTTCGGCACCGCCTACGCGCTCGGCCGCTCGGGTCGCGCCGTGCCTGCGCGCGCCGCGGTCGGGTCCGAGGAGAGTGCCAGAGCGTGAAGCTGCCCAGGCTGCTTCTGCCCGTCGCTGGGGTCATCGCGCTCGGAGCTCTGCTCGGGTGGGGCCTGCTGCGCGGCGCGCCCGACAAGGACATAGAGTCCGTGTACCTGGGCCAGCTGGCCCCAGGGTTCAGCATGCCGCTCTACGAGCGCTACCATCCCGAGTACGGCGAGACGCTCGAGTTCTCGCAGTACGGCGGCGCCCCCATGGTCGTCAACTTCTGGGCGTCGTGGTGCCTACCCTGCTACCAGGAGGCGCCCGTGCTGCAGGAGTACTGGCAGCGTTACCAGGAGTCTGGCGTGCTGTTCGTGGGCATACACACGCAGAACCAGGGGGGCTACGACGACGGGCGCCAGTTCCTCTCGCAGTTCGGCCTGACCTTCCCCAACGGCTTCGATCCCAACTCGGAGATAAGCATCGACTGGGGCCTCTACGGTGTGCCCGAGACCTTCTTCATCGACCGCACGGGCAGGGTGCTGCTCAAACACATCGGCCCCGTCACCCCGCAACTGCTGGACCAGCAGCTCAAGGCGCTACTCGAATGACCCGGACACTCAAGCTCCTCTACGCCCTCAGCGCGTTGGCCCTAGGTGCGCTGGCGCTGGCCCAGGACGTGCAGCTCGAGTCGCGCGTGTTCGAGATAGCGCAGAAGCTGCGGTGCCCCAGCTGCGTGTCCGAGAGCGTGGCGGACTCGAGCGCGCCCATAGCGCAGCAGATGCGCGTGGTCATCCAGGAGCAGCTGGAACAGGGCCGCACCGACGCCGAGATCTTCGGGTACTTCCAGGATCGCTACGGCGACTGGATCTTGCTCGACCCACCGAAGCGGGGCATCCACCTCGTGGCCTGGATTCTGCCGATCGTCATCGGCGTGCTGGCCCTCGTCGTCGTGGCGCTGCTGGCGCGTCGCTGGCTGCGCAACTCCAGGAGACCGATCGAGGCTACCCCGGCCGAACTGGAACGCGTGCGGCAACAGCTGAGCGCCGCCGGCGCCGCCGCTGACGACGAGCAAGCACCGGGCGGTAACGGCTGATGTTGACCGGCATCCTCATCGGCGCGCTGGCGCTCATCGCGTTCCTCTACGTGGTGCTGCCGCTGGTGGCGCCCGGTCAGTCGGACCCCCTGCCGGACGACCGTGACCCGGTGCTGGTGGACCTGGGCGAGGAGAGAGACGCCCTCTTCCGGGCCATCCGTGAGCTGGACGCGCGCGAGGACCTACCACTAGAGCGCCGCAAGGAACTCCACGAGCGCTACGAGGCGAAGGCGGCCAAGGTGCTCACCCGCATAGATACGCGCGAGCAGGAGCTGGCCGGCAGGCGTCAGGGCAGGTCCACGCCGCAGGACGGCGACGCCCGCAAGAAGCGCGTGCCGTACGGCGCCGTGGCCGTGCTGGCGCTAGTCGTCGCCATCGCCGCCATCGTGCCGGGCTATGTGCTGCCCCGTATCGGCGAGGACGCCACCATAACCACCACGGACCTCGACGCGGCGCGCAGGCTGCAGGCCCAGCAGCAGGCGGTCGAGGAGGACCCGAGCATCACCAACCTGCTGGCACTGGGCGACACCTACCTGGGCCTGCAGATGATAGACGAGGCCCAGGCCACCTACATGCGCGCTGTCAACTCAGACGAGCCGGCACCCGCAGGGATCTACCAGCGCCTGGCCGTCATCAACCTGCAGCGCGACCTCACCGAGGCGCAGCGCTGGCTCAACCTGGCCCGCGCGGCCGACCCGAACGACATAGACACCCTGTTCCTGCTGGGCGAGGTGTCGTGGACCATCAACGACCTGGCCACGGCGCACGGTGCCTACACTGACTTCCTGGCACTGGCCACGATGCCCGAGCCGTACGTGGAAGGGCGCATGCAGCTCCTCGAGCAGGTGCTGCCCCTGACCGAGCGCGTAGCCGCGGAGCCTAGCCAGGAGAGCCTGCTGGAACTAGGCGCCGCGTACTGGGACGCCGGCGAGATGCAGCGCGCCGTGGAGAGCTACTTCCGTGTCCTCACCGAGTTCGACCCGATGGACGCCGTGGCGCTCTCGCGCACGGGCCAGCTGCTGTACCGCGCGGGCCGGCCCGACGACGCCGTCGGCACCATCGAGCGCGCGGCGGCGTCTGCCGGCGGCCTCGACCAGCTCGAGCCCGAAAGCGTGCGCACACTGGCGGACTCCTACCTGCAGCTAGGCGTGTGGGACGGGGCCGCGGCCACGTACGAGGCGTACATAGGCATGGTCGGCGAGGCCGACGCCGGCGACGCTGCAGACCTGATGGCCGCAGCCACAGCCCGCGCCAGCGGCGAGATCGACGACGCGGCGGCCTCCGACGCCATCGACCAGGTGGTGGGGCGCCAGATCTTCGCCTCCGTGTGCTCCGAATGCCACGGTCCGCAGGGCATCGGCGGTTCCGGTCCGGCACTGGCCGGCAACCCGCGCTCTGCCAACCGCGCCAACGTCGTAGACGCCGTACGCTTCGGGCGCGGGCTCATGCCGGCTTTCCAGGCGGAGCTCACCGACCAGCAGGTCGAAGCCGTGGTCTCGTACGTGACCGACGTGCTGGCCGACCCGTGACCGCTCAGGAGCACGAGGTGAGCACCGAGCCGCAGCGAACACAAGCGCACGAACCGCAGGAGGTGGACGAGAAGCGCCGCCGGCTCATCCAGTGGCTGTGGCGCATCCCTGTCATAGCGGTCGCTGCCGGCGGCGGCTACGGACTGTACGAGGCCATCCGCGTGCACTTCCGCAAGTACGAGGTGGCAGAGAACCCCGAGTTCGAGGACCGACCCGAGCTGCTCGTTGCCGACCTGTCGGCGTTCCGCGAGGTATGGGACTCCGTGGAGTTCGAAGTGCCGTCCGCCGGGGTCGGCAGCCCCGCCGTTCCGGCGGTGGCCGTTCGGCTGCCCGGCCCCATAGCGGGCGGTATCGCGCTAGACACCGGCCTCAACGTGGCCAGCGCCTACCTGGCGGCTTTCAGCCGCATATGCACGCACCAGCACTGCATCGTGAGCCTTAACCGCGACATAAACGCCATCAACATCGGCTTCAACTACCAGACGCGCAGCCCGGCCCTGACCTGCGGCTGCCACCTCAGCGTGTTCGATCCGCAGCAGGGCGGGCGGGCCGTGAGCGGCCCGGCCGTGCAGCCGCTGCCCAGGGTGCGCCTGGAGGCACGTGGCGGGCAGTTGTACGCCACCGGCCTCGAGATCACGGGCGGCTAACACCGCTCGGCCGCTGCCGGCACGATTCCACGTATCATCTCTGCTATCAATCCGCTCGCCGGCCGAGAGGCCGCATTGACGGCACAGGAGGAAGGCATGAACCCGCTCACCGAGCTCGCGCGCTACGGGCAGTCGATCTACCTCGACGAGATAAGGCGCTCCTGGATCCACCAGGGACGGCTGCAGGGCATGATCGACGACGACGGCCTGAGGGGCGTTACCTCGAACCCGGCCATATTCCAGAAGGCCATCGCCAACAGCAACGACTACGACACGGCCATCGCCCAGTCGGCGCGCGAGGGGCTGACCGCCCTCACCACCTATGAGAACCTGGTGGTCGCCGACATCCAGGACGCGGCCGACCTATTCCGCCCCATGTACGACGCCTCCGAGGGGGTACACGGCTACGTGTCGCTGGAGGTGTCGCCGGAGCTGGCCAACGACGAGGAGGGCACCGTCAAGGAGGGTCTGCACCTCTGGGACCGCCTCGCGCGCCCGAACGTGTTCATCAAGGTTCCGGCCACCGAAGCCGGCGTACCGGCCATAAAGCGCCTCATAGCCTCGGGCGTGAACGTCAACGTCACCCTGCTGTTCGGCCTCCAGCGCTACCGACAGGTGGTGTACGCCTACCTGGAGGGCCTGGAGGAGCGGGTGGGCGCAGGAGTGGACGTGAGCCGTGTGGCATCTGTCGCCAGCTTCTTCTTGAGCCGCATAGACGTGAAGATCGACCCGCTGCTGGGCCGGGTGCAGAACAACGGCGGTCCCCAGGCCAGCGCCGCCGCCCACCTGCGCGGCACCGCTGCCGTGGCGAGCGCCAAGCAGGCGTACCAGATCTACCTGGACGAGTTCGCCAAGAGCGAGCGCTTCGCAGCGCTGGCCGCCGCCGGCGCCAGGCCCCAGCGTCTGCTCTGGGCCTCGACGAGCACCAAGGACCCCGCCTATCCGGACACCAAGTACGTGGAGCCGCTCATAGGGCAGGACACGATCAACACCCTGCCGCCCGAGACGCTCGAGGCGTACCGCGACCACGGCAGCCCCGGCCCCGACCGGGTGCTGGAGGGCGCCGCGGACTCCGCGGCCCTGCTGAGCGCGCTGACCGGGATGGGCATAGACCTGGACCAGGTGGTCAGGGAGCTGGAGGAGGAGGGCGTGGACAAGTTCGTGGCCCCGTTCCGCAGCCTGATGGGCACGCTCACGGAGGCCCTGGCTAAGGCGCCGGCCTGAACCGCTAACCGCGCAGCAGATCTAGAGTGTGTCGCCAGGAGCTTCTCCTGGCGACACACTCTTCAGGGCCTTGAGCCGCCGCGCGGGCGCGTGACCGACCGCAGCAGGAACGCGTAGCCCACGACGCCGATGACGGCGAACGAGAACCACTGGATGGCGTAGCCGAGGTGCGGGCCCAGGTCGTGCACCTCCACAGGCAGCGGGGTCGGGAAGTTACCAGCCGTGGGCGGCGCCTGTTCACGCAGCTTCAGGTAGGCCCCGACGAGGTCGTACGGCATCTGCGGTTGCAACCGGGCCACGTCCACATAGAACGACTGCACCAGCACCCCCTCTGGAGGGTCGTGAGCCGCCAGTGGTGCGAGGAACCCGGAGGGCGGGACCTGCGGGGGGTGGAGCTCGCCTCGCACCATCACCTCCTGCGCAGGGGGCAGCGCCGCCTGCACCGGCACCTCATCCATGTCGTAGGGCACCCAGCCGCGCTCCACCAACACCGCCGTGCCGGCGAGCTCCCCCTCGGACGCCGCCAGCACGAGCGGGGTCAGCACATGGAAGCCCGGCTGACCGCCCGTGCTGCGGCCGCGCAGCAGCACCTCATGGTCAGGGTCGTACACGCCGCTAGCGACCACCGGCACGTAGGTCATGTCGGCACCGAGCGCCACGGCTTCGGCCAGGCGCTGGTCGGGCAGTGCGCTGCGCGCCTCGATCATCTCGTTGCGGGTGCGGGCCTGGTCCAGGCGCCGGAGCTGCCAGAAGCCGAAGTTGACGAAAGCGACCACCAACACAAGCGCCAGCAGGTGCCCCATGATCCATTTGCCGCTCAGCAGCTGAGACCTCATGCCCTACCTTAATGCGCTCAGAAGAACGCCCTGTCCACAGACATGACCAGGAACAAGAGCGCCAGGTAGCTCATGGAGTACTTGTACAGCGGCAACGCGGTCACCCTGTCAATGGGCCGCCCCTCGTTGGCGATCTTGTACACGCTCCACATGCGCAGGGCCAGCACGACGTTGAGGGCCACCACCGCCACGAAGTACACGAAAGAGAACTCGTGCAGGAAGAAGGGCAGCACCGTGAGCACGATGGTGAGCACCGTGTACATGACCATCTGCATGACCGTGGCCTTGTCGCCGATGACCGAAGGCGCCATAGGCACCCCCACCTTGGCGTACTGCGACTTGACCATCAGCGCCAGCGCCCAGAAGTGCACGGGCGTCCAGACGAAGATGACGCCGAACAGTATCCAGGCCAGCAGGCTCAGCTCACCCGTGACGGCGGCCCAGCCCACCAGCGGCGGGATGCTGCCGGCCGCCCCGCCGATGACGATGTTCTGCCACGTGCTGCGCTTGAGCCACATGGTGTAGATGAGCACGTAGAAGGCGATGCCCGCCCACGACAGGAGCGCCGCGAGCAGGTTGCTGGTAGCCCAGATGACCACGAACGAGAGGATGGTGAGCACGATGGCGAAGACGACGGCGTTGCGCGTGGAGACCACCTGCGTGACCATGGGCCGCTTGGCGGTGCGCTGCATGTACACGTCGATGTCGCGGTCGTAGATCATGTTGTACACGCCGGCCGCGCCGGCCGACATGAAGCCGCCGATCATGGTACCCAGCAGGACGAGCAGGCCCGGCCACCCGCCCGCGGCCACGAACATGGCGCCGGCCGTGGTGACGAGCAGAAGCGAGATGACCTTGGGTTTCGTGAGGATGAGGTAGTCGCGCCAGGTGGCCCGGCGCGGTGCGCCGGCCCCCTCAGCACCCCCGCCTCCGGACGCCGCGCCCCCTGTGACGACCTCTCCTGGTGCCGACGCCTGCTCGTTGTGCTCTGCTTCGCTCACTGTTACACGCTCTCCATGGTGTTGCCAGCTGTCCTCTCGGGCGCTCTTGCGATGCTACCGCCAAGCAGCTCTACCGTGAGTGCGGCGAGTAACGCAAAGGCGGCTACCGCGACGGCCAGGTGCAGCACCTGAAGCACGGCCGGGCCCAGCGTGGCGAGGTTGGCGACGCCTATCACCATCTGGACGATGTAGACGCCGAGCAGCGCCTGGGCCGTGCGCTGGGCGGACTTGACGGGTTTCATCTGCCAGGCGAACGCCAGCGACACGAACAGGTACACGCCCACGCTGATGGCGATGAGCGGGTGCAGCCCGCGCAGCCTTATGAGCGGATGCGACTCCGGGTCGAAGTCGGCCATGAAGCCGTCCGCCAGCGACTCGGAGGGGAAGATAGTGTTGCCCATGGCCGCGATGCCGCCTGTGAAGCTGAGCAGCAGCATGCCGAGCAGGCCCACCACCAGCAACGTGGTGATGGCCCCCTGACGCATGAGATGTAGCGGCCAGGCCGGCGCGCTCTTGCGCGCGAACACTACCGTGGCCGCCAACGCCCCGATCAGCAGCAGGGAGTTGACGAGGTGCGAGGCCACCCACACGCCGCGCGCCACCGTGGTGTTGTCTCCGGTGAGGCCGAGCAGGACCGTGGCGCCGCCTATCAGGGCCTCTACTACCAGGAACACGAACGCGAGCGTGGCGAAGGCTGCCAGACCAGGACGCTCCCGCCCTAGCCGGCGTGCCCGCACCAGCAGCCACACGCCGAGCGCCAGGACCACCACCGACAACAGCCGGTGGCTGAACTCTATGCCCGTCTCGAGGGTAGGGTTGAGCGGCACGATGGTGCCGTTGCACGTGGGCCAGTGGCTGCCGCAGCCGGCGCCGGAGCCCGTGATGCGCACCACGGCGCCCTGGAGTATGACGACGACGTTCGTGATGAGCGCCGTCAGGGCCAGTGAGTAGATGGAGATTCGCTTCAAGAGCCTTACGATCCTTGTCTTCGCCGGTCGGTACTGCCGAAGCGGCTTACGGGCCGAGCCGAGGACTCGGCTCATGCTGCACCGTGCAGCTAGACCTGCCTCGCGCCTCGCGGCACCTGCCGAATGGTAACGCGAAACCGCACGCCTAGACCCGGATGGCGAGCCGGCGGTCGGTACTCGGCCCAGAACTCCCGCGCATCACGAAGTACCCCTTGGCGAACGCCACACGGCCCTCTCACACTGCCTGGTGATGATTAGTCACGTTGAAGTCGTTGTGGCTACACGTGGTGGCCGAAAAACGCGTGCGAGAGCACGGATGTTAGACTCTGCCACATAGTTTGGCCACATCGTCGGTCCGGCCACGCAGTCGGTCTTCGGAGGATACGTTGATCAGGTCCAGTAATCAGAGCACCTCATACGTGAGGCATGTGATCGCCCTGCTGCTCCTCGCGGCTGTCGGCACCTTTGCTCTCGCTCAGAACGAAACGGAGTCGCGCCCTGCCGATCCGGCGGTTCTGATCGAAGACGGTCACTTCTACCTGCGGAACGGCGACTGTGCGCTCGCTCAGTTCTTCTTCCAGGAAGCCATGCTGCGCGACCCATCCAACGCCAGCGCGCACGTGGGCATCGGCCGGGCGCTGGCGTGCCAGGGTGCCTACCCCGCCGCCATCGAGGCGTACCAGGCCGCTCTCGCCATCGACGCCAACCACCTGGACGCCCTCGTGCATCTGGCCATCGCTTACCAGAACCAGTATCAGAGCGACCCCGTGACGTTCTCCGGCCGCCTCGCCGACGCCCTCGACGTCATCCAGCGCGCCGAGCGCGTGCGCGGCGACGACGCCCGCGTTCAGAACACCAAAGGCATCGTTCTCTACCAGCTCGGCGACCTGGCCCAGGCACGCACTACTCTAGAGCGCGCCGCTTCGCTGGCCTCCGCCGACGATTCGGGTCTTAGCAACCCCGAGAAGAGCACGGTCCAGGTCAACCTGGGCCGCGTCTACCGCGACCTCGAGGAGCTCGAGCTGGCCCAGCAGGCGTTCCGCCGCGCCGTCGTGCTCGACCCGGCCAGCGCCACCGCCCACAACAACCTGGGCAACGTGGCCTACCGCCTGGGCGACTGCACCACGGCCGAGTACGAGCTGTCGCAGGCCGTGAACCTGGACCCGAACTCGCTCTCGGCCGCCTCCCAGCTAGGCATAGCCCTCTTCGAGTGCGGCGACATCACCAACAGCGTGCGCCGCCTCGAGAACGCCACCAAGATGCCGGGCGCCGCCTTCGTGCCGCCGCTCTTCACCTACCTGGCGCGCGCCTACCTTGAGATCGGCCGCGTCGACGACGCCGTCTTCGTGGCGCAGCAGGGCGCCCTGCTGCCGCCCGAGACCGCCGAGGCTCACTACTGGCTGGGCCGCGCCTACGCTCAGCGGGGCGGTCAGAACGACACGCAGAACGCCCGGTCGGCCTGGCAGCGCGCTCTTGAGATAGACGCCAACTACGCGCCCGCCCGCGAGGCCCTGGGCCAGTAAGCTTCAAGGTTCCGCCAAGACCGCCGATCTCTCGCTTGGGGGGCCTCCTAGGAGGCCCCCCAAGCTCTTTACTTGCCCGGTCCGCTGCGGCTATACTCGGTAGGTTTGCCTGACGGCAGCGGGATGTCC
>JBIQNJ010000030.1:0-29173 GCA_044462445.1 Truepera radiovictrix | reverse complement strand
GGTGATGGCGGTGTCGTTGCCGATGACCTGGGCACACACCATGGTCAGCGCCTCGGCCTGGGTGGGGTTCACCTTGCCCGGCATGATGCTCGAGCCGGGCTCGTTCTCGGGCAGCCTGATCTCGCCGATGCCGCTGCGCGGGCCGGAGCCCAGCAGGCGGATGTTGTTGGCCACGGCGAACAGGGCCACGGCCGTGCGCTTCAGCGCGCCCGAGGCCTCCACCAGGGCGTCGTGAGCGCTCAGCGCCTCGAACTTGTCATCCGCCGAGCGGAACGGCAGGCCCGTGAGCTCGGCGATCTTGGCGGCCACCCTGTCGGCGAACCCCTTGGGCGTGTTCAGACCCGTGCCCACCGCCGTGCCGCCGAGCGCGAGCTCGGCCAGGTGGGGCAACGCGGCCTCGATGGCCTCCACGCTCTTGCGCACCTGAGTGGCGTAGCCGCCGAACTCCTGCCCCAGCGTGAGGGGCGTGGCGTCCATCAGGTGAGTACGGCCGATCTTCACCTTGTCCTTGAACTCGGCCGCCTTGGCCTCGAGCGCGGCCTGCAGGCCGCGAAGCTCGGGCAGCGTGCGCCTGACCAGCGCCGTGTAGGCGGCGATGTACATGGCCGTCGGGAAGGTGTCGTTAGACGACTGGCTCTTGTTCACGTCGTCGTTCGGGTTGAGGGGCGTCTTGCTGCCGCGGGCGTTGCCGGTCAGCTCGGCCGCACGGTTCGAGACGACCTCGTTGACGTTCATGTTCGACTGGGTGCCCGAGCCCGTCTGCCACACCACCAGCGGGAACTGGTCGGCCAGCTCGCCGGCCAGGATCTCGTCGCACACGCGCGCTATCAGGTCGGCCTTCTCCCGCGGGAAGTCGGTGAGCTCGGCGTTGGTCAGGGCGGCGGCCTTCTTGAGAACGGCGAAGGCGTGGATGACCTCGACGGGCATGCGCTGCCCGCCTATGCGGAAGTTCTGCACGGAGCGCTGCGTCTGAGCGCCCCAGTAGGCGCTCGCCGGAACGCGCACCTCGCCGAGCGTGTCCTTCTCGGTGCGGTAGTCGGTGCCTGCTGCTGAGCTGTCTGGAGAGTTGTGCGGGGAGCTTTCCATGTGCCCCATGCTAACCAGCGCTGCGGGCAGCACCCGGCCTATTCCGGACGCAGCACGTACCTCAGGGCGGAGGCCATGCCGTTACGCCAGTTGGTCCAGTTGTGGCCCGCGTTCCTCACGGTCAGTTCGTGCTCCGCACCTGCCGACCTGAGCGCGTCCGCCACCCTCAGGTTCACGTCCGTCAGCCATTCGAGCGTGCCCACCTCGAGGTACCAGCGCGGCGGCGGCTCGGCGCCGCTCTTCAGCTGCTCGAGCAGCCACGACTCGTCGGTGTGGTAGAACTCCCGCTCCGCGGGGGTGCCCAGGAAGGCGCCCGAGAAGCTGATCACCGCGCTTACCAGGTGTGGCCGGTCCAGGGCGACGTTGGCAGACACGAGCCCGCCGAGGCTGGCGCCCAACCAGACGCGCTCGCCTGTGGGCGCGAACCGGCCCTCCAGCTCCGGCAGGAGCTCGTCGGTCAGGAAGCGCCGGTAGGCGTCAGAGAAGCCGTACTCCACCCGGCGGTCATGCGGCTCCACGAACGCGAAGCGCGCGGGCCGCACCTCACCCCTGTCCGCCAAGGCCTCGGCCACGAGGTGCAGGCGGGCGAGGCGGTAGAACGCCACGCCGTCCTGGGCGATCACCAACGGCAGCTCCTTGCCCTCGTAGCCGGCCGGCGTGTACACGGTCACGCGCCGCACCTCGCCGGGCAGGTGGTCACTGTTCAGCCGCAACCGGTCCGTCGCTCCGGCCGCCCGAGCGGGGTCCAGGTCGGTGAACTCACCGGCCCTGTACGAAGGCCCCCTCACGGCGCTGGCGTCGGGGAACCAGGGGCTAGCGGCCTTCTCCGGGTTGGCCGGGTCTCCGACGATGCGACCCGCCTGATCGCGGAAGGCGTACTCCAGGTAGGCGTCGTCGGGCAGCTCGTACTCTATGGGCGCGCCGGAGCCGTCTGCCAGAGGCAGCGGGTTGCGGTCCATGTCGGTCAGGTCGGAGAGAAGTTCCGTGGCCCAGGTCGGTGGCTCCAGCTGCACCTTCATCATCAGAGAGTCTATCTGCCGCCGCCCGAGCGTTAACAGCCGGGTATACACTGCACCTTATGAACTCCACCTCCACCGTCAACCTAGATGCGTTCACTCTCGAACAGCTCAGCGCACGCCCTGGAGCGAAATGGAAGCTCTACCCGGAGGGCGTACTGGCGTGCTGGGTGGCCGAGATGGACTTCCCGCTGGCCGACTCGGTGAAGCGCGCCATCAACGACCAGGTGGCCAGCAACGACCTCGGCTATCAGATGCCTAACGGCCTCCCCGGGTTGCGCGAGGCCGTGGCGCAGCGGCTGACCGCCAAGTACGGTCACAACGCCCAGCCCGAGGATGTCGTCCTCCTGGGCACCACCGGCTCCGGCCTCAACCTCAGCGTCCGGGCCTTCTCGCAGCCGGGCGACGAGGTGCTGCTGCTCACCCCCCTCTACCCGCCCTTCAAGAAGGCCGTGGAGACCGCCGGCCGCACCCCGGTCGAGGTCGAGCTGGTCAACGGCGAGGACGGCTACAGCATCGACTTCGCCGCCCTGGAGAAGGCAGTTACACCCAGGACGAGCATGCTCATGCTCTGCAGCCCTCACAACCCCGTGGGCAAGGTCTTCACCAGAGACGAGCTGACCGGTCTGGCAGACCTCGCGCAGCGCCACGGCCTCACCATCGTGAGCGACGAGCTGCACGCCGACCTGGTGCTGGAGGGGCGGCACATACCGGTGGCCTCGCTCAGCCCGGAGGTCGCCGCGCGCACCGTCACGCTGTACGGCCCCACCAAGGCGTTCAACATCCCGGGTCTCAAGATCAGCTTCGCCATCAGCAGCAACCACGAGCTGCTCGAGAAGCTGAACGCCTCTGGCGAAGGGCTGAGCGTGCCGCCGAACATCCTGGCGCAGTCGGCCACTCTGGGCGCCTACTCGGGCGGGGAGCAGTGGTTGCGCGAGGTGCTCGACTACGTCCGGGGCAACCGCGACCACCTGCTCCAGCGCGTGGCCCGCACCATGCCGAAGGTGAAGGTGCACAAGCCCACCGCCACCTACCTGGCGTGGCTCGACCTGCGCGCCTTCGACCTCGGCCCGGACGTGGCCAAGACGCTGGCCGAACGCGCCAAGGTGGGCCTCAACGACGGCGCCTCCTTCGGCGCCGGCGGCGCGGGCTTCGTACGCTTCAACTTCGGCACTACCAGAGCTGTCCTAGATGAAGCGCTGAGCCGCCTGGAGAAGGTACTAGGTTGACCCAAGGGCACGGAGCCGGCGCTAGGCTCGGTGCCGCCACCGGTGCCCTGGGCGAGGTGCGCACCGTGCCGCTGCCGGCCTCGCTCGAGGCCGCGCTGAGGTCGGGGCACCCGTGGGTGTACCGCAACCATCTGGGCCCGGCAGAGCCGCCCCACGGTTCAGTAGTGCGGCTAGAGGCGGGACGCACCTCTGCTTACGGCGTGTACGACGCCAACGGCGCCATCGCCGTGCGTCTGTTCGGCGAGAGGCCCACGCAGGCCGTCATCCGCGAGCGCGTCGTAGACGCCCTGGCCCTGCGCCGCAAGCTGCCGGCCGAGGGTAGCGACGCTTACCGCCTCATCTACGGCGAGGGCGACCGCCTGCCGGGCATAGTCTGCGACCGCTACGGCCGTTACGCCGTCATGAAGGCGTACGCCACCTCGGTCGAGCAGTTCCTGCCGCAGATAGCCAGGGAGGTGGGCTCGCGCCTGAAGCTCAAGGGGGTGGCGCTGCGAGGCGGCCTGACCGATGACGACAGCGCTACCCCCGGCGGGCGCGCCTCGCTCAGCGCCCTGTGGGGCGAGTTGCCGCCACCTGAGCTGACGGTCACGGAGAGCGGCCTGAAGTTCATAGCAGACCCGTGGCGCGGCCAGAAGACGGGCATGTTCCTGGACCAGCGCGAGAACCGGCAGCTCGTCCGGCGCTTCGCCGGAGGCCTGAGGGTGCTCAACCTCTTCGCCTACAACGGCGGTTTCAGCGTGTACGCGCTGGCCGGCGGGGCGACCGCCGTGGTCAGCGTAGACAGCGCACGGCCCGCTCTGGAGGCCGCGGAGCGCAACGTGGCCCTCAACCCGGCCACGGGCGCGCACAGCGCCCTGGCAGCCGACATCTTCGACGCGCTGCCGCGCTGGGTGGCGCAGGAGCAGCGTTACGACATGGTCATCCTCGACCCGCCCTCGCTAGCCAACAACGCGGCCCAAAGGCGCCGCGCGCTGCGCGCCTACACGAGGCTCAACGCCGGCGCGCTGCAGCTGGTGGAGCGCGGCGGCTACCTGGTCACCAGCTCCTGCACGGCGCAGATCGCCCCCGATCAGTTCCGCAGCCTCGTAGCCGATGCCGCCCGTTCTGCGGGCGTGAGCGTGCAGGTGATCTCCGAGCAGGGACACGCCCTCGACCATCCGGTGCCCTTGGCCTTCCCGGAGGGGCGCTACCTGAAGTTCTTAGTCCTCAGGGTCTTGTGACCCGCTCGCCTAGCCAGTCGAGTATGGCAGCACGGTAGGAAGCGGGCACGCCCGTGGCGGGCGCGTCGTGGTGCAGCTCGTGGTAGCCGCCTTCGAGCTCCACCAGCTTCACCCTGCTGCTGGCGGCGGCAAGCCGCCTGCTGCCGGCCACGTCGGCGATCTTGTCGCCGCTGCCGTGCACCACGAGCGTGTCCACGGCCAGGCCGGGCGCCAGCTTGAGCAGGCGGGCGCCCTGGGCAAGCATGGTCGCTCCGGCATCGGCGCGCACCCCGCCGTGGTAGACGAGTGGGTCGGTGGCGTAACGCTCCACCTCGCCGGGCTCGCGCGAGATGGTGGCGGCGGCCAGGCGCGTGGTGGGCGCACCGGGCAGCAGGCGCGCGAGTAGCGGCGCCCCCGCGGTGACGATGGCGGGCCGCCTGACCGCGTCCAGCAGGAAGGGGGAGCTGAGGACAAGGCCGACCAGGCGCCCAGGGTTCTCGAGCGCGTAACGCAGCGAGATGGCGCCGCCCATGCTGTGCCCGAACAGGAAGTGCGGCAGGCCGGGGTCCGCCTCCCCCGCCGTGGCCTGCAAGGCGGCCAGGTCTGACAGAGCCGGCTCGAAGCCCCTCACCGAACCGCGGACGCTGCCAGGACTGTTGCCGTGGTTGCGCTGGTCGAACGACCAGACCTCGAAGCCGGCCTGCGCCGCGGCATGGGCAAGGCCCCCGTGCCTGGCGGCGTGCTCGCCGTAGCCGTGCATGACCAGCAGCACGCCCCTGGCACCGCCGTCGGTCTGCGCGGGCCAGCGGTAGCCGGCCAGCTTCTCACCGTCATGGCAACCTAAGACGAACGGTTCGGCCGTTTCCACGTTTGATACCTCCCGGCTGCCTAATGGTAGCAGCAGCTACAGGCCGTTGCGGGCGTAGATCTCGTCCACGTTGCGCAGGTACCAGGTGTGGTCGAACGCGGAGCCCAGCTGCTGGGGCGTCAGCGGGTTCTCGGCGTCCGCAGCTATGAGGTCACGCAGGTGCGCCCCGCTGCTCCAAGCTTCCAGACTGGCGCGCTGAACGAGGTCGTAGGCGGCTTCGCGGTCCATGCCCTCCTCTATCAGCATGTGCAGCACGCGCTGCGAGAACACCAGGCCGTGCAGTGCGTTCATGTTGACAAGCATGCGTTCCTCGTCTATGACGAGGTTCTTGAGCACCCGGGTCAGGCGCCGGGCGGCGTAGCTGGCCAGGGTAGTGCTGTCCGGCAGTATCACGCGCTCGACCGACGAGTGGCTCAGGTCGCGTTCGTGCCACAGGGCCACGTTCTCGAGCGCCGCCTGCAGGTTGCCCCTTAGCAGCCTGGCGATACCGGTAAGGTTCTCGGAAGCTACCGGGTTCTTCTTGTGCGGCATGGAGCTGGAGCCCGTCTGCCCTTTGGCGAACCCTTCCTGCGCCTCACGCACCTCGCTGCGCTGCAGGTGCCTTATCTCCAGCGCCACGCGCTCGATGGTGGTACCCAGTATGGCCAGCGCGCTCATCAGCTCTGCGTGCCGGTCGCGCGCCACGGTCTGGTTGGTCACCAGGTCCTGGGCCAGGCCTAGAGCGCCCGCCACCTGGGCCTCAACCTCGGTCGGCAGGTGGGCGTAGGTTCCGACTGAGCCCGACAGCATGGCCACCCCTACGGACCGCCGGGCGCTGCGCAGGCGCGTTTGGTCGCGTTTGACCGCCGCCCTGAAGTTGAGGAACTTGAGGCCGAACGTTATGGGCTCGGCGTGGACGCCGTGGGTGCGGCCGATGGTGGGGGTGTAGCGGTAGCGCTGAGCGATGTCGGTCAGCGCGTCCTCCAGCGCCTGCACGTCCGCCAGTACCAGGTCGAGCGCCCGCACGAGCAGCAGGTTCTGAGCCGTGTCTACGACGTCGGTGCTGGTCAGGCCGTAGTGAAGGTAGCGGCTGTCGTCGCCGAAGCGTTCGCCCAGGGCCCTGGTGAAGGCCACCACGTCGTGGCGGGTCTGCGCTTCGAGCTCGTCGACCCTGGCGGCGAACTCGTCGTCCAGCGGCCGCTCTGCCGCTAGCGTGGCCAGCGCGGCGCTGGTGCCCGCCGGCACGTGGCCCAGGCGCTCGTAGGCGCTCGTAGCCGCCAGCTCTACCTGCAGCCAGGTGCGGTACTTGCTGGCCTGGCTCCACAGCTCTGTCATCTCCGGGGTGCTGTAACGCTCCAGCATCGTTGGAGACGCTACCACGGCGAAAACCGGTGCCTTGGGCACGTCCGCTCCACCCCGCCAGCGCTAGTGGGCCTACGCGTCTCAGCACCACCTCTCCGCCTGCCCAGACGGCGGCAGCCGGCGACCGTCAGAACCCCTGAAAGCCGCGTCGGGATGGTACACTTCTCTGTCAGGCTGCCGACTGACACCGGGCCGCTCGCAGCGTGGTCTTCGGCTCTCTACAGGGCCCCCGCTCGCGCCCCCCACTCCCCGTGGGTTCTCACGTCGGCCTGCCGGGCGCAGGCCGGTCGCCACCGCGGCCGGATGTGGAGGTCACCTTGAACGAAGGTCAGGTCGTCCCCGTCCAGATAACGGACGAGATCAAGACGAGCTTCATCAACTACGCCATGTCGGTCATCGTGCAGCGCGCGCTGCCCGACGTTCGAGACGGTCTGAAGCCCGTGCAGCGGCGCATCCTTTACGCCATGAACCAGATGGGCCTAGCCAGCAACCGCAAGCACTCCAAGAGTGCCGGTGTGGTGGGCGAGGTGATAGGCAAGTACCACCCGCACGGCGACGGCGCCATCTACGACGCCATGGTGCGCCTGGCGCAAGACTGGAACATGCGCTACATGCTCGTAGACGGGCAGGGCAACTTCGGCTCCATCGACGGCGACCCGGCGGCTGCCTACCGCTACACCGAGGCCCGCCTCACCGCCGTGGCCGAGTCCATGCTGGCCGACATCGACAAAGAGACCATCGACTTCCGCGACAACTTCGACGGCACCATGCAGGAGCCCTCGGTGCTGCCTTCCGCCGTGCCCAACCTCGTGGTCAACGGCGCGGCCGGCATCGCGGTGGGCATGGCCTGCAACCTGGCGCCGCACAACCTGAACGAGACGGTCGACGCGCTGGTCGCCCTCCTCGACGACCCCGAGCTCACCACCGACCAGCTCATGCAGCACATGCAGGGCCCCGACTTCCCCACCGGCGGCATCATCGGCCGCGACGGCATTCGGCAGGCGTTCGAGACCGGCCGCGGCTCCATCCGCATGCGCGGCCGCGCCCGCTTCGACGAGCACAACGGCCGCCAGACCATCGTGGTCACCGAGATCCCCTACCAGGTCAACAAGACCTCACTCATCCAGACCATCGCTCAGCTGGTGCGCGACAAGAAGATCGAGGACATCAGCAACATCCGCGACGAGTCCGACCGTCACGGCATGCGCATCGTGTTCGAGCTCAAGCGCGGCGCCGAGCCCGAGGTGGTGCTGCACCAGCTCTACAAGTACAGCCAGCTGCAGAGCACCTTCTCCGTCAACAACATAGTCATCGTCAACAACGCCCCGCGCCTCCTCGCCATGAAGGAGATGCTGCGCTACTTCCTCCTGCATAGGGGTGAGGTCATCCGGCGCCGCTCCGAGTTCGAGCTGCGCAAGGCGCGCGAGCGGGCCCACATCCTCGAGGGGTACCTCATAGCCCTCGACAACCTCGACGCCGTCATCAGCCTCATCCGCAGCTCCAAGGACGGCCCCGAGGCCAAGGCCGCCCTCATGCGCGAGTTCAGCCTCTCCGAGCTGCAGGCCCAGGCCGTGCTCGACATGCGCCTCCAGCGCCTCACCGGCCTCGAGCGCGAGAAGATCCAGGAAGAGCACCGCGAACTCATGGAGGAGATCGCCCGACTAGAGCTGATCCTGGCCGACGACGGCGAGCTGAAGCGCGTCATCCGTCGCGAGCTCCTGGACCAGAAGAAGGCTTTCGACAGCCCGCGCCGCACGGCCATCACCGACCTCTCCGACGACATCTCCGAAGAAGACCTGATAGCCGAGGAGCAGATGGTCGTCACGCTCACCAACGGCGGCTACGTGAAGCGCACGGCGCTCACCAGCTACCGCACTCAGGCGCGCGGCGGGCGCGGCTCGAAGAGCCAGAACATCAAGGACGACGATTTCAACACCCAGCTGCTGGTGGGCAGCACCCACGACTACCTGCTCTTCTTCACCGATCAGGGCCGGGTGCACCGCATCAAGATCTACGCCCTGCCGGAGGCCGAGCGCGCCGCCCGCGGCAACCACGTCAACAACCTGCTGCCGCTCAAGGACAACGAGCGCGTGCAGACGGTGCTGTCCGTGGCCAGCCTCGACCGCGACGGCTACTTCGTGTTCGCCACCCGCAACGGCCTCATCAAGCGCACCCTCATCCGCGACTACATCAACATCACCTCGGCCGGCCTCGTGGCCATCAACCTGCTGGACGGCGATGAGCTGGTGGCCGTGCGCATAACCGACGGTAGCGCCAACATCGTGCTGGGCACCCGCCTCGGCCAGGCCATCCGCTTCATGGAAGCTGACGCCCGCGACACCGGACGCGCCACCCAGGGCGTCATCGGCATCCGCCTCAAGAAGAGCGACGAGGTGGTCAGCCTGGCCGTCATCCCCGAGAGCGAGCAAGACTCTGCCGAGCTGCTCAGCCTCACCGAGCTCGGCCTGGGCAAGCGCACGAAGCTGGCGGAGTACCCGCCGCAGGGTCGCGGCGGCCAGGGCGTCATAGGCCACAAGCTCACCGACAAGACCGGCGCCATGATCACGCTCGCGCCCGTGCAGGGCAACGAGGAGCTGCTCATGCTCACCAACCACGGCATCGCCATCCGCACCTCCGTGTCGCAGGTCAGCAGCTACGGCCGCAGCACCCAGGGCGTGAACGTCATGCGTGTGAGCGACGGCGACCGCGCGGTGGCGGCCATGGTGCTGCCCAGCGAGGACGAGCTCGACAAGATCGAAGGCTAAGGGTAAGACCCGACTACATAGTCTTCCCTTGACCAACAGCAGCGGGCACCGCGGTATATTGCCGGGGTGCCCGCTTCTATATGGCTTGACTGCGATCCTGGTCACGACGACGTGCTCGCCATCTTCGTGGCCGCTCACACCTCGAACCTCGTAGGTGTCAGTGCCGTCAGCGGCAACGCGCCACTCAAGTACACGCTCAACAACGCGCTACTGGCAGTCCAGCTGGTCGGGCTAGAGGTGCCGGTGCACGCCGGCGCCGCCAAGCCCCTCACGCGCGAGGCCCGGCACGCCTCGCACATCCACGGCGAGAACGGCCTGGGCGGGCCCGCGCTCCCCGCGATCAGGCGCCAGGCCGACCGCGAGCCGGCCGTACGCGCACTGCTCGAAGCGGCGGAGAAGCACGACGACCTGCATCTGGTGGCGGTAGGCCCCATGACCAACGTGGGGCTGGCGCTGGCCCTGGAACCGGACCTGGCCACGCGCCTCAAGAGCATCAGCATCATGGGCGGCGCCACCACGGTGGGCAACACCACTGCCGCCGCCGAGTTCAACATCTGGGCCGACCCGGAGGCCGCCTCGATCGTGTTCAACAGCGGCGGTAACGTCATCATGGCCGGCTTGGACCTCACGCACCAGTTCCTGATAGACCGCGCCCGGGTAGGCCAGATCCGTGCGCTTGGCAGCACGGTCGCCGGCTTCTCCGCCGACCTCCTCGAGTTCTTCATCAACGCCTACGAGCAGTCTTACGGCGAAGCGGTGGGTCCCCTGCACGACCCGTGCTCGGTGCTGGCGGTCACGCATCCGCACCTGTTCACGAGCGAGCGGCGCCACGTAGCCGTGGAGCTCTACGGCGAGTTCACGCGCGGCATGACCGTGGTCGACCGCCGTAGCGGCCACATGCCCAAGGCGCCCAACGCCACGGTGCTGACCGGCATCGACGACGCGGGCGCGTACGCTGCGCTGGTCGAGGCGCTGGGAGCACTGCCATGACCGCGCCACGCACGAACGCCCACGACCAGCGGGCCGGCGCCCGCCGCGCCGGCGTCGCCGACGGGCCCGCCTCCACCGCCGTCATCGAGTTCCGCCACGTCACCAAGACCTACGCCCGCACGCACACGCACGCCCTCAAGAACGTGGACTTCCGGGTAGAGAAGGGCGAGTTCGTGTACCTGACCGGCCACTCCGGCGCGGGCAAGTCCACCCTGCTCAGCCTCATGCTGAGGCGCATCATCCCCACCGAGGGCAGCGTCATCGTCAACGGCTTCGACGTGGCGCGCATCCGCGAAGGGCGGCTGCCGCAGTTCAGGCGCAGCATCGGCATGGTCTTCCAGGACCACCGGCTGCTCGACCACCTGTCTGCGCTCGAGAACCTCACGTTCGCCCTGCGCGCCGTGGGCGCGCGCGGCAACCTGGAGCAGCGCGCCATGCAGGTGCTGCGCCAGGTGGGCCTGGCGCATAAGCGCAAGGCTTATCCCATCGAGCTCAGCCTGGGTGAGCAGCAGCGCGTGGCCATCGGCCGCGCCATGGTCACCGACGCGCCGCTTCTCCTGACGGACGAACCCACGGGCAACCTGGACCCGGACACTGCCACCGAGATCCTCGAACTGCTGAACGACATCAACCTCAGGGGCACCACGGTGGTGGTGGCCACGCACGCCCGCGACCTCGTGGACCGCTACAAGCGCCGCACGCTGGTTCTACGCAACGGCGAGCTGGTGCGCGACGACGCCCAGGGCGGCTACTCGCTCTGAAGTGGGCTTCAGGTCGGCCCAAGTCAGCGCGCACCGTTAGGGGCGGCTACTACAGCTGCATGATGCGGTAGTCGAGCCGCGTCTCGTCGAGGATCATCTCCAGGAACTGCAGCTTGTTGAGGGCATCTATCATCGCGAAGCCGTTCTCGCGGTCCAGGTAGATGCCTTCCTTCATGACCGTATGACCGTACACCCCGAACCGGTGACCCGCCTGCCTGACCAGCTCGGGCTTGTTGAACCACCACGTCTTGGTATCGGGGTCGTGATAGAAGAAGTCGTCGAACACCTGCATCCCAGGCAGCGGGCCGGCGTGGGCGAACTGGACGCCGTGGAACACGATCTCGCGCGGCAGGCTCTCGAACCACGTCCTGATGTCCTCAGGCAGCGCCATGCCGCCCTTGCTCTCGTCGAACTCGGCGTGCTGCAGGCCGCCCCGCGTGCTCAGCTGGTAGCGGTGGTCTGCGGCAGACTCGTCGTGGTTACCGAGGATGACCTGCACGTTGCCGCCCGCCTGGTCCACGTAGCGCTTGAACCGGTACAGCTCGCGTATCTGCGCCTTCGCTGCGCGCCTCAGGTGGTCGGCGTCAGTGCTGTCGTAGGGCTCCTCACCCACCGCGTTGGCGTAGGCGCGTTCGTCCTTGTAATGAACGAGGTCACCCATGCACACGATCTGGTAGCGCCCCTCCACGACTGCGGGCGTGGGCTCTAGCGTCGGCGTGGCGGCCGCAGCAGCCTTGAGCACGCGCCACAGCTCCGGCCACTGGCCGTGAACGTCGCCTATGGCGATGACCTTGATCACCGCTGCGCCCCCGTCACGCGCTCACTTCCTGCCTGAGCAGCTCTCGCAGGCGGCGGTAGAGCTCACGTGCGTCCTCGGCTGTGTCGCCATGGTGCATGGCGACCAGCTTGGCGGCTTCCTTGCCGAGCCCCTCCGCCTTGAGCCGGTCGATGAGCTTCTCGATCATCGCCAGCGCCTCGCCGGAGGCGCCGCGGCCGCCGCCCTCGTGCGCCGCCTCGGCGGCTACGCCCGTCGTAACAGCGGGCTCTAGCGGCGCGGCGGGCCGCACCTCGAAACCCTCCAGGATGGGAGGGACGCCGGCCGCCTGCGGCACGGGTTCGGGTTCGTAGATGGGTTCGGACTGTTCGGGGTCGAAATCGACCCAATAGGAGTCGTGCTCCACGGCTACCGCGGGCTGAACGCCGAACTGCCGGGCGCAGCGGGCGAACGCCAGGTCGGCTGCGGCCTCGAGCGTCGGCCGCGGAGCGGCAGGCTGAGCCGGGTCGGCGGCCCTCAAAGCCGCCGCCGCAGAGCGCGATACGCTGGCGATGGTAAGCGTGCAGACGACCCCGGCCACCCCCGCGGCCTGCATAGAGCAGGACCACCCCTCGACGCCGAGCTCGGCGTCGAGCCTGGCCCTCACAGCCTCGGGCGCCCAGGCGGGCTCAAGGCGAGCGCGTGAACCGTCACCGCTGACCTCGGCTACGATCCACGTGAGGGCCTCTGAAGGGAACGGTGAAGTGAGACGGGCCCACACTTCATGCTGCACGCTCAAACTATACCAGCGCTCGTACCGTTAATAACGCGAACAATTGCATGCCCGCCACTCCCCCGAAGGGGGGTGGAGCGGGACGCCGGCCCCACCTTCGAGGCGGTGGGCGCCGGCCCGGGCCGGCGCCCCGCAAGCCGGCGCACTCTACGGGACGAGCCCGCTTCAGCGCCGCCACTATGACGGCAGCGAAGAGGTTCCCGTGCCGGTGCGGTAATGTGACCGCATGTCGGATACATGTACATCTCCCCGCCGCCTCGCGGCACGCTTCGGCAGTAGCGGGGTGTTGAGAACGCTCACGTTCCTGCTGACTCTGGTACTGGGTGCGCAGGCGCTGGCGCAGCCCGCGCCCACGCTCTCGCTCGGCTCCTACACGTACGTGGTCGGCGACACCCTTGAGCTAAACGCCTCCAACCTCGAACCCGGGGCCACCTACAGGGTCGAGCTGGTGCCTCCCGGTGCCGAAGGCGAGGAGGCGGCGCCGCTCGTCTCCGTTCTCATCGCCGGACCGTCCGGCACGCTGCGCTACACCAGCCCCCTGGAGAGCGGCGGCGGCTACCAGGTGCATGTGAGCGGCCCGCGTCTGGACGCCACGCTTAACGTGCGGGTCAGCGGCCCGGAGTCCGCCGTCGGGCAGGTGCCCGGCCCGCAAGCGCCTACGGCGCCGCCCGAAGAGCCCGACGCCCAGACGGACGCCCCCGCTGAGCCGCCCGAGGCCGTGGCACCTGACACCGATGACGCCGATGACACGGGCACGAGCGGCGCCACAGGGCAGGAGACGGTAGGTGAGCCCCAGACCGATGAAGCGGAGACCGCGCCGCGGCCCTCCGACGACACGCAGGCCGACGAAGGCACCGCCGACACCACAGACGACGCAGTAGGCGCACCGACGGAGCCCCAGACCGGGCCCGGTGAAGGACCGGCCCTGCCCCCCGTCGGTGAGGCTACGCAGACCCCCACCGTCCCGAGCCGACCGCTGCCCGGCGGCGCCTCTTACCGCATCGTCGGCGACGCCGTCGTGGCCGAGACGGCCACAGGCGCCGTGCTGTGGCGCCTGGACTTCCCCGCAGGCAGCGGCGCCACCGCCGGTCTGGCCTTCACCTCCGACCGCCTGGTCGTAGGTCACGGCAACCACCTGCTGGAGCTGTCTGCCACCACGGGCCAGGTGCTCAGGCGTCACCGCCTGCCGGCCCAGGTCACCGATGCCGCCTTCACGGGTACGGCGGTCGACGTCACCGTGAGCTACAGCGACGGCGCCACGCGCCGCGTGAGGGTCACGGAAGCCGGCCCCACCGATCCCCTGCCCTTCGATCCGAACCCGGCCCTCTACACGTGGCTGCGGCAGGAGGCTAACGTGGCCGACCCGGCCGCCAGGCTCCTGCAGGACCCCACCAACCCCTGGCTGTACGTGGCCCGGGTGCAGAGCGTCACGTCACAGCTGACGCCGTCGCAGGCGCGGGCACAGTTGGAACTGGCCGTGGCCAACAGTGCGACGTTCTACGAACGAGCCCAGGTGGCCGATGCTCTCCTCGGCGTGTCTACCCCGGCCCGCGATCTGGCCGACAGTGCCATGGACGCAGCCCTGGCAGACTTCACTGCCCGCGGCTACCGTTCGGAGCTGCTGACCAGCCAGGAGCTCCAGGACGCGTACGGCTTCCCGCTCGGGCGCCTGTACAACGCCCTGGGCAGAGGCAACCTCGAGCGCGCCGGTTTCTGGGCCGAGTGGCTGTACCGGTCGAGCGACGGCACCAACACGGAAGCTCAGGCGGCGCTGCGGGAGTACTCGCTGTACCTGCAGGAGGCCGGGCAGCGCGACGAGGCCTCCCTCTGGCGCACGCGCGCCAACGAGCTGCGCGGGCGCTTCCAGGTCGGCCCCACCATCGCCAACGCCGCTCTCGTGGTAGGCCGCACCGGCTGGTACGGTGTGGCGGCCCTCCTGGTCAGTATCCTCGCCCTGCACATCACTCTGCTCGCTAAGTACTGGCGGCCTCAGTCGCTCAACCTGCAGCGGGCCCGCAACAACGGCAAGAAGGTCTCACCTGTCATGGCCCGCCTGTCCTTCATGCGCTACGCCACCTTCCTGGAGAAGCTGGTCGTGGTGCTGCTCTTCGCCGCCACACTGGCGCTGACGGCCCTCTACGGCTGGTCTACCAAGGTAGACGCCGTGCCGCTGGCCTGGGGCTCTGGCTCGCTCTCCACCCCGGCCGCGCTGGACTCTGTGGTCGCGCTGGACGCTGAGCGCCCCGACGCCCTCTTCGTGCGGGGCTACGCGGCGCAGACGGCCGGCGACCGTGCCGAGGCGGAACGCGCCTACAGCCACCTGCCGGAGGACGCGGCTGCCCTCAACAACCTGGCCGTGCTGACGGGCAACGACGCCCTGCTCAGTCGCGCGCTGGAGCTTGCTCCCAACCATGAGGTGGTGCTCTACAACCTTGGCCGCGGCGAGAACCCGTCGGGGCTACTGGGGGCCTACGTGCCCGACCAGCAGTTGCTGATAGCCCCAGACCCCACGCGCCTCGGCGGAGCGCTAGCCGGCACGTACCTGAACGCCTGGGCGTCCGCCTTCACGAACCCATGGGCCGCTCTGGTAGACGTTCCGGGCATAACCTTGCCCGCCTGGCTGTGGGCCGTGATCGTGGCGCTGTTCCTCCTGTGGGCGCTGGTGTCGGTCCTCTGGCTCGTCACGCCGCGCCCGCGCCTGGCGCGCAACGCTCCGCGCACCTTCCTCTACCACCTGCTCGCGCTACTGCTTCCGGGCACCGGTCTGGCGGATGAGCTATGGGGTCTGGTGCTGATGGTGCCATGGGCCATCTTCGGTGTGGACCTGCTGCTGCACTACCTGCCCGGCGGTCCTGATCCGGTCATAGCCCTGCAGACCGACGTCATAGCGCTCGTGGTCATCTACGCCCTCAACCTCGTCGCCTTCTTCGTGGAGCTCGCCTCCTACAGGCGGCGCATGGCCGACCTCAAACGTAACGACCCGCAGACCGCGCGCGAGTACGGCATGCGCGTGCCCACTCCGGAGTTCGGTTGAGCACTGGGGCGCGGACAACGTCCGCGCACGGCAGCGCCGTCGGCGGCTACCTGTTGGTGGCGCTGGCGGCGCTGCTTTGGGCGCTCCTCGGCGTGTTCTCCAAGCGGCTGCTCGCGGCCGGAGTGGGCGCAACGGAGATAGCCTTCTACCGCGCCGCGCTGGGTGGCCTGCTCTTCGCGCTGCACGCAGGCGTCACGGGCAAGCTGAGGCTGCAGCGCCGCTCCGACGCCCTGGCCTTCGTCGCCTTCGCGCTGGTAGGGGTGACGCTCTTCTTCACGGCGCTCAACATGGCCATAGACGCCGGCGGGGTGAGCCTCGCGTTCATCCTGCTCTACACTGCCCCCGCCTTCGTGGCTGTGCTGGCGGCCGTGTTCCTGAAGGAGCGGCTCACACCCGTCAAAGTGGCGCTGGTGGCGCTGTCCACAGCCGGCGTGGCGCTAGTGGCGCAGAGCGGCGGCGGGGGCGTGTCTGTGACCTCCGCTTCTGTGGCCTGGGGTCTGACCGCCGGACTGTCGTACTCCTCGTACTACCTGTTCGGCAAGTGGGTGCTGCGGCGCTACGCGCCGGCCACCATCTACGCGTTCGTGCTCCCGCTAGGGGCCATAGGCCTGCTGCCGTTCGTGCAGTTCGACGCCGTGAGGCTTGCCACGCCCCGGTTGTGGCTGGACATAGCCCTCATGGCGGGGCTCTCCACCTACCTCGCGTACCTCGTGTACTACACGGGGCTGAAGCGGGTCGAAGCGTCGCGGGCCGTGCTGGTGGCGACCATAGAGCCCGTCATCGCGGCGACGCTCGCCGCGATGCTGTTCGGCGAGCGGCTGGGCGCCTGGGGCATCGTCGGGGCGCTCCTGGTGCTCGGCGCGGCCGTGCTCACGTCGATCGTGCCGGCATCGCGGCCGAGCCGCCAACGTGCCGATGACGCTTGAGGCGAGGTGCGCGCAGGCAGGCGAGCCACGCAGCCGACGGCGCACCCGGCGCCACTGTATACATGCACTTTGCTATACGACTTCTTCCCGTCGGTAACGGCGCTTGACGCCCTCGGGGCGCGGTGCTATCGTTGCAACGTTATCGAGCTGGATGCATAACCTTCCAGCTACTTCGCACACGCGTCACGGGCACGCATCACCCTAAGCACATCCCCCAAGCAACAGGGCGCCGGAGGCACCATGCAGCACAGCAAGCAGGTCAAGAAGGTCGTTCTCGCCTACTCTGGCGGTCTAGACACCTCGGTCATCCTCCACTGGATCAAAGAGACGTACGGGGCCGAGGTCGTGGCCTTCACGGCCGACATCGGTCAGGGCGAAGAGGTCGAGGAGGCCCGCGTCAAGGCGCTCGCCACCGGCGCGGTCAGCGCCCACGCCATCGACCTGCGCAGGGAGTTCGTCGAGGAGTTCGTCTTCCCCGTGCTGCGCGCCGGCGCCATCTATGAGGGCTACTACCTGCTGGGCACCTCGTTCGCCCGCCCGCTCATAGCCAAGAAGATGGTCGAGATCGCGCGCGCAGAGGGCGCTGACGCGGTGGCACACGGCGCCACGGGCAAGGGCAACGACCAGGTGCGCTTCGAGCTGTCGGCCTACGCGCTGGAGCCCGACATCAAGGTCATAGCCCCGTGGCGCGAGTGGAGCCTCAAGGGCCGCGAGGACTGCATCGACTACGCCGCCGCGCACGGCATCGCCGTGCCTGTCACGAAAGAGAAACCCTACTCCATGGACGCCAACCTGTTCCACATCTCGTACGAGGGGGGCGTGCTGGAGGACCCCTGGGCCGGGCCGCCCGCCGGCATGTGGCGCCTGACCGTCGACCCGGAGACCGCACCAGACCGACCTCAGGAAGTGGTGGTGGCGTTCGAGAACGGCAACCCGGTGGCCATCGACGGCCAGCGTCTGGGTCCGGTCGAGCTGCTGGAGAAGGCCAACGAGCTGGCCGGCAGGCACGGAGTCGGCCGCGTGGACATCGTCGAGAACCGCTTCGTGGGCATGAAGTCGCGCGGCTGCTACGAGACGCCGGGAGGCACCCTCCTGTTCCACGCGCACAAGGCGGTGGAGTCGCTCACCCTCGACCGACAGGTACTGCAGCTGCGAGACGACCTCGTGCCGCGCTACGCCGCAGCCGTCTACAACGGCTTCTGGTACGCCCCCGAACGGGAGGCCCTGCAGAAGCTCATGGACGACATCCAGCAGCCCGTCACGGGCGAGGCTCGCCTCAAGCTGTACAAGGGCAACGTCACGGTGCTCGGCCGCCGCTCACCCAACTCGCTCTACCGCCAGGACGTGGTGACGTTCGAAGAGGACAACGTTTACGACCAGGCCGATGCAGACGGCTTCATCAAGCTCAACGCGCTGCGCCTTCGTATCCGCAACCAGCTCGCGGCCTCCAAGGCCGGCGGCAAGTAACCACCAGGGCGTACGGGTGCCACAGAGCGCAGTCCTCCCTCAACGGCCGGGTAACGGCTTCGTATCGCCGCGCCTGCGCGGCGCCACCAGCACCGACGCGGCCAGGCTGGCCGACCTGTGGGCGCTCGCCCGACCCGGCTCCGGCGTGGGCCAGCGTCATATGAAGGAGTGGCTGGCTTCTGCCCGCGCCCTGCTGCTGGAGGACGCCGGTGGCCGCGCCCTGGGGGCGGTCAGGTTCCGCGAGGAGAACGGCGGCTGGCGCGTCGAGCCTATCGTTACCGACCCCGATCAGCGGGGCCAGGGCTACGGCCGCTGGCTGATGACGGCGCTGGAGGCAGACGCCATCCGCGAGAACGTCGCCTTCCTGGCGCTCACGGTTCAGGAGCCGTCCACCCTGCCCTATTACCGGCGGCTAGGCTACCGCCAGCACGGCGAGAGCGAGCTGGAGCTGCGCAAGCGCGTAGGCGGCGTGTGGCAACAGCAGGAGTTGGACTGACGTGAGCGCAGACGACGCCGCAGGCCCGAAGAAGGCGCGGTCAGGCGCCAGGATGTGGGGCGGTCGCTTCGAGGAGGCCACTGACGCGCTCGTTCAGCGCGTCAACGCCTCCATCGGCGTAGATCAGGCGATGGCCGAAGACGACATCGCCGGCTCCATCGCCCACGCCACGATGCTGACCGAGCAGGGGGTGCTGACCGAGGCCGAGGGCAGCGCCATCGTCGACGGACTCCACTCCCTGCAGCGCGACCTGAGAGCCGGCAGGCTCGAGTTCACCGAGGAGCTCGAGGACATCCACATGAACCTCGAGAAGCTGCTCACCGACCGCATCGGGCCCGTGGGAGGCAAGGTGCACACGGCGCGCAGCCGCAACGACCAGGTCGCCACCGACATGCGCCTGCACGTCAGGCGCCGCGTGCAGCGGCTGCTGGCCCTGGCGCGCGAGTTCAGGCGCGTGCTCACCGACCTGGCATACGAGCACATAGACGTGATACTGCCGGGCTACACCCACCTGCAGGTGGCGCAGCCGGTGCGGCTGTCGCACCACTTGATGGCCTACCAGGAGATGATCAGGCGCGATCAGGCGCGCCTGGAGGACGCCCTCAGGCGGATAGACGTGTCGCCGCTGGGCGCGGGCGCCCTCGCGGGGACGACCTTCCCGGTCGACCGGCACCGCACGGCTCAGCTGCTCGGCTTCGCAGGCGTGGCCGCCAACTCGCTCGACGCCGTGAGCGACCGCGACTTCGCCATCGAGACCCTGTCGGCGCTCGCCATCCTGATGATGCACCTCTCGCGCCTGAGCGAGGAGCTCATCCTCTGGTCGTCGAGCGAGTTCGCCTTCGTGGCGCTGAGCGACGCCTACACGACGGGCAGCTCGATCATGCCGCAGAAGAAGAACCCGGACGTCTGCGAGCTGGTGCGCGGCAAGACGGGCCGCGTCTACGGCGCGCTCATGGGGCTGCTCACCGTCATGAAGGGCCTGCCGCTCACCTACAACAAGGACATGCAGGAGGACAAGGAGGGCGTGTTCGACGCCCTCAGCACCGCCGAGGACTGCCTGCAGCTCTACATCGGCATGCTGCCGCGCATGAAGGTGAACTCGACCACCATGCGCCGTGCCGCCAAGGCCGCCTACTCCAACGCCACCGACCTGGCCGACTACCTGGCCCGCAAAGGGCTCCCGTTCCGCGAGGCGCATCACGTGGTGGGCAGGCTCGTCGGCGAGGCGCTGGCGCAGGGCCTGGCGTTGGAGGAACTGCCACTTGAGCGGCTGCAGGCCGCCGATGCACGCATAGAAGCCGACGTGTACCAGGCCCTGGAGCTGGAACAGGTGGTGGACGCCAGGAACAGTCACGGCGGCACCTCCCGCCAGCAGGTCCTGGCGCAGATAAGCGCCGCTCGCGCTGAGCTGTCAGGAGTAGGCGACGCGGGCACGGGCGGAGACGCGCGGTGACGGGCGCCGCCGCCCAAGGCGTGCGCGCGCCCCGGCAGAGCGCGTCACACGCACTCCAGACTGGCCTGGCGGTCACGGTACGCGCGGCTCGCGCCGAGGACGTGCCGCTCATCTTCGAGAACATCGGCTACTGGGCCAGCCAGGGGCGCATGCTGGTCAGACCCATGCAGAACATCTTCGAGAACCTGCGCGACTTCTTCGTGGCGGAGGTGGACGAGGGCGCTGGGCCCGTGTTCGCGGGCAACGGCGCTATGCACATCCTCTGGGGCGACATCGCCGAGGTGCGCGGCCTGGCCGTGGCGCCGAACGTGCGCGCCCGCGGGGTCGGCAAGGCGCTGGTGGCGGCGTGCGAGGAGGAGGCGCGGCGCGTCGGTATCCCCGTACTGTTCGCGTGGACCTACGAGGTGCAGTTCTTCGAGCGCTGCGGCTTCACCCTCATCGACAAGACGCGCGACCTCCACCCCCGCGTGTGGTCGGAGTGTCTGCGCTGCCCCTTCTACGTGGGGTGCAACGAGAACGGCATGGTCAAGCGCCTTGACGGCGTAGCGATGCCCGCCAACCTGCCAGAGCCGCCGCCCGCGCAGGTACCTCCGGGCATCCGCTAGCCAACCCCGCACATCCACCGCTCTGGCCGCGCCTGATGGTGGCGCACACGGCCTCAGCTGCGCAGCCGGGCCGGCCGGCCGGAAGCTGAAGCGGCCCCTCGCGAGCCCGCGCGGGTAGAATCCGGCGTGTCACGCACGGTCCTCCTCGCCCATACCGGCGGCACCATCGGCATGCGCCGGGGTCCTCGCGGCTTCGAGCCCAGCCAGGGGCATCTGGCCCGGCTGCTGGCGGGCATGCCCGAGCTGAACGACCCTTCGATGCCGGCCATAAAGCTGGTCGAGTTCGAGCCCTTGCTCGACTCGGCAGACAACCGCCCGAGCGACTGGCTGCGCATGGCCAACAACGTCGCAGCCCACTACGACGACGTAGACGGCGTGGTGCTGCTACACGGCACGGACACCATGGCGTACACGTCGTCTGCGCTGGCCTTCATGCTCGAGGGGCTGGGCAAGCCCGTCGTCATGACCGGCTCGCAGGTGCCGCTGCAGGAGGTGCGCTCAGATGCGCGAGAGAACCTCATAGCCTCCCTGCAGCTCGCCGCCCGCAGAGACCTTCACGAGGTGTGCGTGTACTTCTCGGGCCGGCTCATGCGCGGTTGCCGCGCCACCAAGGTCTCGGCCAGCGGCTTCGACGCCTTCGACTCTCCTAACGAGGCGCCGTTGGGCCAGGTGGGCGTCGACATCGCTATCAGACCGGGCGCCGCGCGGCCGCCCCAGGCCGGCCCGCTGCATGTGGCGCAGTTGCAGGACGCCACCGTAGCCGCTTTGCGCCTCTTTCCAGGCATAGACGCAGGCTTCGTACGCACCGTGCTGCAGGACCCGCTGCGGGGGCTGGTGCTCGAGACCTTCGGGGCGGGCAACGCCCCCAGCCGCGACCGGGCGCTCCTAGGCGCGTTGGCCGAGGCGTCCAGCCGCGGCGTGGTCATCGTCAACACCACGCAGTGCCTGCGCGGCCGAGTCGACATGGGCGGCTACGCCACGGGTTCAGCCCTCAGCGAGGCAGGTGTGGTGGGGGGTGCGGACATGACGCCGGAGGCCGCTCTGACCAAGCTCATCTACCTGCTGGGCATGGGTCACGACGCGGCCACGGCCAGGCTGCTTATGCAACAAGACCTCAGGGGCGAACTCACGCCCGTCTAGGGGTTCGCGGGGCCTGCTGGGCCCCGAGCCCGCCGGCTCGCCACACGGCGTTCATGGACCCTGCACCTAAGCGCTCGGTCACGCCCGCACCGTGCAACAATGCTGTGCTTATGAGACCGCGCCCGCTGCTGCCCCGCGCCCTACGCATCTTCGGCTGGGTCGGCGCCATCGGCTGGGCCGTGTTCCTGGTGGTGCAGTCCGGCTCACCCACCATCGGCGGGTTCCTCGCGAGGATCCTCGCCAACTTCCCTGTCGGCGCAGACAAGGTGGGCCACGCGCTGGCCTACGCCGTGCTGGGGGGCTTCCTGTCGCTGGCCACGGGTCGCGTGTGGTTGGCCCTGCTCATCGCCACCCTCTTCGGCGTCTCTGACGAGATCCATCAGCATTACGTCCAAGGCCGCGTGTCGGAGGTCCTGGACGTGGTGGCGGACGCCACGGGGGCCCTCGTCGGCGCGCTGGCGGTGGCGCTCCTCTCGCGCCTCTTCGCGCGACGCGGCTACAATGACGATCGTGCCCGACACCGTGCCCGAGGTGACCAACGTGCCTGAAACGAAGAAGCAGTACCGCCTGGTCATCGTCGGCGCCGGCCGCATGGGCGGCGCAGTGCTGCAGGGTGCACTCGGCGCCGGCGTCTTGAGGCCCGCGGAGGTGGGCATCTTCCACCCGAACTCCCGGCGCTTGGCCGAGCTGTCTGAACGTTACGGCGTGGACGGTGTGAACGAGGCGCAGCTGCACGGCGCGGACTGCGTGCTGCTGGCGGTCAAGCCGCAGCTGTTCCCGTCTGTGGCGCCGGTGGTGGCTCAGCCTGGCTCCCTGTTCATCTCGCTGATGGCCGGCGTGACCGCCGCCAGCATCGCCGAGCGCGTGGGCTCGCGCCGCGTGGTGCGGGCCATGCCGAACCTGGGTGCCGCCGTTCAGGCCAGCGTCACGGCCCTGGCGTGGCTGCCCGAGGCGCTGCAGGACGACGTGAGCATGGCCCGCAGCCTGTTCGGCGCCGTAGGCAGCGTGTACGACGTGCGCGAGGAGCAGTTCGACGCGTTCACCGGTATGGCCGGCTCCGGGCCGGCGTTCACCGCGCTCGTGGCGGAGGGGCTGGCGGACGGCGGTGTGCGGGTGGGCCTAGACCGGCGCCTGGCCCGCGACCTCGCCCGGCAGGTGCTGCTCGCCAGCGCCCGCCTGCTGGAGACCAAGCACGCCAGCGAGCTCAAGGACGAGGTGTCCAGCGCGGGCGGCACCGCCATCGCGGGCGTGCGCACGCTGGAGAGGCACCGCCTGCGCTTCGCGCTCATCGACGCGGTGGAGGAAGCCACGAAGCGCGCCACCGAACTCAGCCGGGAGGGTCCGTGAGAAGCTTCGTCGTGCGGGCTACGGTCGTCGTCACCGCCGTCTTGCTGCTGCAAGGAGCCCTCGCTCAGGGTTACTACCCCACCGGCCAGGGGTTCAGTTGGACCTACTCGTCAGGCGAGACGCAGACCCTCTCTGGCCAGCGCGACCTGAACGGGAGGCAGGTGTGGGTGCTCGTTCATTACTTCGAGGGCGTGCCTATATCCGAGGACTACCTGGAGTACGGCGCCAGCGGTGTGATCAGCCACGGCACCGCAGCCGGCGGTCAGCTGTTCCCGTACCAGCCGGGCCTGCTCGTCTACCCGCCCGAGCCGATCGTGCCGGGGCAGCGCTGGACCAGCACCACTAACCTGCCAGGCTTCAGCCTCACTCTCGACTCCGAAGCCGTGGGCATGCGCGGCGTCGACACGCCGGCGGGCCGGTTCAACGCCTTGCTGCTGCGGCAGACCACGCTCACGAGCACGGGCGGGCAGACGATACTGGACCTCTACTTCGTACCGGGCATCGGTGTGGTGCGCTTCGTGACGCAGGACGGCACCATCATCGACCTCATCGAGCGCAGCTTCTAACCCGCAGACGCCATGCGGCCCCGGCCGTTCGAGCGCTCAGGGCGAGGCCGACTCGCCGCCCAGAGTCTCCTCTCGCAACCGCTCGAACGTGCCCGCCAGCAGCGCCTGGCGGATGTCGTGCATGAGACGCGCCATGAACCTGAGGTTGTGGACCGTTGCCAGTTGTGGCCCTAGCTGCTCACCGGCCCGGAACAGGTGGCGCACGTAGGCGCGGGTGAAGTTGCTGCAGGTGTAGCAGTCGCAGCCCGCCTCCAGCGGGCGCGTGTCGTTCTCGTACGCCGCCCCCCTCAGGTTCAGCCTGAAGCGGCCGGCTATGCGCCCGTCGTCGTCGCGCCGCACCATGATGGTGGCCGTCCTCGCGTTGCGCGTGGGCGCCACGCAGTCGAACGTGTCTACGCCGCGCGCCACCGCTTCGAAGATGCCGGGAACGTCGCCTATGCCGAGCAGGTGGCGCGGTAGCTCGTCGGGCAGCAGCGGCACGGTCCAGTCGAGGATGTCGTACATGTCCTGGTGGGTGGAGCCCAGATTGCCGCCGACCGCGACGCCATGAAACGGCATGGAGCCGATGACGCGCGCGCTCTCCAGCCGTTGATCCTTGAAGGCCCCGCCCTGCAAGATGCCGTAGAGGGCCTGGGGGTAGCCGTGCAGCGGCGAGCCGGCCTGGAAGGCTTGCAGGCTTCGTTCTGCCCAGCGGTGGGTGCGTTCCAGCGACGCCCGGGTGTACGCCTCGTCGTGCAGAGGGCTGGTGCATTCGTCGAAGGCCAGCACGATGTCTGCGCCCAGCCTACGCTGCACCTCTATCGACTTCTCGGGCGTGAACCAGTGCTTCGAGCCGTCGATGTGGCTCTTGAACTCCACCCCCTCCTCTCGCACCTTCACCATGCCGCTGCCGCTCTGCCGGCGGAGCTTGGTGGGCGCCTCCTCACCCGGGAAGATGGAGGCCACCTTACCCACGCCGTGGTCTATGGAGGCCCCGAGCGAGAAGACCTGGAAGCCGCCCGAGTCCGTGAGGATGGGGGCGTTCCAGCGCATGAAGCGGTGCAAGCCGCCGTGCTGGGCCACGAGCTCGGCGCCCGGTCTGAGGTAGAGGTGGTAAGTGTTGGCGAACAGCAGCTGTGTGCCGGTCTCTGCCACCAGTGCCGGAGTTACGCCTTTGACGCTCGCCTGGGTGCCAACGGCCACGAACGCGGGCGTCGCCACCGTGCCGTGCGGCGTGTGCAGCAGGCCGGCCCGCGCCATGCCTCTGCGGGCCACGGTCTCGAAGCGCAGAGGCCGTTCTGCGCTGAGCTGCTGTTGGGGCTCGACGACACCGTCGGCTGACGATGCAGAGTCTGGTCGGCTGCCGGGGTAGCTCACGGGCGCATGCTACCGCGGCCCAACAGTACTGCTGCACCGGGCTGCCTAGGAGCAGGCCACATCCGCGGGGCACCGCGCTTCGCGGGCATCGCTACCGGATACGCCCACACAGCTCTCTCATGCGTCGCACTCTAAAGTCGACGTTCTCACACAGAACGCTCATCTTTGTGCTACTATCCCAGCTTAGGGAACTAGTCTTCCCTGCTTGGAAGCTGAGAAACCTGCCTCGTACGTGGGCGCTTGAGACAGGTGGAGCGAGTAGCGCAACCGGCCAAGGATGAGTTGTCCCCTCTTCCTTAACCAGCCGCAGCTTTCCAGGCGCGGACCTTCCCACGAAGGCTCCGTAGCCCGAACCGTTCGGGCGCCCGGGTAACACCGGGTCGTGGAGGCGTTGAAACCTGTTCTGCATTTGGGCGCTTGGAACAGGCGGAGCCAGTAGCGCAACCGGCCAGTGGGACACTCTTAGCGCGAGAGCGCGAACAGAGGCTAGCGTCGGCGAAGCGTCCTACGGACCGAGACCCGGTCCGAGGGTGAGATGCTAGGCATACGTAACGTCAACTCTTCTTCCTCGTATGGCACTCGCGCCATCCGTATCCTTGCTTCTATCGTAGCTGCGTTCCTGCTCAGCGCCTGCTCGGCGCAGAGCTTGGATCAGCTAGTGAAGTACGAGCCGCGCCACGAGGTTCACGAAGAGCAGCTGCAAGACGGCGCGCTCGGCGACTCTGTGATGTTCGGAGCGTTCACGCTGGGCGGCGTGTGGCAGGGTCTCGACCCCGTGCTCAAGCTCGAGACGGATATCGGCCGTAGGCTCGACATCGTGCACTGGTTCACCAACTGGGAGAACCCTTACTACCCAGAGCTCGTCCTCGTAGCCTCGCAGGGTGGCCGCATCCCCATGATCAGCTGGCAGCCGCACCGCCAGAGCGTGGCAGACATCGCCGCCGGCCTATACGACGAGTACATCCGCGAATGGGCCCGCGGCGCGGCCACAGCTCCCGGCCTCGTGTACGTGCGCCCCTTCCCCGAGATGAACGGCAGCTGGGCCCCGTGGAACGGCAGCACCGACACCTTCAAGGCGGCGTGGCGGCGTGTGGTAAGCATCTTCGATGGCGAAGGCGCGAGCAACGTGCGCTGGGTGTTCAGCCCCAACGTCGCCGACGAGCCCCGCACCGAAGCCAACCGCATGGAGAACTACTACCCCGGCCACGACTACGTGGACGTGCTGGCGCTCGACGGCTACAACTGGGGCACGGCGCGGCCGTACATAGGCTGGCGCACCTTCACCGAGGTCTTCCAGGATGCATACGGGCGCATCACCGCCCTCGGCGACCAGCCTGTGTGGATCGCTGAGGTGGCCTCCGGCCACAAGGGCGGCGACAAGGCCGCGTGGGTGCAGGAGATGTTCGCCACGACCGGCTTCGAGCGCATCGAGGCTATCGTCTGGTTCGACCAGGACAAGGAAGAAGACTGGCGCATCGCCTCGCACGTCAGCGTGGTCCAGGCCTTCCGCACCGCGCTCGCCGGCGGCACCGCCATCGCCGCCGTCAGGACCGAGTGACCGGTTAACCGACTTTCGGTTCATTAACGCACAAGCGTTGCCCCCTCCAACCGGGTGTGGGTAAACTCACAGCCATACGGTCCACCCACTCCCCGTAGGGCGGTACCGTTGATCTCTGGAGGGCACCCTGCAACGCACAGCCAAGGTCACAGGCGCGTCCTCTGACGGTGCTAGGCACCAGGAGCGTGCCGCGTTCAGAGGCACGGCAGCGCTCCTCATCATGCTGGCGCTGGCCGGCTGCGTGGCGCCGGTGACGCAGGTCAACTCCACCCCTACCAGCTTCACGGGCCCGCTCATGGGCGCGTTCGTACCGTCCGGTTTCTGGCACGACCTGCACGCCTTCAAGCAGCTCGAGAGCGAGGTCGGCGGCGAGTTCGACGTGGGCCACTGGTACACGTCGTGGGATCACGACTACGACCCCATCCCGGTCAACGACCTGCTTGAGCATGACCGCATCCCCCTCGTCTCCTGGCAGTCGCACGATGCCGACGTGGCCGATATCGCGCTCGGTGTCCACGACGACTACATCCGCGAGTGGGCACGCCAGGCCGCCCAGGCCCCGGGCATGCTCTACGTGCGCCCCTTCCCCGAGATGAACGGTGACTGGACGCCGTGGCACGGTGACCCCGGCGCGCTGGTGCTGGCGTGGCGCCATATCGTTACGCTCTTCCGGGAGGAGGGCGCCTACAACGTGCGCTGGGTGTTCAGCCCCAACGTCACCGACGAGCCCCGCACCGAAGCCAACCGCATGGAGAACTACTACCCCGGCCACGACTACGTGGACGTGCTGGCGCTCGACGGCTACAACTGGGGCGACACGCGGCCGCACATCGGCTGGCGCACCTTCGAGCAGGTGTTCGCCGCAGGTTACGAGCGCATAACGGCCATCGGACCGCAGCCCGTGTGGATAGCCGAGGTCGCGTCCGCCGAGCATGGGGGCAGCAAGGCAGACTGGATCAGAGACATGCTCAGCACCACGGCCTTCGGCCGGCTCGAAGCCATCATCTGGTTCAACGAAGACAAAGAGACCGACTGGCGCATCGAGAGCTCGCGCGCCTCTACGGAGGCGTTCCGGGAGTGGTTCGAGTGGCGGTCCGCCAACGCACCGGAAGCACCTGACGAGCGCTTCCTGGCATCGGCGCCACGCGCCCCCGGCTCGCCTAAGTGAACCCTCTCGCGCCTGGTGTGCACGCGTTCGCCTCGTTGACTCTTTAGGAGTGTTGCTATGCGCTTCGATCGTTCCCTCTTAGCGGTTCTCCTGACGACCTCACTGATGACCGCCTATGCCCAGATCTGGGTGTACCCCGAGACCGTAGAGATACCACCGGTGCAGCAGTCGGAGACCCGGTACACCATAGCCACCGAGATAGCCGGCATAACCCTGCCGGTAGCGGCTACACCGCTGGGTGACGAAGCCGGCAGCCTGCTGGTGGTGTCTCTCCAGGGCCAGGTGTGGCTGGTACGGGGCGGCGAGGTAGCCGCGCAGCCGTTCCTCGACCTGACCGGCAGGGTCACGGGCGCGCTCGGCGAACAGGGGCTCTTCACCGTGGCGCTCGAGCCGGTGGCAGGAACACCGGAGGCGCCGCGGCGGATGGTCGCGGCCTACACAGAGAAGGGTACGGGCGACCTGCTCGTGACCACCTACCCCGTAGCCCCCGATGGACTGAGCGCCGACCGCACGCAGGAGCGCGTGGTGCTGCGCTTCCAGGTCCCCGAGCCGTTCCATCACGGCGGCCAGGTGGCGTTCGGGCCCGACGGCATGCTCTACGTCAGCATCGGCTCCGGGGAGTCCAGCGTGGAGAAGCTCTACGTGAGACCCGCCCCCACGCAGCTGCTCGGCAACCCGCTCGGCAAGATCCTGCGCATAGACCTAGCAGGCGACCCGTACTCTGTTCCCGACGACAACCCCTTCACGGCCGCCAGCGATCCGGCAGCAGCTGCGGCCGGCGCCATGCCCGAGATCTGGGCACTAGGCTTCCGCAACCCCTGGAAGTTCACCTTCAGCCCCGAGGGCAGGCTGTACGTGGCGGACGTGGGTGAGGACCGCTGGGAGGAGATCAACGATGTCGTCAGGGGCGGCAACTACGGCTGGCCGGCCCGCGAGGCGCACGAGTGCATGCTGCTGCCGACGCGACCCGAGCCCGTGGACCCCGAGTGCCAGGCGGCCCACTTCATCGACCCGCTAGTGGCGTACGGCCACCTGCGCCTGGACCCCCAGGGGGGTCAGTCTGTGACCGGCGGCACCTTCGTGTCCGACCCGCAACTGCCAGAGCTGGCCGGCCATTACGTGTATGCAGACTTCAGCACGGGCAGGATATGGTCGTATGACCCCACCACGGGCAGGGTTCAGCTACTGCTCGAGACGGGTAGGGCCATCACCGAGGTCGCGACCGGCAGCCAGGGGCAGCTGCTCCTGTTGCTGC